>JAGBFF010000038.1 GCA_017936615.1 Clostridia bacterium | reverse complement strand
GCACCGTTCGGTGATGAGAGGTTATTGGCGTTTGCCCGTACGGTGCCGTTGTCGCGGTGTCGCCGCATTTTCCCGTGGCACGGTGGTGAGGGACATTTTCTCGCACGGTTTCGCCGTGAAGGAGCGGCAGCGTCCGCATCGGCGCATACCATAACCGCTCCCGATCGCAGCGGTGCGGTTGCCGCGGCGCAGGAGCTGTATACCGATTGCTTCAAGGCCCCTCCGTGCGGTGAGTTTGTGCGCGTTGGAGATACGGTACGTCTGTTGCCGCCCAATTTGCCGGTAGCATCGGGGGTACACGTGCTGTGCTCCGGTGTAACGGCAGCGCAGGTGATGTCGGGGCGCACATTGCGACTGGAGCCGGCTCACGCGCTGTTCCAATCGGCACAGCCGTCAGATTGTAAGCGACTGCTTGATTTTTCCCGCGACGATCCACGCATCACCGCGTTCCTACGTGGCGAGGAGCTTGCTGTCACCGCACCTGACGGATGGACAGGTGTTGCGGTCGACGGTGTGATGACCGGCTTCGGCAAGGTCGCAGGCGGTCGGCTCAAAAATCGTTACCCAAAAGGATTGCGGCTCTTACACGGCTGATTTTTCGACAATTTCGGGAATATCGTTCTTTTCTTTCGTAGAATGCTTGCCATTTTTTGCGGCGTTTGGTATACTGAAACAGGAATATTTTACAAACCTAAGGAGGGTCTTGTATGAGTAACAGATATTTTTTGGCAGTAGATATCGGTGCTTCCAGCGGTCGTCACATTCTCGCACATACGGAGAATGGTAAGATCGTTTTGGAAGAGGTACATCGCTTCAAAAACGGTCTGGTCGAGCGGGGCGGCCATCTTTGCTGGGATACCGATATGTTGTTTTCCGGTATCGTTGAGGGTATGAAGAAGTGCGGCGAACTGGGCAAGATCCCGCAGTCTATGGGTATCGACACGTGGGGTGTTGACTTCGTACTGCTCGATGAGCAGGGTGCCGTGCTGGGTGATACGGTCGCTTATCGCGACAGCCGTACAGAGGGTATGGACGAAGCGGTGTATGCCTGTGTCCCCGAAAAGGAGCTGTATGCCCATACCGGTATCCAGAAGGCGATGTATAATACCATCTATCAAATGATGAGCCTAAAAAAGGAACAGCCGGAGTTGCTGGAAAAAGCCGCGCAGATGCTGATGATCCCTGCGTATTTCCACTATCTGCTGACGGGTGTTGGCATCAACGAATATACCTTGGCGACCACCACCAATCTGGTCAATGCCGAAACCAAGGAGTGGGACGGTGAGCTGTTGGATAAGCTGGGCTTCCCGCGCCGCCTGTTCGGGCGTATCGGTCAGCCGGGCGAAACGGTCGGTAAGTTGACCGACGCCATTGCCGCTAAAGTGGGATACACCTGCGACGTGGTACTACCCGCCACACACGATACCGGCTCTGCAGTCCCGGCGGTGCCGGCAAATGACGACGATTTTCTGTACATCAGCTCTGGTACGTGGTCGCTGCTTGGTGTGGAGCGTATGGCTCCTGATTGCAGCGAAGCAAGCTGGAAATTGAACTTTACCAATGAGGGCGGCGTGGAATATCGCTTCCGCTACCTGAAGAATATTATGGGACTGTGGATGCTACAGTCTGTGAAGCGCGAGTTAAATGATCAGTACGGCTTCGGTGAACTGTCGGATATGGCGCGTGCTGCCGAGATCAGCTCTCTGGTAGACGTGGACGATATGCGCTTCCTCGCTCCTAAGAGCATGATCGACACGGTAAAGGCATTGTGCGCCGAGTCCGGACAGCAGGTGCCGGAGACTGTGGGCGAGGTGTGCAAGGTCATCTATCTCAGCCTGTCGCAGTGCTACGGTAGAGCGGTTCGCGAGATGGAAGTGGTCACCGGCAGAACCTACAGTCGTTTGCACATCGTCGGTGGCGGTTGTCAGGACGGGTATTTGAACGAACTGACCGCCGTGGCTACAGGCAAAGCTGTCTATGCCGGCCCGATCGAGGCAACGGCGCTCGGCAACTTGCTGGTGCAGATGCTGGCGGCGGGTGAGTTTTCGTCGTTGGCAGAGGGGCGTGAGGCGATCGCCCGTTCCTTTGACGTCAAGGCGGTATAAGTTATATTGTAAAAATTTCCATAAGGAAAAGAGGGCACGCGTGAATCAGCTATTTCACGGTTGTCCTCTTTTTTCTTTTTGGTTTTCATAATTCAGTGCATTTTTTTAAAAAAGCAACATACTTAACAAAAATTTTTTAAAAATCTTGCTATCTTTTTCGAAAATTGCGAAAAACTCTTTACAAAATGATGAGAAGTATAGTATACTTTATTCGAGTAAAGTCGCCGGAGATTTTGAGAGGTGGCACGGTCTTGCACTGTGCCGCTCTTTTTTTAATCTTCGGGATACAAAGGAGGAATCGGTTCATGAAGTACAATTCCAAGCGCATCCATTCCTATGTGCTGGCACTGGCGCTGCTGGTGACTTGCAGTATTTCCGGATTGGTGCTGCCGGCTTCGGCAGAAACCGTCACGCTGATCGAAGATTTCGAAGGCGCTACGACCAATTCGGCAATCAAGAGCTGGGTGGCTAAGGGTACCGTTACGGAAGACCCGAAGGATGCCACCAATAAGGTCTTGCGCGTCACGTCGCAGATGACCAATACCTGGTCCGGCGGCAAGCTGGGCGTGCAGGCTGACCGCCTGTATGCACTGCAGCTTCGTGTGTTCGGCGGTCCGGTGGTGGTGAATTTCAACGTGTCCAGTAAGGGCATTATGGGCCCTGCTGCCAACGCGAATGCCACGACTACCGACTGGCAGACGATCACCTATTATTTCAAGACCGATAGTAAGCCCGCCAATGACGGATATTCGTTCAAGATGAATGCGAATCCCAACACCTACATTGATGATATTAAGCTCATCGATCTGGGTGATGCCGCCAGTGATAATCTGTTGATGGACGGCACGTTTGATACCGCGATGTCCTACGAATATAACGGTTATTGGAGTTCGCCGATTCAAAACGGCGCATCAGTGAAGGATGCTCCCGGCGAGACCGGCAACAAAGCGCTGTATATTCCGTCCACTTTCCCGAAGCAGGCGGCGAAATATTACGGCAGCAAGACCTTTGCTTGGGAGCCGAACACGGAGTATATCCTGTCCGCTCGCGTATACGGCGGCCCCGTGTCGTTCTACATCAACACCGGCAAGGGTTTTACCGTTGAAGGTGGTGCGTGGTTCAACTTTGTGCCTGAAAGCAACACGGCTTGGCAGACCTTCACTAAGGCCTTCTCCACCGGTGCTTCGGTGACGGATGATACCTACGGCTTAGGTATCGGTTTGCAGAACTCGATCAGCACCGACGGAACTTACGTCGATGATATCGTGATTATGAAAAAGCCCGCCGACCCGGCAACGGCGATCGCCCTGAATCCGGCGACGCTGACGATGGGTGTCGGTGAGACTGAAACATTGGAAATCGTTGCCACGCCAGAGGGCGGTCTGTACGACGAGGTTGTCTGGACCAGCAGCAACGAAGCGGTTGCCACTGTGGCGAACGGCGTTGTTACGGCTGTCGGCACCGGTGCGGCGACCATCACGGCAACGGCGGGTACGCTGACCGCCACTTGTGTTGTGACGGTTCCGCAGTTGGCTACCGGTCTGGATGTTGAGCCGAAGAAGCTGCATCTGGCGCCCGGCGCGGCGAAGACGCTTAACCTGATCGTGACCCCCGAGGGTACCGAGACGGGTGCGCTCACCTGGACCTCTAGTGATGATACTGTTGCCACGATAGCGGACGGTAAGGTTACGGCGGTTGCTGATGGCACTGCGACCATCACGGTTACCAACGGTACGCTGACCGCTACTATGACGGTGACGGTGGATGCGTATGGCGAGCTCATCACCGGCGGTGATTTTGAGAATGAGGATTGGAACATTCTACTGTGGACGACCAATTTGATCAAGGACGGCTCAGGTTCGGTCGTTGCCGATCCCCAGGATGCGACGAATCTGGTGGCAAGCTTGAAGCTGAGCACCAATGCCGTGTATTTCCAAAACATCCCCGTCAAGGGTGACACGACATATATGCTGACCTACAAAGCCAAGGGCGGTACGGTGCGTACCTCCCTTTCCGGCTCGCATGTTGCGGTGGGTAGCGGTTGGCAGAATACCACGCTGAAGGAAGCGGAGTGGACTACCATTACCCGTGTGTTCACGACCAAGGCTTCCCCAAACAAGAGCTACGCCGTGGCGATCGGCAACACGGGCTCGACGCCGGTGTATATCGACGATTTCTCACTGGTGGCACTGCCTGCGGCTACCGATATCGTGCTGGCTCCCGCGAATTCCGTGGTGAATCATGGTGACAGTTTGCAGTTGACGGTTACTACGGTTCCCGAACAGGCGAACGTCGGCGCGCTGACATGGACTTCCAGCAACGAAGCGGTTGCGACCGTCGATGCCAACGGTAAGGTTACCGCGATTGCTTCGGGCACGACGACCATCACGGTTTCCAACGGTACTCTCAGCGCAACCTGTACTATCACAGTTCCGTTGATCGCAGAATCTTTCGAATTAAAGGATGAGGCATTGCATTTTGCTCCCGGCACGTACAAGACATTGGCTGTCGTTACCGAGGGCGGCCTGAGTGCCGGTCCGCTGACTTGGGCGACCAGCGATGAAGCGGTCGTGACGGTGGATGCAGTCGGCAAGATCACAGCGGTGGCTGCCGGTGAGGCGACCGTTACCGCGACGAACTACAAAGGTGTTACCGACACGGTCACCGTGAAGGTGGATGCGTACGGCGAGCGCCTGAGCGGCGGTGATTTCGAAAACGGTGACTGGAACAACGCGACGCTGACGACCAACATCGTGAAGGATGGCCGGGGCACGGTCGTGACCGAGGATGACGGCAACAACGTGCTGCAGATCCCGGCGGATGTGACCTCAACGTTGTACTTTGCTCCTGCTCCTATCGAGGGCGGCAAGACCTATCTGGTCACGCTGAAGGCGAAGGGCGTTTCGATCCGCACGCACGTTATCCGCACGCACAACGCAGCGGGCGATCTGGGTGAGAAGAATACCACGCTGACAGCAGACGAGTGGAAGACGATCAGTTTTGTGTTTACCACGAAGGCGTCTCCCAATAAGAATTATGCCATCGCTATCAGCAATCACAGTGATGCAGTTCTGACGGTGGATGACATCACCTGGATGGAGCTGCCGGATGCCGACAGCCTGCAGATCACGCCGAACGAGGTTAAGCTGTTGCCGAACGGTACTACCTCCCTGAAGGTTTCCGCTGTTCCGGAGCTGTCCAATATGGGCACGGTGACCTGGACCAGCAGTGATCCCAACGTGGTGTCTGTCGATCAGGACGGCAACATTTCGGCGGTGGCGTCCTCCGGTACGGTGACCATTACCGCCACGAACGATAAGGGTAAGACCGGTACGGCGACCGTGGTTATCGACGAATATGCCAACCTGTTGACCAACGGCGACTTTGAGTTGGGCAACACGCTGTACTATTGCGACAAAATCAATCTGAGCGAGGCGATCCTGCCAGGTATTGGTAAGGATGGCAGCTACGGTCTGCGTTTGCACAATACCAGCGGTTCCAGCAAGGCGACGATTTATTATCGCAAGGCGATCCCGTTGAATCCCGGTACGACCTACGTGATCACTTTCGATTATGTCGTAACTGAAGGCGCTCCCCTCCGCGTGTGGAGCGGCACGATGGGCTTTAACAACATTTATACCAGCGGTGATAAGGAGTATATCGGCCAGTGGAGAACGGCGAAGACGGTCTTTACCACACCGGCGGATATGGCGCTGAACACTAACTGGGATCTGGGTATCGTGGTGGACGGTACCGGCAGTGAGGAAGCGGTCATTGATAACCTGAGTCTCAACCTGTACAACAGCGGCGTGGAAGCCGAGTCCATTTCACTCAATAAAACGTCCATGACGCTGATCCCCGGACGCACCGGTGCGCTGTCGGTGTATGCCAACCCGTTGGATGGCGATACCAACCAAATGACGTGGATCTCCAGCGACGAGAACGTGGCCACCGTGGAATACGGCGTGGTTACCGGTGTCGGTAAGGGTACGGCGATCATCACCGGTACTACCAAGAACGGCAAGAGCGCCTCCTGCACCGTAACAGTCAGCGGTAACGAGACCTTTATTTTAAACGGTACCTTTGACGATGAAGAGGATGATTCGTGGAAGCTGGAAGGCGGTGCCACAGTGGTTGCCGGTGCCGGCGTATCCGAGTCGTCTGCGGCAGAGATCGTGACCGGTTCTACGGTTTCGCAGAAGGTGACAGGCGAACTTAAGCCGAACACCACGTATCAGCTGATCGTGCGGTACCGCACTCCCAACAAGAGCACCGTCAATGTTATTTTGACGGACGATACCACTAAGTTGGTGGACGATTTTACCGGTGAATCGGCGTATTGGTCCAAGAAGACCTATGAGTTTACCACCGGCGAGACAGTTCCTGCCGACCTGACGGTTTCCTTTGCACTGAGCGCCGGTAACGGCCCCGTGTATATTGACAACGTTATCTTGGCACAGAAGGCCTCGTTGGTCGACCTTGTCGTTACCAGCATTATTTGGGACGGCGGCGACGGACAGGTTAAGCCCGGTGATGAGCTAACCTTTGCGGCAACGATCACGAATAAAGGCGAGGATGAGGTTAAGCCGAATCAGTCGTTCGATGTGAATATTTGCTTGGATGGCAAGGTCATTCAGACGCTTACGCACACCGGCAAGCTTAGCGCCGGCAGTTCTACGATCGTCATCGGTAATGCATCGTGGACGGCTGAGGGCATTGGTGATCACACGATTTCGGCACACGTCAATCCGACCCTGTCCGTGCTGGAGATCAACGATGCTAACAATACCTATCAGGTCAATCTGCGCATTGCCGAGGAGCGTTTGGAAGCTCCCGATGCGGCGAAGGAAGCGGGTATGACCGATCTGATCTTCAGTGACAGCTTCGATACTCTCGATACGATCGATATGTATGCGACCGGTGATGCCGGTTACAAGTGGTACGTGACCCGTCGTTGGGGCAACGGTACGGCGCAGCCGAGTGACTACTCCATCAAGGACGGTATCCTGACGCTGCATCAGGCCACGACGCCGAACAACATCACGCTGAGCACGATGGATATCAACACCGGCAACGGCTTCAGCTGGAACACCGGTTATCTGGAGGTGCGCTTCCGTATCCCGGATGCCGACGGCAGACAGGTGAATGATGCCGGTAATATTCCGACGATTTGGTCCTTCCCGACCAACAAGCACCTGGAGATTCCGGGCGAAAATACCCATTACATCGAAATGGACTGGATGGAGTATTGGGGCTTGGATACCAAGCAGTGGCCCAACCGTCCCGACGGCTATTATACCGTGACTCTGCACGATCAGACCTATGAAAACGGTGATATGAAGACCTGGTATACCAATACCGGTAGTGCCGGCCGTTATCAGAACGGTTTGGGTGACGAGCAGTGGCACGTCATGGGCTGGCGTTGGGAAAAGGGTAAGCTGTGTGCTTATCTCGACGGCAAAAAGGTAGCAGAGCAGCGCTGGGGCGGTGAAGACGGCCCCGATCCGAAGGCCGGCGATCAGTTCACGTTGTTTGCTGACGAGACTGATGTCTTTACCCTGATCGATGAGCAGTTCGACGTACTGTACCTATCCGGTCATAAGGACAACCCGATGGAGGTTGATTACGTCCGCATTTGGCAAGGTGACGGCTCGGTCATCTCTCCCGACGAACCGAAGGAGGATGAGGAAATCGTCATCACGGATATGGCTGCCGAGGACTTCTGGTACAACTTCTGCACCGACGATTGGGGCGATCCCGTTGTGGAAATCACCGAGGAAAATTATCTGAATATCCTCGCCGGTGAGGATGTCTGGAACGTTCTCTCCGAGGCTCGCCGGGCGGAGATCAATACACTGCTGGAGGAATACGGTCAGTCGAGCTACGACAAGCTGCTCGCCGACGCGAAGATCATCGCGGACGGTGGCGAGTTGGACGACGGCGGATCCGATCCGACGCCGGATACCGGTGAGCACACAGCAGTACCTGCTGTGGCGGCACTGGTTGCGCTGAGCGCAGCAGCTTTGTGGATGACCCGTAAGCGTCGTCAGAAGTAAAATTACGCGAAAACGTCGGTCGGTGCAACGCACCGGCCGATGTTTTTTCAAAAAAGGCTTGCAATTTTCAAAAAGGTGTGGTATACTAACCACGATGATAGTATGTAGTAAAGGAGTGGGGCGACCCGCTCCTTTGCGTTTGTAAGGAGTGTCATCATGGCAGGAAAGAAACCTACCGGCGGTGCCGGTATTGCGGCGGTTTGTCGGGAACTGGCAGAGCCGCATGTGGCCAGTCTCGGGCTGTCGCTGTGGGATGTGCGGTTTGTCAAGGAGGGTGCGGACTGGTTTTTGCGCTATACCATCGACAAACCGGAGGGCGTCAGCATCGATGACTGTGTAGCACTGACCCATTTGCTTAATCCGGTGCTGGATAAGGCGGATCCTATCCCGCAGGCGTATTGCCTGGAGGTGATGTCGCCCGGTATCGAGCGCGAACTGACCCGTCCGGAGCATTTTGAGGCGTATAAGGGGCAACCGGTTACAGTGCGCCTGATTCGCCCGTCAGACGATGGACAGCGCGAGCTTGTCGGCTTGCTTTTGGGGCTGGACGACGGCACGCTTTCCTTGGAGCTGGAAAGCGGAGAACAACGGCAATTTTCCCGAAAGGATATCGCGGCGGTTCGCGCCGTGGACCTTTGGGACGATGATAGTATAACGGAGGAATGACACGACATGAGTGGTAATGCGGAATTTTTTGAGGCACTGCGGTTGCTGGAAAAGGAAAAAGGCATCGACGGTGCGTACCTGCTGGAGAAGATCCAGGCAGCGATCGTGCTGGCAGTGAAAAAGGACTTCGGTGGCAAGGAAAATATCCTGGTCAAGACCGATCCTGCTACCGGCGAATTTGCCGTCTCGCTGTTTAAGCGTGTGGTAGATGAGGTTGAGGATCCCGATGAGGAAATGTTACCCGAGGAAGCGGTGAAGTATCAGAAGAACGCCAAGGTCGGCGACACCGTGGACATCAAGCTGGAGACCCGTCAGTTTGGCCGTATCGCGGCACAGACGGCGAAGCACGTGATTCGTCAGGGTATCCGTGAGGCGGAACGCGGACAGAAGTTTCTGGAGTTCCAGCGTCATAATCAGGAATTGGTTACCGCACTGGTCAGTCGTGTGGATCCCCGCACGGGTGCCGCTACCGTAGAGATCGGCAAGTCCGAGGCGGTGCTGCCCAAGACGGAGCAGGTTGGTGATGAGGAACTGCGCGAGGGCATGCGTGTTAAGGTGTACGTCGTGGACGTGAAGGATACCGAAAAGGGTCCCCGTGTTCTGATTTCCCGTACGCATCCGGGTTTGGTCAAGCGTCTGTTTGAAATGCAGGTTCCCGAGATCTACGACGGCACCGTGGAGATCAAGGCGGTGTCACGTGAGGCCGGTTCCCGTACCAAGATGGCGGTGTTGGCACACGATGAGAATGTAGATGCCGTGGGTGCGTGCATCGGTGCCAAGGGCGCTCGCGTAGCGGAAATCGTCGAAGAACTCGGCGGCGAGAAGATCGACATTATCGAATACAGCGAAGAGCCCGAGAAGTTCATTGCCGCTGCGTTGGCACCTGCCAAGGTCGTTGGTGTGGAGGTTGACCCGGACGGCGCCAAAGCCTGCCGTGTCACCGTCCCGGATGCTCAGCTTTCGCTTGCTATCGGCAACAAGGGCCAGAACGCCCGTCTTGCTGCCCGCCTGACCGGCTGGAAGATCGATATCCGTCCGGAAAGCGGCTTCTACGGCGAGGATCAGGAATAAGATTGAAACAAAGGGGAGGACACCATGCCACCTATCAAACGCATACCGCTCCGGAAATGTACCGGCTGCGGCGAAATGAAACCGAAAAATGAATTGGTACGGGTGGTTAAAAGTCCCGAGGGTGAACTGTCGCTGGATCTTACCGGTAAAAAGCCCGGGCGCGGTGCGTACGTTTGCACCGATCCTGTCTGTCTGGCAGCAGCTCGCAAGGCGCGGCGGCTGGAAAAGGCGTTCGCTTGTCGCGTTCCCGATACACTATACGAAGCCTTAGAGGAGCTGCATACGCATGAAGGCTGATAAGCTGCTCGGTCTGCTGGGTATGTGTCGCCGTTCCGGCCGGTTGACGGTCGGGTTTGATGCGGTCACGGCCCTGTGCCGTGAAAAGCAGGTGCTACTTATGCTGGCGGCGGATGCATCGCCGCGCACGGTACGGCAGTTGAGTTTTCAGGCGGGGGAAACGCCTGTTTACCGCCTGCCGTTGGACCGTGAGCAGATCGCACACGCGATTGGTTCCGCCAAGCCGATTGCGGCACTGGCAACCACCGATCCCGGCTTTATACGCGCTTTGCACGCTCTCTTAACTTCACCACAAGAGGAGGAATCCCGCTATGATGATCAAATATCGCGTCAGTGAGGTCGCCAAGGACTTCGGCGTTCCGAGCAAGGAGGTTATTGCTCTACTGTCTCGGTTCTCCGACACGCCGAAAAAGAGTGCTACCGCACTGCAGGAGGACGAACTGGATCTCGTTTTTGAATATCTGACCCAGAAATATAACAAGGACAACTTGGACGAGTACTTTGCGGAGGCGGATCGCATCCGCGAGGAAAAGAAAGCCAGCGCCAAGCCGGCTCCCGTTGTCGAAACACCTGCTACTGCGGAAAAGAAACCTGCCGCTGCCGCCAGTGTTGCTGCGGCGCCTGCCGCTGCTGCCCCCAAAGCGGAAAAGAAGCCGAAAAATCCGCCGCAGCCGCGCGCACAGATCGAGCGCCGCACGGTGGACACCCGCAGTGTGCAGACCAATGTGGGCAACAAATATGATGAGCGCTTTGATGTGATGGCACAGACCTCCAACCGCGTACGCGGTGACGGCGGTGCCATCAAAAAGCAGAAGATCAACCAGAAGTCGCAGCAGTATAAGAAGCCGCAGCGTCGTCGCGAGACCGAGGCGGAGCGTCTGAAGCGTATTCAGATGGAGCGTCAGAAAAAACAGATGACCATCACCGTGGGTGAGACGATCACCGTTGCGGAACTGGCTCTGCGCCTGAAGGCGACGGTTGCCGAGGTTATCAAGAAGCTGATGGTTCTCGGCATGATGGTGACTGCCAACGAGGAGATCGATTTCGATACGGCATTCCTCGTTGCCGAGGAATTCCACGCCAAGGTGGAGCGCGAGGTCGTTGTGACCATCGAGGAGCAGATCATCGACGATCACGAGGACGATGACAGCGAGCTGCAGCCCCGCGATCCGGTCGTGGTCGTTATGGGTCACGTCGACCACGGTAAGACCTCGATCTTGGATGCAATTCGCAAGACCAAGGTGACCTCCGGCGAGGCCGGCGGCATTACCCAGCATATCGGTGCATATCGTACCAAGGTCAACGGTCAGAATATCACCTTCTTGGATACACCGGGTCACGCTGCCTTTACGGCGATGCGTGCGCGCGGCGCACAGGTGACCGACGTGGCGATTCTGGTTGTGGCGGCAGATGACGGTATCATGCCGCAGACCATTGAAGCGATCAACCATGCCAAAGCCGCTGACGTATCCATTATCGTGGCGATCAACAAGATGGATAAGCCCACCGCGAATCCGGACCGTATTATGCAGCAGCTTACCGAGCACGAGCTCGTGCCGGAGGAGTGGGGCGGCGACGTCATTTGTGTTCCCGTCTCGGCGCTGACCGGTCAGGGTATCGATCAGCTGCTGGAATCGGTGCTATTGGTGGCGGAAATGCGGGAACTGAAAGCGAATCCCGCCCGTGCTGCCAAGGGCTCTGTTATCGAAGCACGTCTGGATAAGGGTCGCGGTCCGATCGCCACGCTGCTGGTGCAGAACGGTACGTTGCATGCCGGTGATATCGTTGTTGCCGGTACGGCTGTCGGCCGTGTCCGCGCGATGACCGACGATTGCGGCCGCAAGGTCAACTCTGCCGGCCCGTCGGTTCCTGTTGAGATCATGGGCTTGGCCGAGGTTCCTACCGCAGGCGACGAGTTTAACGCCGTCAGTGACGAACGTCTTGCCCGTGAATTGGTCGAGCAGCGCAAGCAGTCTGCCAAGGAAGAGGTATTTAAGCAGTACCAGAAGGTCACACTGGATAACCTGTTCTCGCAGATGCAGGAAAATGACCGCAAGGAGCTGCCGATCATCGTTAAAGCCGATGTGCAGGGCTCGGTCGAAGCGCTGCGTCAGTCGCTTGAAAAGCTGACTACCGACGAGGTGCGCGTTCGTGTCATCCACGGTGCTGTCGGTGCTGTCAGCGAAAGCGACGTTATGCTGGCGCAGGCATCGGGTGCCATTATCGTTGGCTTTAATGTCCGTCCCGATCCGCTGGCCCAGGTTGCCGCAGAGCGTGCGGAGGTGGATATGCGTATGTACCGCATCATCTATGACTGCCTGGATGAGATCGAAGCGGCAATGAAGGGTATGCTGGCGCCCAAAACGCGCGAAGTGCTGCACGGCCGCGCCGAAGTGCGTCAGGTGTATCGCATCACCAACGTCGGTCTGGTTGCCGGTTGCTATGTTTTGGACGGCAAGGTCTACCGCAACGACCTACTTCGTATCGTGCGTGACGGTATCATCATCGGTGACGATAAGATGATCTCGCTCAAGCGCTTTAAGGATGATCAGCGTGAGGTCGCTCAGGGCTATGAGTGCGGTATCGGTCTGGAAAAATTCACCGATATCAAAGAGGGCGACATTTACGAAACCTATATTATTGAGGAATACCGCGATTAAGGATTCCGAAAGGAGGCAGTCATGCCCAGTTATCGAATGGATCGCACCGGCGAGGATATTATGCGCGAGCTGACCGCCATCCTCCGCACCGTGAAGGATCCCCGCGTGTCGGGTCTTATCAGCATCGTCCGGGTGGACGTTACTCGCGATCTATCGTATGCGACGGTGTTTGTCAGCGCGATGGACGGTATCGAATCCGCCAAAAAAGCGGTCAAGGGTCTTACCTCGGCCGCCGGCTATATGCGGCGCGAGCTTGGCTTGGCGCTGAAGTTGCGTCACGTGCCGGAGCTGCGTTTTGTGGCGGACGATTCCATCGCTTACAGCTCTCAGATCGCTCGTACATTGGAGCGGCTGGGGACGAAGGATGGGGATTTCGATGAGTGAGCGCATTACCGTATCGCAGGCGGCTGAGATACTGAAAGATGCTGACCGCATCCTGATTCTTACTCATCAGTTCCCGGACGGCGATACGCTCGGATCCGGCTACGCGTTGTGCCGTGCACTGCGTGTGCTCGGCAAGCAGGCACGTGTGATCTGCAACGATCCCATTCCCGAAAAATATGAGTATATGATAGACGGGATGGAGGAGCAGACGTTTGAACCGGCGTTTGTGTGTGCAGTGGATGTGGCGGATAGTAGGCTGCTTGGCGAGGGGTTAGAACCCTACGCCGCGCAGACGGTACTGTGCATCGATCATCACGGTTCGCATCGGGATTTTGAAAAAAATCTGGTATTGGATGCGGAAATGGGTGCCACGGCGATGCTGATCCTGCAGGTTATTGAAGAACTCGGTGTGGCGGTGGATACGGCGATGGCGGATTGCTTGTACACCGGCATCGCCACCGACACGGGTTGCTTTAAATACAGCAACACCACACCGCTGACCCATCGTATGGCAGCACAGCTGATGGAGGCGGGTGCCCACGCTGAGCCGATCAACCGCGCGATGTTTGATATCAAATCCCGCGCGCGGTTGGCGCTCGAGCAGCAGGCGCTGCAATCTATGGAATTTTATGACGGCGGTCGCGTAGCGGTGATGAAGATCACCGAGAAAATGATGCAACAGAGCGGCGCCGCTGAGTTTGATCTGGAGGGTCTGTCGCCGCTGCCGCGGCAGATCGAAGGCGTTTGGGTGGGAATTACCCTGCGTCAAAAGGCGGATGGCAGTTATAAGATCAGTGTTCGCACGGGTGCCCACGCCGATGCGGCGGCGATCTGCGGGCTGCTTGGCGGTGGCGGTCACGCCCGTGCTGCGGGCTGCACGTTGTCCGGCTCTGATGAGCAGATCGTTTCTTGCCTGCGCGAGGCGATCTATACCTCGGTGCCGCGCTTGGCGGAGAGCAAACGATGAACGGTATCTTGTGTGTGGACAAGCCGCAGGACATGACGTCATTTACCTGCTGTGCGATCTTGCGCCGACTGACAGGAGAGCGAAAGATCGGTCACGCGGGAACGCTGGATCCTATGGCGACAGGTGTACTTCCGCTGATG
>JAGBFF010000037.1 GCA_017936615.1 Clostridia bacterium | reverse complement strand
GCCCCCTTAGTTAAATGGATATAATAAACCCCTCCTAAGGGTTAGTTGTGAGTTCGATTCTCGCAGGGGGTGCCAAAAGCGTCCGACATAACGTGTCGGACGCTTGCTTTTCCTTGACAAATCTCGCCAAAAGTGATACTCTCTTATGTGACAATAAAACCAAAGAGGTGTTTGTAGTATGGCAAAACAAATTATGGTGGAAACCTCCGCCCGTCACGTTCACCTGAGCCGCGAAGATCTCGACGTCCTGTTCGGCAAAGGCTACGAGCTGACCAGCAAGAAGGATCTGTCCCAGCCCGGTCAGTTCGCCTGCACCGAGCGTGTTGACGTTGTCGGCCCCAAGAAGACGCTTGCCGGTGTCAGCATTCTGGGCCCCACGCGTCCCGCTTCGCAGGTTGAGATCTCGCTGACCGATGCGCGCTCCATCGGCGTTGCTGCACCGATCCGTGAGTCCGGTGATATTGCCGGCTCTGGTGCTTGCAAGCTGGTTGGTCCCTGCGGCGAGGTGGAGCTGGCAGAAGGCGTTATCGCTGCAAAGCGCCACATCCACATGACCCCTGCCGATGCGGCTGAGTACGACGTGAAGGATAAGGACGTTGTCAGCGTGCAGGTCGAGACCGACGGTCGCGCGCTCACCTTCGGTGACGTGGTCGTCCGCGTCAGCGAGAAGTTTGCGCTCGCGATGCACATCGACACCGACGAATCCAACGCCGCCTGCGCCGGCCCCGGCACGATGGGTACGCTCATCAAATAAAAATACATAAAGGAAACGCCGCCCGTCGGGCGGCGTTTTTTGTTGCTTAAAAGCGATGCGTACCGGGTTTCAGCGAATACTGCTTCCCGTCGATGACGGCAATGGCGTCACACGGCGTGACGAATTCGTAATGCACGACGCCGTCTTCCCACCACCAGTGGGAGGAGACGGTACCGCGGTCAGTCTCCAGCGACGCGGCAAAATGATCCAAACGGTCGGTGGGGTGCGGACAGAAGCGCACAGCGCTAAATCCCGGCGCTGCAGGCTGAATACCGGCGGCCACGCCGTACATCCAATCTGCCACCGCGCCGTAGGCGTAGTGGTTAAAGGAGTTCATATCGGTTGACCACATCGTGCCGTCGGGACGAATGTTGTCCCAATGCTCCCACATGGTGGTAGCGCCCTGCGTGACAAGGTAGAGCCACGACGGGAATTCGCGGCGCAGGAGCAGTTGATATGCAAGATCGGTGTAGCCGAACTGCGTGAGCACGTGCAGGATATTGGGCGTACCGACGAAGCCTGTTTTAAGCTGAACACCGTCCTTTTCCACCAACGCGGCGAGCGAGGCGGCGGTGCCGACGGGGTCGTCGGTCAATGCAAACCGAAGTGCCAACACATGTTCAGTTTGGGTGCGAAAATCGCCGTCATAGGCCGATTTGAAGCCGGTTACAATTTCACGGTGTAACTGTTCGTAGTGTGAAACATCCTCACCGAGCAAGTGTCCAACCAAACAAACGATATGGGCGGAGTTTGCAAAAAATGCGGTAGAGACCACGTCCTCGCGGCTGGCGCCGCGGTACTCACCGTAAGGAGCATCCAAGCCGAGCCAATCACCGTATTGGAAATGATCTGTCCATAGGGGGAACGAAGGTGTGGTGTTCGCTACATAATCTACCCACCGTTTCATAGCGGGAAACATCATTTCAAGAAAGGAAACATCGTTATAGAATTGATATAAATGCCACGGAATGATGGTGACGGCATCGCTCCACGCGGCGGCGCTGTAATCCCCCCCGACATCGGGGATAACAATCGGGATTGCACCACTGGGACGTTGAGAATCGCGCATATCCATCAGCCATTTGCGGAAAAATTCACGCACATCGAAGTTATAACACGCCGCGCCGATAAAAACCTCGGCATCACCTGTCCAACCCAAGCGCTCGTCGCGCTGAGGGCAATCGGTGGGGATGTCCAGATAGTTGCCGCGTTGACCCCAAAGGATGTTTTGGAACAGCTGATTCAGTAAAGGGTCGGAGGTCTCAATATTGCCGGTGCGGCGCAGACGGCTGTGGATTACCACGGCGGTGAATACGTCGGGGTCTACCTCGCCCGGGAAGGTGTCCACACGAACATAGCGGAAGCCGTAGAAGGTCAGTGTGGGAAAAAACTCCTGTGCTCCTTCACAGCAGGTGTATTCATAGAGGCATTTGGCGGTGCGGTAATTGGCGTTGTAGAAATTTCCCTTGCCATCCAACACCTCGGCAAAAGACAACGCAATTTTGTCGCCTGCGTGCGCTGTTAATGATAAGGCGATTGTACCCGTCATATTCTGACCAAAATCGAGCACGGTTTCACTTTTGGGAGTGTGAATGACGGCGATGGGTTTCAAATGTTCGTGGGTTAGGATCGGTTCACCGACTGCCGGCGTCAGCACCGACAGATCGTTTTGTTCACTGACAACAGCGTGCGCAGAGAAGGTCGGTGTAACGGTGGCATCATATACAATGCCGTTGTACAGATCACAGTAGGAAAGCGCGCTTTCGGCAACAAGCCAGCTGTCGTCGGTGCCGATAACAACACGGCTGCCGTCAGTAAAACACAGCGTCAGTTCTGCGATAATGGCGGCAGAACGTTTTTTTGCTTCCTCCGGCAATCGACGCCAGGCGATCGTTTCCGAAGAGATCAACCCGGTGTACCAACCGCTCGCAAGGCGCAGATCCAACGTGTTTTGATCATTGATTAAACGTGTGACGTCATATTCCTGCACGAGGATACGTTTTTCAAACGCTGTCCAACCGGGCATCAACACCTGGTTGCTAATGCGCTTGCCATCCAAAAAAACCTCGTAAACACCACGTGCCGATGCGCGCAGGGTGGCGGACACGATTGGTTTATCTACAGAAAACTCTTTGCGAAAAAACGGAGCAGAAAACCCCATATCCCACGGAGTACGGATCCAGTTTGCCTGAAGCATACGATACCCTCCCGCTGTTTCTAATTGATATCAGTATAGCGTATGCCGCAGGAGAAATCAATTGCTGCTTTGTTGAATGGCCACACCGGTGTAGTAATGCTTCAAAATTTCTTCATAAGTAAACCCACGATCGGCTAGTTCTTTGGCGCCGTATTGGCTCATCCCCACGCCGTGGCCGTAGCCTTTCACGGTGAAGGTGAAGCCATCCTTGCCGTATGTCACCGTAAAGCACGCCGATCGTAGTCCCAGTGCTGTGCGCACCTCACGCCCTGTGTAAGTTTTACCTCCAATGGTAATAGCGGTTACGGTTCCGGCAGCAGAAACGGAAGGAGAACCGTTGATCCAACCGCTCGCATCACCGGTGAGGTTCAGGCTGGGAAACGCCGCCGCAAAATTTTTATCGCTGATGGTTACGGTGGATGTGTATTTTGGGGAGAGCGTATCGCCACTGCTGGCAACCGATTGCAGGTAAGGGTAGTCCACGCCCCACACCGTCTTGGCGGTTTCTGTTACACCGCTGTTACAGCTGTGGTAGGCGGCAAAGATCGGCTTTCCTTCGTATAAGATCATCTCACCCGCCACGGCATCCACCGCGTCCGCGATCTTCTGCAGATAGTGCTCGTATTGATCGCCCCAGCGCTTTTTCAAAGCGTCGGAGGTATAGGAGCTTGGAAAATCCCCGGGGACATCGGAAAAATCCGCGCCCTCCACCCCGGCAGCGTGGCGGGTTTTCTGATAGGTATAATATGTGTAAGCTGCCACAGCTTGCGCCTTCAGTGCTTCCGGCGGGTAGGATGCGGGCAGCTCGGCTGCTACGGTGTAGATAAGAAAGTCGCGCTCGGTAAAGGTATAAACGACGTTCGCACTTGCATCCAACACCCGAAATACCGCTTCGGGAGTATCCGGCAGTTCTGCCGGCGGCTCGGTGCGGGTTGTACCGTCTGTGTCGGGATGCGTCGCCGAAGCGGATGCCTTGTCCGGCGAAGCAGCTGATGCTGTTGAAAATTTCAGTGTCGGCAACGCCAACAGCAAAAATAAAACGTAACACAATCCACACAACAATACATACGATTTCATAATGCGTCCTCCTGATTTAAAAAAACTTCAAACTTTCATTTTTTAAAATTTTCTGGCTAAAAAACGAGAATTTCAACAAAAAATGAAAGAAAACAAAAATAAAATTTCATTTTTAAAAAACAAGCGTTGACAAGCGTAGCGGGGTGGCGTATAATAGGGTCACTGTCTACGCGAAAGGAACAAGGGCTATGGGAAACACCTCGTTATTCACAACTTTATGCGACCAAGTAAAAGAAAAGAACCGCATTTCTCCGGAAAAGCTGGCGAACTATGAAGTAAAGCGCGGTCTGCGTAACGCGGACGGTACCGGTGTGTTGGCGGGTCTTACCAATATTTGTAACGTCCACGGTTACGTGCTGAACGAAGGTGAAAAAACGCCGGTCGAAGGCGAATTGACATACCGTGGCTACAACATCAACGATCTGGTGAACGGTACGTACAGTCAGGGCCGTTTCGGTTTTGAGGAAGTGGCGTTTTTGCTGTTGTTCGGTTCATTACCGACCGCGCAGCAGGCGGCGCAGTTTACCGAGCTGCTCAGCAACAGCCGCGAGCTGCCGGAATATTTTGCTGAGGACATGATCTTGAAAGCGCCGTCACCCAATATTATGAATAAGATCGCCCGTTCGGTGCTGGTTATGTATTCGTATGACGACAACCCGGACGACACCTCTGTGGATAACGTGCTGCGCCAGTGTATCGGGTTGATCGCGATGCTGCCGACGATCCTTGGATATTCGTATCAGGTCAAGCGCCGTCATTACGATAAGGAAAGTATGTATTTCCATCCGCTGCTGCCGGGTTTATCCACGTCGGAGACGATCCTGCGCACCATTCGTGCCGACGCGACGTATACGCCGGAGGAGGCACGTCTGTTGGATCTGTGCCTGATGCTGCACGCCGAGCACGGCGGCGGTAACAACTCGGCGTTTGCTGCACGTGTACTGTCCTCGTCTGGGACGGATACCTACGCCGCTATCTCCGCGGCTGTGGGTTCGCTGAAAGGTCACCGCCACGGCGGCGCCAACCTGAAGGTCGTAGAGATGCTGGAGGATATCAAGCTGCACGTCCGCGACTGGAACGACGAGGACGAGATAGCGGCGTATCTTGCCAAGATGCTGCGCCGCGAGGCCGGTGACGGCTCAGGATTGATCTACGGTATGGGCCATGCGGTGTACACACTGTCCGACCCGCGTGCGGTCATCCTCAAACGCGAAGCAGCGCGGATGGCGGAGCAGAAGGGCTTCGGTGCAGATTTCCGTTTGCTGGAAACCGTGGAGCGTCTGACCCCCGCCGTAGCGAAAGAAGTACGCGGTCTGGACAAGGCGCTGTGTGCCAACGTGGATATGTATTCGGGTCTCGTGTATCGGTCACTTGGCATTTCCGACGATCTGTTCACGCCGTTGTTTGCCACTGCGCGCATCGTTGGTTGGTGTGCTCACCGTATCGAGGAGCTGCTTACCGGCGGCCGCATCATCCGTCCGGCGTATAAACCTTCGGTTAAGATGAGGGAGTATATTCCGTTAGAAAACCGTTGAATCTAAGACACCGAGAAACGCTCTCGGTGTCTTTTTTTCAAAATCTCGGCTTGCGCAGTTGATTTCCAAAAAAAATGTGGTACAATGAAATCATATTCTTAAAAAGGAGGAACGGGTTATGCGGCTTGGGCATCGTGTGGCATGTGCGGTTGCGGCGGTTATGGGCCTGGCGCTGACAGTTATGCGTCTCGCTTGGACACCGGCTGACACCGTCAAGAGTGGCTTGTATACGGCGACTCTGTGCGTCATCGGTATTGCTCTGGCGGCGCTGTTCTTCCTTTGCGGTACCCGTCGGCGCGAGCTGATCTCGGCAAAGGGGTTGCCGGCGTTTTTGTCTGCTGCGGCGTCAGCGTGGGTCGGTGCGGCACTGGTTATCCACGCTGCGGGAACGTTTTTGGATTTTTGCCACGGCGAGTACCCCTATCCGCAGCCGGTGACTGCGACGGCACTCAACCGTGTCGTGGTGATCGTTATGATCCTGGGCGCGGTACTGGGCGGTGTGTTTTTCCTGCTGACGGCGGTACGGTGGTTTATCAATCGGCGTACCGATCGGGCGTCGTTCGGTTTACTGGCACTGGGTCCGGTGCTTTGGACCTGGGCGCGTTTGCTGTGGTATATCACCTCGTTTGCCAGTGCGGTCAATCGGTATCGCAGCGTCACGGAAACGGCGCTGGTGCTGTTTGAAATGCTTTTTCTTTTGGCGTTTGCGCGGTATGCGTCGGGCGTCGAGGAGCGGACTCCGCGCTTTGCGTTGCCGATCGCGCTGTGTACGGCAATGCTCGGCTTGGTTTCGTGCTTCACGAGGTTTGGTGCGTACGTTATGCAGGATGCCATGTTGTTTTCAGGAACAGCGTTGCTGGTCGCACCCGATCTGGCGATCGCCGCATTAGCGGCGGTATTTGTCGGTCAGCAGATGTTTGCCGTACCGTTGCCGTAGGAGGAGCCGGTATCTGCAGAGGATGAACCGGGGTCAACTGCGGAAGCCGAGGAAGAGGATGTGGCGGAGTTTTTGCTGGATGTTGATGCGCTGTCGACCGATCCTGAGGATGACGAGGAGGACGGCGTCTTACCCGACGGGGAGCGCCATCCGTTGGAATTGGAAGATATCATTAACGAGATCATTAACCGAAATTCTTAAAAAAGAGACGGATAATCCGCAAAAATTTCTCAAAGTTCTTGAAAAACCGTGTAAACGGTGGTAAGATAATACAAGATTATAATTAATTGGAGGAATTAGTTATGGCAGTTAAAGTAGCAATCAACGGTTTTGGCCGCATCGGCCGTCTGGCGTTCCGTCAGATGTTCGGCGCTGAGGGTTATGAGATCGTCGCGATCAACGACCTCACCAGCCCCGAGATGCTGGCACACTTGCTGAAGTATGATACGGCTCAGGGCCGTTACGACGGTCACACCGTCGAAGCGGACGAGACCTCGATCACCGTCGATGGTAAGAAGATCGAGATCCTCGCTGAAAAAGACCCCGCCAACCTGCCTTGGGCAAAGATCGGCGTGGACGTCGTTCTGGAGTGCACCGGTTTCTTCGCTTCCAAGGCGAAGTCCCAGGCTCATATCGACGCCGGCGCGAAGAAGGTCGTTATCTCGGCTCCTGCCGGCAACGATCTGCCCACCATCGTGTACAGCGTGAATGAGAACACCCTGACCAAAGAGGATACCATCATCTCCGCTGCGTCCTGCACCACCAACTGCCTCGCGCCCATGGCGAAGGCTCTGAACGAGTATGCTCCCATCCAGAGCGGTATTATGACCACCGTGCACGCTTATACCGGTGATCAGATGATCCTGGACGGCCCGCACCGCAAGGGTGACCTCCGTCGTGCCCGTGCCGGCGCTGCGAACATCGTTCCCAACTCTACCGGCGCTGCAAAGGCGATCGGTCTGGTTATCCCCGAGCTCAACGGCAAGCTGATCGGTTCCGCTCAGCGCGTGCCGGTTACCACCGGTTCCACCACCATCCTGGTGGCTGTCGTTAAGGGTAAGGACATCACCAAGGAAGGTATCAACGCAGCGATGAAGGCGGCGGCTTCCGCTTCCTACGGCTACAACGAGGATCAGATCGTGTCCTCCGACGTTGTTGGCATCACCTACGGCTCGCTGTTCGATGCGACCCAGACCATGGTCACCAAGATCGACGACGAGACCTATCAGGTTCAGGTCGTGTCTTGGTACGACAACGAGAACTCCTACACCAGCCAGATGGTCCGCACCATCAAGTATTTCGCTGAGCTGGGCTAATCTCGGTTATAACGAACAAACGGCAGGCGCATCAACCGGTGCGCCTGCTTTTTTAAAACAACGCGAAAGGAGATAATGCAGGATGAAAAGAATTCCGGAATACAACGGCACACTGCGCAGTCACAAGCTGGATGTGCCAAGCAGTACGTATGAGTGCAGCGGTATTTCCATCTTCGGGCGCCGTATTAAATCGTTGGTGTTTTCCACCGATGTGGCGATCATTAAGAATATCAACACGGATGCGGTCATCGCCGTGTATCCTTTTACGCCGCAGCCGACTATCGCACAGGCGATCATTTCGGTCGCAGACGCACCGGTATTTGTCGGCGTTGGCGGTGGCTTGACCTCGGGTGACCGCTCGGTTCGTCTGGCGATAGAGGCAGAGAACCAAGGCGCGTTTGGTGTTGTGGTTAACGCTCCTATGGACCCTGAGGTTATCCGCAGCATCAATGCCGTCGTAGATATTCCGATTGTTGCTACCGTCGTGTCAGACAAACAGGATATTGCCGAGCGTATTGAGGCAGGCGCAGACATACTGAACGTCTCTGCTGCAGCCAATACAGCGTCGGTCGTGGCGTTTATTCGGGAACGGTATCCCGATATTCCGATCATCGCGACCGGTGGCCCTACGGATGAAACAATCCTGCAAACGATCCGTGCGGGAGCGAATGCGATCACCTATACGCCACCCACAAACGGTGAGCTGTTTGCCGCGTCCATGCGTGACTATCGTCAGCGCTATCTGTGAGATCAACAAACCGCCGCGACCGATTCGGTCGCGGCGGTTTTCTACTGTGCAACGTTGTTGTGTGAATTATGCGGGACGAACGCGGAAAAAGCAAACATCAAACGGTGCGATCGTGTCTGCGCTGCCGTATAGCGTTTCTACCCATTGCGCGTTGTTTTGGAGTATAAACTCCGTATTTTGCGGCGCGTCGGAATAGTTTACGGCGGCACAAACGATGCTGCCGTCACGGTCGGGATGTTGGGTCAAACCAATAAAAGGATTGGTCGTTGTGACCGCCTTGCCGGCGAGCACATCGGCAAACACCGTGCGGTAAAGCTGATAATAATTACCCGCAGTGAATTCGTTTTCGCAGAGTAGCATGGATTCCAACGGAAAGTTGACGAAGATAACCCGTCCTTTGCCGAGAGAATGGACAGCCACAGCGGGATTACCGCGATCATCGGTGGCGATAATCTTTGCCGTGGTCGGAGCCAGGCGGAATTCACGCTCACGCCTGAACGGAATACGGTCTTTGCCGAGCGTTACCGAACCGTCGCCTCCGGCACCGGAATCCAATACACGCAGACCTGTGAGTGGCTCAAAGTCTGCCAAAAACGCCGTGTGGTTCGAGATGTATAGCGTGGCACCGTCGCGTACCTTCTGCTGAAGAGCCACGTAATTTTCCCGCGGAAGCACGGAGGTACCCTCGACCGAGGGGAGCATATAAACGTTTGAGGACGGCAATGGCTGATCCGGAGCCATGTACCGCAATGTCATACCGGCTTGCTTCGCCAGACAGGTTGCCATAAAGGCGACGCCCCATTGCTTTTGGTCGTAGGTTGAAATACAGACGGCGTCTTCCTCGCAGGGCGGTAATTCAAAGGACAAGGAGCGGAGCTGCTCGACAAATTTACCGGTTTCGAGCAATACGGGCTTCGGTGAACCGTCGGCATAGCGCATACCCAGCTCCAGCTCGTTCATGCAATAGGTGTAGGGAGTATGGGTCAGATGGCTTTGTTCGTTGGCGCACCACCACAGCACACCTGTGGCGCCATGGATCTTGTTCGACCACAGGTTGACGCGCATAAAATCTGCCGCCGTTTCGTCGGAGCAGATCATCGGCCCCAGTGTGCCAAGCTCTTCTACCAAGCAAGGGCGGTTACCGATATCGCCGTAAAACTTTGTCTCACAGGTCGCGTGAAGCGCCGT
This sequence comes from Clostridia bacterium, assembly GCA_017936615.1. GTDB lineage: Bacteria > Bacillota > Clostridia > Oscillospirales > Acutalibacteraceae > RGIG3009. Next base: position 49,442 of record JAGBFF010000037.1, on the reverse strand, counting down.
GCGCATCGAGGCAATGGGATCGTGCCCGGCATACGGCACGAAGTACGGATAGGGGTGGGTAGTGAGAACGTCGCACGCCTCAGCTTGTCCGGAGATCGTCCAACGACTTTGATCCTGTGTTGGTGCCAACCCGTGCATGCCCGAGATCACAGGTCGCGTCGGGTCGGCGGCGCGAATCGCGTTTGCAATCGTCACGCTCCAAGCGGTCGCTTCTTCCTCAGAAGCAACGGGCGCCAGATTATTACATTCGTTACCGAGGTCCCACGCGTAGATGGTGTCACGCTCGCGAAAATGTGAAACAAAGCCGCGGATAAACCGCTGCTGAAACAGCAAAGCTGTGGGGTCGGTGAGCAGATTTTTACCGTACAAGGCGGTGGGGATATGGGTTTGACCACTCATAAATCCGGTGATCAGACCGACAATAAGACGAACGTCGAACTCATCGCAGATGTCACAGAAATCCGAAAAGCGCTCCAGCATAATCGAATCTAAAAACTCGGGGTTTGGCGGCATCGCACCGTTTTCCATGCGGTACTCCCGCACATGGCAATGACTGTCGATAACAGGAGAAACCGGCTGGAAATCTCGCCAGTTGGGAAATACGCGCATACAGGAAACACCATGCTGCGAAAGTACCCGAAGATCCTCGCGGATCGCGGCAGGGTCCCATTTTTTCCACATCTCGGTACCGGCGGTGGAGGCCCAGTAGTTACAACCGATAAAAAACTCACGTTGCACAGGAATCACCCCTTTGATCACAGGTTGGTATCATTGTAGCATAGGCAAAGCGGCAAAGTAAAGCCTTTGTTGACAAAAACTTTGAGCGTGTGCTATCATTAGAATCTGTGAGGTGAGCTGTGAATGTAGCCTTTGAAGCTACAGGCCGCTTTCAAAGAGTATCTGTGGGGCGGTACAAAGCTGAACGATATTTATGGAAAGCGCTCCGGTATGGAACGCACCGCGGAAAGTTGGGAACTGAGCACTCACCCCGACGGGCTTTCGGTGATTGTCGGTGGCGAGCAGGATGGTACCACGTTGGCGGCGTATATCGCGGCGGATCCGTCCGTGTTGGGAACGGCTCGCACCTCAGATGAGTTGCCGGTGCTGGTTAAACTCATCGATGCGGCAGCTGATCTTAGTATACAGGTGCACCCTAACAACGAGCAGGCACAGGCGTGGGAAGGGCAGAACGGCAAGACCGAGATGTGGTATGTGATAGCGGCGGAACCCGGAGCACGAATCGTGTACGGTGTCAAAGAACGCGTTTCTCTCGCTGTATTTGCTGAAGCGATCCGTGATAATACGGTCGTGGAGCTGCTGGACAGCATCCCCTCGCGCAAAGGGCAGGCCTTTTTTGTGGAGGCGGGGACGGTTCACGCCATCGGAGCCGGCAATCTGATTGCTGAGATCCAGCAAAACTCCAACGTCACGTATCGATTGTACGATTACGACCGCCGCGATAAAGATGGCAATCCCCGTGAGCTGCATATCGACAAAGGCGTGCGCGCAGCGGTGCTGGAGAAAACCGTGCCGCCCCTGATGCCGTTGTGTGACGACGGTATACGATTGCTTAGCTCTTGTCCGTATTTTGAGGTGCGGGAGCTGACTGTTCGGGGAACCGTCGGGCGGATGTGCACGGAGGAGAGTTATCACTATCTCTTGGTCACGGAAGGAACGGTTGTGGTTGCCGATGTGCCGCTGCACGCGGGTGAGGGCGTCTTTCTTCCCGCAGGACTGGGTGCGTATACGGTTACGGGCGATGCGACGGTGTTGTTAGTTGCCAACCCGCCCGTGGCTGTGATATAATGTAATATATATGAGGTGAATGAACATGAAAAACGATCTGCTGAAACGGGCGCTGCGCTTGTACGGCCGCTGTGTGCTGTCGACGGTGTTGGGTACATTTATGTATTTTTCTGTCGGTATTATTACCCACGCCATCACGCCGGACACCGCGACGCTGTCGCCGAGCGCCTCTTTCTTGATGCATTTAGTCGTGTTGATCCTGCAGGCGTTTCTTTCCCTGACCATCATTTATGCAGAAATGTGGAAGCAGGGCGATAAGGATGGTGGCCCCGTGATGTTCGGTGGTGCCGCGGGTGATCCGCATCTGGGCCTCAAGGTTGGTCTGCTGTCGGCGGTACCGGCGTTCGTGGGGTATATTTTGATCATTCTGGAGAAACTTATCGGTTTCTGGCCGGCATATATGCAGCTTTATCGCGCCTCAAATTTTGCACTGTACCCGATCATTGTATGGACGCTTGGCGAGCGCGCCAACGTGCCGGCGGCAGATTGCTCCTGGGTGGGTATTTTGCTATCGGTCATTCCCACTGTAGTGATCGTTCTGGCTTCGTGGGGATTCTATTACATCGGGTACCGTCAGTTTACTTTCGCACAAAAGCTTATGTACAAAAATAACAAGAACAGCAAAAACAAACTGCGATAATCACCGTCCCCTCTGCGTATGTATGCAGGGGAGGGATGTGTGTGAAGCGTGAATTTCGATCCACCGTGACGGATATTGCCATCGTGCTTGTGTGCGGTGCGCTGATCCTGACGGTGGCGTGGGGTGTGACCGATCGCCGTGCGGTGCAGACCACACAGACGGATGCGCCGCATATTTTGATCGACCCCGGTCACGGCGGTGCGGATGGCGGCGCAGAGGCGTCGGACGGTACGCTGGAGAAGGAGTTGAATCTGGCGGTATCTCTGCCTTTGCGCGATCTGCTGACGGTGATGGGCTATGCCGTGCAGATGACCCGCGCGACCGACGTGATGCTTAACACAGAGGGAGACACACTGCGCGAGCGGAAGGTTAGTGATATCCACAATCGTCTGGCGATGGTGGAGGCGGCTGACCTAACCGTCAGTATCCACCAGAACAAGTTTACGCAGCCGCAATATTTCGGCACGCAGATCTTTTATTCTGCCAACACGGAGGAAAGCTGCGTGTTGGCGGACAGCGTGCGCGATCAGGTGATTGCCCTGCTGCAGCCGGACAACACCCGCGCGCTGAAGCGCGGCACGTCGGATATTTATTTGCTGCACCACGCAACGCGCCCGATGATTTTGGTGGAGTGCGGCTTTTTGTCCAACCAAGCAGAGCTCGCGAAGCTCAAAGACGCCGTTTATCAACGTCAGATGGCATTTGCGGTGGCGGCAGGGGTCATGACCTACTTTTGATTTTAAAAAAGGAGCAGTATCATGGCGGGAAAGCAAAAAAACGTGTATATTTGCACCGAGTGCGGCGGTCAGTTTCCGAAATGGTCGGGGCGGTGCCCGCAGTGCGGGGAGTGGAACACGCTCAGCGAAGAGGTGATCGTGCCGACCCGTGCGGGTGCGGCTGTCGGTGCTAAGGCGGAGATCTGCCGCATCGATGCGATCGACACCCAAGCGGAAACGCGGTTTCCCACCGGCATGAAGGAGCTGGACCGCGTGCTTGGCGGCGGTATCGTGCCGGGCGGCATGATGCTGATCGGCGGTGATCCCGGCATCGGGAAATCCACGTTGCTGCTGCAGATCTGCGGTCACTTGAGCCAAAGCTACCGCGTTCTGTATGCGTCAGGCGAAGAATCGGCACGGCAGATCAAGCTGCGCGCAGAGCGCCTCGGTGTGGACAACGGCGACCTGCTCTTGCTGTGCGAGACGGATATGAATGTTATCCTTAATGCAATGGTGTCGGAAAAGCCGGACATCGTCATCGTGGACTCGATCCAGACGGTGAGTCTGGCGGAGGTTTCGTCATCGCCCGGCAGTGTCACGCAGGTGCGCGAATGTACCGGTGCACTGATGCGCGTTGCCAAGCGGGAGGATATCCCCGTGTTTATCGTCGGCCACGTCAACAAGGACGGTGCGATCGCGGGCCCCAAGGTGATGGAGCACATTGTGGATTGCGTTCTGTATTTTGAGGGCGATCCGCACAGCAACTACCGGATGCTGCGTTGTGCGAAGAACCGCTACGGCTCCACCAATGAGATCGGCGTGTTTGAAATGCGGGACAAGGGGTTGTGCGAGGTGGAAAATCCCTCGCTGATGTTGCTGTCGGGGCGTCCGAAAAACGTCAGCGGCACCTGCGTTGCCTGCATGATGGAGGGCTCGCGTCCGCTGCTGGCCGAGGTGCAGGGATTGGTCTCACCGACGGGGTTCGGCAACCCACGCCGCATGGCAACGGGATTTGACAACAATCGCCTGGCGCTGCTGCTCGCGGTGCTGGAAAAGCGCTGTGGCTTCTTTTTCTCCAATCTTGACACCTATCTGAATGTTATTGGCGGTCTGCGGTTGGACGAACCGGCGGCAGATCTGCCGGTGGCGCTGGCGCTGGTGTCCAGTCTCAAAGATAAACCGGTGGACGAAGGCGTGGTCGCCTTCGGCGAGGTGGGGCTCGCCGGTGAGCTGCGCGCCGTTTCGGGCGCAGAGCAACGCATTGCGGAAGCGGCGCGGCTCGGATTTACACGCGTCATCGTGCCGGCACACACCCTCAAAACGCTGCCCGGCACCTACCCGATCGAGGTCGTCGGCGCCGCCACGCTCCGTGAGGCGTACGAAAAATTATAACACCGCAAAAAGCAGGCTCGCTTCATGCGCCGAGCCTGCTTTTTCTTTTGCAAAAATCCGACGAACCCCTTATATTTTCTCCGTTGCGTCAAACACTAACATCGTCAAAGCGGAAAGGATGAAACGGTTTGAAAAAATATGTGTGGTTGGCTGTGGGAACGGTGGTTGCGCTCACGGCTGTGCTGGTGTTACGTCGGAGTATGACGCCGCAGGAGACAGCGGTTGAATTGGTGACGGTCACCACCTCGTCGGTTCGTCAAACGATCGACTGCACCGGCAAGGTGCAGTCGGCCGACAGCAGTGAGGTGTATGTAGATACCCCGTGTGTGGCACGTGAGATCCATGTGCGCGAAGGGCAGGAGGTACAAGCGGGCGAGGTGCTGTTTACGGTGGACGTTGATGCGACACAGCAGGTGCTGGCACAGCTCGGCGGTGCCGTGTCGGGTGGCACACCGTCGGTGGTGACGGCTCCTGTCAGCGGCGTGGTGAAATCGCTCAACGTTCGGCAAGGGGAGATCGCCACAGGCACGGAGCCGTGCGTGGTGATCTCGGCAGGGGATACGGTCCACATCGCGGTGGTGATCCGCGAAAAGCACGTGTCGCGGGTCGCGGTGGGACAGGTCGTGGAGATCACGGGTGTGGCATTTTCCAAAGAAGTCTACCATGGGACGGTCAGCTATATTGCGGATACGGCGCACCAAGAATACCTCGGCACGATTTCGGAAACGGTGGTGGATGCGATCGTAACGCTGAAGGAGGACGAGATCGACGACTCCCTGCGTGCCGGACTTAACGCGCGGGCGAGTGTGGTGGTGAACGTTATTGAAAACGCGCTGCTCGTGCCGTATACCTGTATCGCGCAGGATGAAGAAGGGGTGGAATATATATATGTATACAAAGGAGACGGCACGGCGGTGCGGCAGACGCCGGAATTCGGCGAGGAATGCGGCGACGGTGTGCTGGTGGTTTCCGGGCTGGCGTCCGGAGCACAGGTGGTACAGGATCCGGAAATATTGTCCGGGGAAATCGTGGCAGTGCGGGTGGAATAACCGATGGGAGAACTGATCAAAGGTGCCTTTCGCAGCCTGTTGCGCAAGCGCAACCGCACCGCATTGACGGTGATTGGTATTGCGGTGGGGGTTATGATGGTGGCGGCGGTGTCGGTCATCGGGGTCGTGGGTCGCCGCTTGGTGAATGAGGAACTGGATAGCATGGGTGTCAACGGGCTATCCGTTATGGCGGAAAGCGGCGGAGAACTCATTGGGGAAGAGGCGCTTCGGGAGATCCGCGAGCTTTCCTGTGTGGAGTCGGCGATGCCGTTGATGCTGCAAATGGGGTCGGTATCAACGACGTTTTCGATGGAGGAGTCGGTGCTGTGCGGCATTGACTCCGGCGCGGATCAGATCATATCGCTGACATTGCTGCACGGACGGTTGATCTCGCCGGGGGATGTGAAAACTTCGGCACGCGTTTGCGTTTTGGATGAGACGTTGGCACGCACCTTGTACGGACGCACCAACCTGGTCGGAAAAACGATATCGGTGAAGTACGGCGACTACACCGACGCTCTCACGGTGGTGGGTATTACCGAAACCGGCAGCAGTTTGCTTCAAAATTTTACGTCGTTTATCCCGGGAATGCTGTATATGCCGTACACCACCCACACAAGCATCACGGGGCAGGCCGCATTCGACCAGGTCGCAGTGCGGGTGGATGCGGCGTCGGCTAACGCCGCGCAGTACCGTATCGAACATGCACTTGACAGACTGTATGATGGCAACGCGCCGTTTCGCACCGACAATTTAGCGGTACAAAAGGATCGTTTGGAGCAGTTGGTGGATGTGGTGGCGCTGGTGCTGACAGCAATCAGCGCGATCTCGCTTGTGGTATCCGGCTTTGGCATCGTTACGTCGATGCTGTCTGCCGTGTCGGAGCGCACGCGTGAGATTGGCATCAAAAAAGCGATTGGGGCAACGGGGAAGCGTATCTTGTGCGAGTTCCTTACCGAAGCGGTCATCTTGTCAGCGGCAGGGGCGGTGCTGGGGATGCTGCCGGCGGCGGCGCTTCTCTTTGTGCTGAGTGCTGTGGGGGTGTCGGTGACGGCGCCGATCGGGTTGTTCGTGGGGCTGTTTTTGTTTTCGCTGGTGGTGGGCGGCATTTTCGGTGCCTATCCGGCGTATAAAGCGTCCCGTTTACAACCGGTGGAGGCGCTCCGCAGTGAATAATCGTAAAATAGGTCTTTTCTCGCGCGCAAAAGTGTGATACAATGATAAATATTCCAAAGAAGCGGAGGGAGTAGTCATGCAACCGACCATTCACCGATTGTGCGCCGGCGTGGAAAGCCTAACCTTGCCGGATGCGCGGTTCAAAACCGCGCAGATCACGGTGGGATTGTTTCTGCCGCTGTCGCGCGACACGGTGGAGGAGTATGCGATCCTTCCGCGTCTGCTGACGCGCGCGTGTGCAGCATATCCCGATTTCACAACCCTCAACCGCCGGTTGAACGAGCTGTATGGCGCGTCCGTGACGGGGCAGACAATGCGTGTTGGCGAAGCACAGTTGTTGCTGCTCACCGCCGAAGCGACCGCCGATCGGTACGCACTGCACGGCGAGGCGGTCACCGCATCATGTGCACAACTGCTGTGTGAGATGCTGTTCCGTCCTGCATTGGAGAACGGGGCGTTTCGCCGCGAGGACGTGGAAACCGAGCGGCGTTGTCTAGCGGAGGACGTCCGTGCGCAGATCAACGACAAGCGTTGGTACGCGCGCCGTCGCGCCGAGGAACTTTTGTGCCCCGACGAGGCGTACGGTATCGGTCAGTTCGGCAGTGCCGAGGTAATCGAACAACTGACCCCCGAACGGGTCACGGCGGCGTGGCGGCGGATGCTGCAGTGCGCGACCGTCCGTGTAATGCTGCAGAGCGATGGTGCGATGCCGCAGGTCGAGGAGGCGTTTCGCCGCGGATTTTCCGAGGTCGAAGGTCGCGCTCCCGTGCCGTGTGTTACCGATACAACAACACACCTGCCGGAATTGCGTCGTCATACAGAACGCATGGCGATCAACCAGTCGAAGCTGGTTATGGGCTTTCGCACCGGGTGCGCCGAACCGCATGAGGATGTGGCCGCCACCCGCTTGATGAACGCCGTGTTGGGTGGCACACCGTCCTCGCTGTTGTTCCGCAACGTGCGGGAAAAGCTGAGCTTGTGTTATTATTGCTCTTCTGCCTACGATCGTATGAAGGGCTTATTGCTCGTGCAAAGTGGTGTGGACGAGGTAAACGCTGCGCGCGCCGAGGAGGAGATCCTCCGACAGGTTGAGGCGTTGGCGAGTGGTGATTTTACTGAGGATGATCTGGAAGCGGCGCGCCGTTGTGTTACGCAGAGCTTTGAGTCGGTAGGCGACTCGCAGTCGGCGTTGGCGGCGTGGTATATCACTCAAACGCTGCTGCCGCAGCAAAGCGAGCCGTCGGACATCCGTTACGCCGTGGAAACAGTGGATCGTGAGGCAGTGATCCGCGCTGCCAAACGGCTGCGCTGCGAATGCGTATATTTACTGGCACAGGAGGGTCGTACCGATGGCTGAATGGAAAGAAATTCGTTGTAAGCGGTCGGGCGAATGCTGTTATTTTTTGAAGCACCGTTCGGGACTTCCGATCTACGTATGGCCCAAGCGTGATTACACCACGGCCTACGCGGTGTTTGCTACCAATTATGGCGCGATCGACGTCGCGTGTTTGAAGGGCGGCGCAGGAGAACCGGTGCTGCTTCCTGCCGGAACGGCGCATTATCTTGAGCACAAGTTGTTTGAAAACGAGGATTGTGATGCGTTTGAGCGGTACGCCGAAATCGGTGCCAACGCCAATGCGTATACCTCGTTCGATCAGACGGCGTATTTGTTTACCTGTACGCAAAATCTTACGGAATCGCTGGAGATTTTGCTGGATTTTGTGCAAAAGCCGTATTTTACTGAAAAAACTGTGGAAAAAGAACGCGGCATTATCGGGCAGGAGATCCGTATGGGTGAGGACTCGCCGTTCCGGCGGGTGTTCTGCAACATGCTGACAGGACTTTATAAAGAGCATCCGGTGCACACGGATATCGCCGGAACGGTGGAATCCATTGCACAGATCACACCGGAGCTGCTGTATTCCTGTTACGATACGTTTTATAATCTTCACAATATGGTGCTGGCTGTGTCGGGCAACGTCACCTGCGAGCAGGTGGAGGCGGTTGCGGATCGCCTGCTGCGCCCCTGTGAACCAAAGGTGCCGCGCCGCGCTCCCATCGACGAGCCGCGCGAGTCGGTGACACCGCGTACCGAGGTCGCAATGCCGGTCGCCGTGCCGCTGTTCTATCTGGGATATAAGGTGCCGCTGGATACCTCGCAGGGCCTAGGCTCCGAAACGCCCGAGGCGTTTGCAGCGGCAGAGGTGCTGGAGGAGCTGCTCGGCGGCAGATCGTCCGCTTTGTATGCGTCGTTGATGAAGCAAGAGCTGATCAACACCTCGTTTGATGTGGAGTATTTCAACGGTCCCGGCTACGGCGTGTGGATCGTCGGTGGGGAATCGCGCGATCCCGACGCGGTGGCGTCGGCGTTCCGTGACGAGGTGGCGCGCCTGCGGCGCGAGGGTGTTGATCCCGAAGAATTTGCCGCCGCCCGCAACGCTGTATATGGGCAGATGATCGGCGACTTGGACAATCCTGAATCCTGCGGCGATTTGTTGATTGCCGCACATATGGACGGATTTGGTGTGTTTGATCTGTTGGAAGCCGTGGCGTCGCTGACGGTCGAGGCAGTGGAACGGCGATTGGCGACAGACTTTGAGGAACGCGCGTCCTCGTTGTCGATAGTTTCTCCATTGTAAAAGAGAAAGGATGATAAATGTATGGATTTTGTTTCTTTCCCGGAGCTTGGTTGGCGGTTTAACATCAGCCAGGAAATCTACTCCTTCACGATCGGCGGACACGAGTTTGCTATTCGTTGGTATGGCCTGCTGATCGCCATCGGATTTCTGCTGGCGGTGGTGTATGCGTACCGCCGTGCCAACGAATTTCGCTTGTCCAAGGATGCGATGACCGACGTTGTACTGGTGTGTACGCTGTTCGCTTTTGTTGGTGCGCGGCTGTACTACGTCATCTTTTCTGAGGATCGAGCGGCGTATTTCAATGATCCGCTCAGTATTTTGCGAGTTTGGGAAGGCGGGCTTGCAATCTACGGTGGGGTGATCGGCGCATTTGTGACGGCGTTGTGGATGTGTCCGCTGAAAAAAGTGGATACCATGCGTATGTTTGACCTCGCTGCGCCGGGCTTTCTTATCGGTCAGGCAATCGGACGTTGGGGCAACTTTTTCAACCAGGAAGCGTTCGGCGGCAACACGACGCTGCCGTGGGGCATGACGGGCAGCATTATCGGCAGTCCCTATGCCAACGCGACCGGCTACGATCCTACCCAGCCGGTGCACCCCACCTTTTTGTATGAGTCGCTGTGGTGCTTGCTCGGTCTGGTTTTATTACATATCGTTTCGAAAAAGGCTTACCGCTTCCGCGGACAACTGTTCTCGCTGTACATTATGTGGTACGGTACGGGTCGGTTTTTCATCGAGCAGCTGCGTACGGACAGCTTGTATATCGGCACGATGCCGGTATCCTGCTTGGTGGCGGCGGTGTCGGTCGTTGGCGGTCTGGTACTGTATTTCGTATTGAAAAACCGCGATGCACGCTCACCCAAGGATCTGTTTGCTGACGAACCGCTGCCGGCGGAGGGAGAGATCCTGCCGACCGCAGAGGAGGAAGAAGCAACGACAGGATCGGCCGAAGAGACAGAGTCGACCGAGGAGGCAGTGCTGACAGAAGAGGAGGATACCAATGGCAATCAAAATTGACGGAAAGGCAATCGCGGCGGCGGTACGGCAGGAGGTTCGTGCCGAGGCCGAGGAGCTGACGCGGCAAGGAATGACTCCGGGACTGGCGGTCATCGTGGTCGGTGACGACCCGGCGTCGCGCGTCTACGTGAACAACAAGAAAAAAGCGTGTGCCGAAGCGGGGATCCGTTCGGAAGAGTTTGCACTTCCTGCAGATACCACGCAGGAGCAGCTACTGGCAGTGGTGGAAGAGCTGAACGCGCGCGAGGACATCCACGGCATTTTGTGCCAGTTGCCATTGCCGAAGCATTTGGATGATAAAGCGGTCATCGCCGCCATTTCTCCGAAAAAAGACGTGGACGCGTTCCACGCCGCGAACGTCGGTCAGATCCTGATCGGCGACTACACCTTCCTGCCATGTACGCCGGCGGGTGTAATGGAGCTGCTGCATCGTACGGACATTGCGGTGGAGGGCAAGCAGTGCGTAGTGATCGGACGGAGCAATATCGTTGGCAAGCCGATGGCGATGCTGCTGCTGCACGAAAATGCCACCGTGACGATCTGCCATTCGCGTACGAAGAATCTTGAGGAGATCTGCCGTCAGGCGGATGTGCTGGTTGCCGCCGTGGGGCGTGCGGGCTTTGTAACCCCCGATATGGTGAAGCCCGGCGCCGTGGTTGTCGACGTCGGTATCAATCGTGGAGCTGATGGCAAGCTGTGCGGCGACGTGGATCCGGCGGTGGATGAGGTCGCCGGCTATCTGACGCCGGTACCCGGTGGTGTTGGCCCGATGACCATCGCTATGCTGCTCAAAAACACCATCACAGCGGCACGCTCGCTGATGAAATAACCCCCCAAAGAGCCTCTGCGGCCGAGAAACCGCAGAGGACTTCTTTTTGTAAAAAAATCGAACAAATTTTCGTTTTTCTATTGACAACCCCGAAAAATTTGATATAATCAAAGCACAAGCAAAACATTTGTTCGATTTTTCGAGCAAAAAAGGAGGAACCTCGTATGACGTTAAATGTGATCGTGGCCGCGGTGTTCGGTGCGGTGACGTTGTATATGGCGACCAAGGAGCATCGTACGGTGGCGTACCGTATGGCGTGGATCCCCGGTGTGATGGCGATGATGGAGCTGGCGGTATGCGGCATCGTGTTTACCGCTGTCCCGATGGCGCTTGAGGTTATCCTGATGGTGTGTCGCATCACGGTGTTGGTGTGCTGCTCGCTGGCGCTGAAGAAGGATGCGGCAAAGGCGCGCAACCGCCGCCGTCGTCGTGAGGTGCAGCGTCGGGTCGCCACAGACCGTATGCTGTATGAGCTTAAGCGCCCGACTGCGCATCACTGCGCATAAACGAACGCACCGACAGCGCCCGACGGGCGCTGTTATTTTTTACTTGTGTTTTGTCGCGCTTTGGGATACAATAGCAACAGATCATCGCAAGGAAGGCGACTGTATGGAGTATTTTTTGACGGTGGGCCAGCAGGTGTTGATCCTGTTTGTGCTCATTTTATGCGGTTACGCGCTGGGAAAAGGAAAAGTGATCGGTGACACCGGCGCCAAAGCGATGTCGGATGTTACACTGTTGCTCGCATCGCCGTGCGTGATTGCGCTGTCGTTTGAGCGTGAATTCAGTTGGACGGTGGTCCGTGAGCTTGGTATGGCGCTGTTGTTGGGTGTCGGGATCCATTTGGTTGCGATCGGGTTGGCACAAGCGCTGTACCGCAAAGACGCACCCCGTGATCGCGTGCTTCGGATGGCGACCGTGCTTTCGAACGCCGGTTTTATGGGGCTACCGCTGCAGCAAGCGGTGCTTGGGGGAGACGGCGTGTTTTACGGTGCCGCCTACGTCACGGCATTTAATCTAACGCTGTGGACGTACGGGTTGATGACGATGGATCGTTCATCCACACGCATTTCCGCGCGGAAGATCCTCATCAATCCGGGGGTCATCGGTCTGGTGGCGGGTGTGGTTATTTTGGTGTTGCCGGTACAGCTTCCGCCGCTGATCCGCACCCCCGTTGCGCATTTGGCGGCGCTCAACACGCCGGTGCCGATGTTGTTTATCGGGTATTCACTGTCGAAGGTGCAGCTTGGTAAGATACTCCGTGACAAGACCTATTATATCGCCTGCGCGATACGGTTGCTGGCAGTTCCGGCGATCACGGTAGGTATGCTGTATCTGGTGGGAGTCCGTGATACGCTGTTGCTGTCTATGGCCATTTCCGCCAGCGCACCCGTTGCCGCAGCGGTTTCGATGTTTGCGGGAAAATACGAGCAGGACACTGAAACGGCAGTGAACCTGGTGGCGTTATCCACGGTGTTTTCGGTGGTTACCATGCCGGTGTTCGTGTCACTTGTCAAGCTGATTGCATAACGTGTTTTTGAAGGGCACCCAACGAGCGTTGGGTGCTTTTTTTCTACCAAAAAATAGATAGCGATTTTTGTATATTTCATCTTGATTTTTCATAAAAGTGGGGTTATAATAGAACCAAGTGGAGCGAAGTGGAGCAAAGTGGTGGTTTTCCACATTTTCCACAGAGTTTTCCACAGCCCGGTGGGGCGCATCTGAAAACGGAGGTGAAGAACAGGTGCTGTACGGTCGTTTCCAACATAATATCGATGCCAAGGGGCGCCTGTTCGTCCCGGCAAAGCTGCGCGACAAATTGGGTATGTCGTTTATTGCTGCCGCGGTCATGGACCACTGTGTCAGCCTGTATTCCACTGAGGAGTGGGACAAGTTGCAGGAGGGTCTGGCACAGATGCCGCTTACCAAGGCGCGCAAGCTGCAGCGCTATCTGTCAGCTAACGCAGTGGATGTGCAGATCGATTCGCAGGGGCGTATCCTGTTGCCTAAGCATCTGCTGGAGTATGCGTCGCTGGAAAAAGAAGCGCTGGTCATCGGTGCCGGTAACCGCGCGGAGATCTGGAACCCTGTTTCCTACGAAGCGGATATGGGCAGTATGACGTCCGAGGAAGTAGAAGCGGAATTTATGGAGCTGGGCTTCTGACATGGACAAGACGCAAGCGTATGCGTATCATCGGCCGGTGCTGTTTGAGGAAACTTTGGCGGCGCTGGCGGTTCGCCCGGAGGGCGTTTATGTTGACGGCACCGCCGGCGGAGGCGGACATTCGCACGCAATCGCCTCGCAGCTGCAGAGTGGTCGCTTGATCGCGCTGGATCAGGATCCCGACGCGATCGCGCAAGCGAGCGCACGGCTGGAGGGGTTACCGGCCACCGTGGTTCGTTCCAATTTCCGGTATATGGATCGCGTGCTTCGGGAACTGAATATCGATAAGGTGGACGGGATACTGCTCGACATCGGCGTTTCGTCTCACCAACTGGATGAACCTGCCCGCGGGTTTTCCTATCATACTGACGCACCGCTGGATATGCGGATGAGCCAAGAGGGGACGACTGCCGCTGATCTACTCCGCGAGCTGACCGAGCAGGAGCTTGCCGATATCTTTTTTCGGTTCGGTGAGGAAAAATTTTCCCGGGCGATCGCCCGTTCCATCGTTCGTCAGCGCGCTGTACAACCGCTGACTACCACCGCAGAGCTGGCCGAGCTGATCAAGGAGGCCGTTCCTGCGGCCGCCCGTCGGGATGGACACCCCGCACGTCGGGTGTTTCAGGCGCTTCGCATCGCGGTCAACGCCGAGCTGGACTGCCTGTCCGAGGCGTTGGACATTGCGTTTGATCAGTTAAAAGTGGGTGGCCGTTTGGCGGTCATCACCTTCCATTCGCTGGAGGACCGTATGGTCAAACAGCGATTTGCCGAATTTTGCAAGGGCTGCACCTGCCCGCCGTCGTTTCCGGTGTGCGTGTGCGGTCGTCAGCCGGCGGGACGGTTGGTGCTGCGAAAGCCGGCCGAGGCTTCCGAACAGGAGCTCGCGGAAAACCCGCGCAGCCGCAGTGCTAAGCTGCGGTGCATTGAAAAACTCAGCGACTACACACCGATACCATAACGAGAAAGGAGAGTGGTGATCATGGCGAACTACGGTTCCGAGGCGTATGATCTGTCGTTGTTTGAACCCAAAAAGGCAAAGATCACCCCTCTGCCGAATAAAAAAGCGACCAAGGCCGAGCGTCGCCGTGTCAAGTTGCAGAAGCTCATCAACGGTGCGGCGACAGTACTGGTAACCTGCTGCGTGGTTTTTGTCCTCGCGGCTATGATCACCAGTCAGGTCAAACTGACCGAGACCAACAACGTGATCAGCCAGGCAAAATCGCAGGACAGCGAGCTTGCCGGTGAGATCAAGCGCTTGGAGGGCGAGCTTGCTGCCAAGACTTCTGCGGAGAGCGTATCGGAGTACGCCGATAAAAACGGCTTTGAACCGATCCAATCCGGACAGATCGATTATTTTACGGTTACCCCTGCACCCATACAGACGGAGCAACCGGAGGAGGAAACCGGCTTTTGGGCATCCCTGTGGGAGACTTTGACCGGCTGGATCGGCTGATCCGTATAATCACACACGACAGGTTCTATCAAACAGTGGATGTGACATACACTGAAACAGGACCTCGGACGATGAGAGTTGGGATGGTAGCGTCTTGACTCTCTTTTCTTTCCAAAAAGCGAGGTGTACAAGGATGTTACGCAAAAAGGAACAAACAGAGCAGACAGCGCAACAGCAGCGGGTCGCCTTGCGTCGCCGCGCGTTTATGCTGGTTCTCGGTATTTTCCTGTGTTTCGTGCTGCTGGCTGCGAATCTGTTCCACGTTCAGGTGATGCAGCAGGATTTTTGGCAGCAAAAGGCGGTAGCACAGCAGCTTAGCGACGTGGAGATCTCTGCCAACCGCGGCCAGATCTACGATGCTAATATGGCGGTGCTGGCGCAAACGCGTGAGGTCTGCACCATCGTGATGTCCCCGAAGAATATTTTGCAGGAAAAGACGCGTGTGAAAATTGCTGACGAGCTGTCGGAGATGCTGGAGGTCGACCGGGATGCTTTGTATAAGCAAACTCAGAAAAGCACCTCCCAGTATGAGGTCGTGAAGTCGAAGGTCGACAAAGCGGTCGGCGACAAATTTATCAGCTGGGCAAACGAAAACGGCTTGGCGGGCGTGTTCCGTGTCGTCACAGACTACAAGCGCGAGTATCCGTTGGGATCGATGCTGTCCACGGTCATGGGATTTGTCGGCAGCGACAATGTCGCCCGCGAAGGCTTGGAACTGAAATATAACGAGACACTGTCCGGTATCCCGGGGCGGATGGTCATTGCGCAGAACACCTCGGGCGACAAGCTGCCCACCTCGTTGGATTACGAATATACGGTCAACGCCGTGGATGGTAACAGCCTGGTGCTGACGGTGGATCAATATATCCAGCAGGTTACGGAAAAGTATTTGGCGGAAGCGATCGCCGAGTTCAAGGCGACCAACCGCGGCTGTGCCATCGTGATGGACGTGGACACCGGCGCTATTCTTGCGATGGCGACTAAAGGGGATTACGATCCCAACAACTATTTGGAGATCAGCGATCCGACTGCGGCGGAAAAGATCGCCCAGTTGTCGGGTGACGAGCGGTCGGAGGCTATTCGTCAGGCCCGTCTGCGGCAGTACCGCAACAAAGCGCTGGATTTCTATGAGCCCGGCTCGGTGTTCAAAACGGTGACCGCGTCGATCGGTCTGGAAGAGGGCCTTGTCAGCGAAAGCAGCGAGTTTTTCTGTAACGGAACCTATCATATTGCCGACCGCGATATGGATTGCTGGTACGCGGGCCACGGGCAGCAAAATTTCCGTCAGGCCATTGCGAACTCCTGTAACCCGGCGTTTATGACGCTGGGTGGGTTGATCCGTGCGCCGCTGTTCTGCAAGTATTATATCGGCTTTGGATTCACTACCCGCACGGGTGTTGACCTGTTGGGTGAGCAGATCCCTTCCTCGGCACTGTATTACACGGCGGATACGATGACGCCCGTGAACGTGGCAGCCTCCTCCATCGGGCAGACCTTTAAGGTGACTCCGCTTCAGATGGCGACGGCGTTGTGCGCGATAGCCAACGGCGGCAAACTGATGCAACCGTATATCGTGCAGAAGGTGCTGGATAGCGAGGGAAACGTTATCTCCAATACCGAGCCGATCGTCAGGCGCCAGGTGATCTCGGCGCAGACCTCGCAGCGTGTTTGCGATATGCTGGAGGAAGCGGTCAGCGGCGGCGCGATCGGTAACGCGTATATTTCCGGATACCGCGTCGGCGGTAAAACGGGCACCTCGGAAAAGACAGAAACCAAATCCGAGGAAGACAAGGATAAAAACGTAGAAGTTATCGCCTCCTTTGGAGGCTTTGCACCGGCGGATCACCCCGAAGTGGTCGTGTTCGTTATGGTGGATGAGCCGCAGACGCTGAAATCCGGCGCCGGTGTTGCGGCACCGGTCGCGCGCAATATTCTGCGGGATATTTTGCCGTATTTGGGCGTTGAGCCGAATTATACCGAAGAAGAGCTCGCTAACCTCGATCACAGCGTACCGCAGGTCACCGGTAAGCAGTTGTCGGTGGCGGCGACCGCCCTGGGTTCGGCTTCGTTGAGCTACGAGACGGTGGGTAAGGGTGATAAGGTCGTACGTCAGGTGCCGGAGAGCGGCGTGTCCATCCCGAAGGACGGCGTGGTGTGGCTGTACACGGATGACAGCGAACTGAAGACGACGACCGTTCCTGATTTTTCGGGAAAGACCTTGTCGCAGGTGAATCAGGCGGCAAAGCGCGCCGGTTTAAACGTGGTGGTTTCCGGTATCAACACCTCGGGTGGCGTCGCCAAAGTGACGAAGCAGTCGGTTGCGGCGGGCGAATCTGTCCCGAAGGGGTCGGTTGTCACCGTGCAGTTTACCTACGAGAATAACATTTAACGATAATAAACCTGTGAGAGGACGCCTGTTATGAAGCGAACGCATCAGCAGGACGTTTCAATGCAAGCTCCGTCCCGCGTGATGTGGAAGCGGTCGCTGTTGATATTGACGGCGATGGTTGTTTGCTTCACGGCGGTTGGCGGTCGGTTGGCAGTGCTGCAGCTTGCAGAGCACGACGTGTGGCAGGCGCTGGCATCGGAGCAGCAGCTGACAGACAGCGTGATCTCCGACAAGCGCGGCGCGATCGTAGACCGCAATGGCGTGGTTTTGGCGCGCAGTGTTGAGGTGGCGACAGTGATTATGGCGCCGGGAGAGATTCCTGACGACGCTGCGCGCGAGACGATCTGCCGTGAGCTGCCGACGCTGCTCGGTGTCGATGCTGCGAAGCTGAAAAAGCAGGTCGCCAAAACCGCGTCGCGGTATGAGGTCGTCAAGGCCAAGATCGATTATACATTGTGTAACACTTTTGCGGAGTGGGTCAAGAAAAACCGGTTGACGGGGGTATTCCGCGTCATCCAGGATTATAAGCGAGAGTATCCGTTTGGAAGCACCCTGTCCTGTGTGATGGGGTTTACCGGAACGGACAACACCGGTCTGGAAGGGCTGGAGGCAAAGTTCAACGACGAGCTGGCGGGTACCGCCGGTCGGGTCATCACCTCGGCAAACGGCTGGGGCGATGCGCTTCCCAACGATATTCAGTATGAGACAACACTGGCGGCGGGCGAAGGGAACACCCTGCAGCTGACCGTCGATATCAATATCCAGCGTATCGTGGAAAACCACCTTGAGGTCGCGTTGGCGGAGACCGGCGCGGCGAACCGCACCTGTGCGATCGTGATGGATGTGCAGACGGGCGAGATCCTCGCTATGGCGACAAAGGGAGATTATGATCTCAATCAGCCACGCGTGGTACAAAACCCGGACGTGGCGGCGCAGATTGCGCTGCTTGCGGGGGACGAAAAGAGCGAGGCGTATCTTACCGCGTTGCAAAAGCAGTGGAAAAACAAGGCGATCTCCGAGTTTTACGAGCCCGGCTCGGTGTTCAAGATCTTCACGGCATCCACCGCGATGCAGGAGGGTCTTATCTCCGAGCGGTCGAGCTTTTACTGTAACGGCACCTATACGATGGCGGGCGTGCGTACTATGAAATGCCACGTGTACCCGCGCAGCCACGGCAGCCAGACGTTGGGCGAGGCGATCTCGCATTCCTGTAACCCGGCGTTTATGAGTATCGGCTCGCTCATCGGCACGACGCTGTTTCCGCGCTACCACGCGTTATTCGGATTTACCGAGCTGACGGGCATTGATATGCTGGGTGAGGCGCGTGTTACACCGTCTCTGTACCACGGCGCGCAGAGTATTACCGCTGTGGATGTGGCGACCTCCTCCATTGGGCAGACCTTTAAGGTCACACCGATCCAGATGATAACGGGGGTGTCGTCGGTGGCAGGCGGCGGCGAGCTGCTGCAGCCGTATATCGTCAGTCGGGTGATCTCGCCGGAGGGCGCGGTGCTGAGCCAAAAAAGCCGCACGGTACGCCGCCGCGTGATCTCGGAGGATGTTTCCGCGCGGATGTGCGCGCTGTTGGAGGGCGTAGTAGACGGTGGCGGTGCGAAAAACGCGTACGTTGCCGGCTACCGCGTTGCGGGGAAGACGGGTACGTCGGAAAAAACCGACCAGGGCCTCGCCGCGAACGGACGAAAAAACGTGGTGGCATCGTTTTGCGGCTTTGCTCCGGCAGACGATCCGCGCATCGCGGTGATCGTTATGGTGGATGAACCGCAAACCTATATTCGTTACGGCGGTACGTTGGCGGCGCCCGTTGCGCAAAAGATCTTTGCCGACGTTCTGCCGTATCTCGACATTGCTCCGCAATACACCGAGGCAGAGTTGAAGGCCCTGCAAACGACCGTGCCGCAAGTGAGAGATGTTTCGGTTACGCGCGCAGGGGTGCTGCTCAAGCAGCAGGGTCTAGTTATCCGTGTTGTCGGGGGCGGCGAGCAGGTCACCGGACAGATGCCGCAGGCGGGTGCTCCGATTGCCAGAGGCGGTACGGTGGTGGTATATACCGACGGCGAGGAGCCGACGCAGGTGACCGTGCCGTCGGTTGCAGGTAAACCTTTGTCAGAGGCCAATCGAATACTCACCGATGCCGGGTTGAACGTAAAGATCGTGGGATATCCTACCGATCGCACCGACGATCTCACTGCGCGGCAGGCAGTGGTGAACCGACAAAGTAAAGAAGAAGGTAGCAGCGTTCCCGAGGGCACGGTGATTGAAATAGGTATTGTATATCAGGATGCGACAGAATAACGGAGGAGCCGCAATGAAACTGGGACATTTGCTGGAAAGCACAGGAATCGTCTGCGACCTTGCAGAGCGGGAGATCACGGCGCTGTGCCGCGACTCGCGCAAGGTGACGCCCGGCTGCGCTTTTGTGTGCATCAAGGGTACCGGCGTGGACAGCCACGCATTTGCGGCACAGGCGTTGGATCAAGGTGCCGCGGTCGTTGTGGTCGAGCGCGATCTCGGCCTGCCGAATCAGGTGTTGGTGGAAAACAGCCGCACCGTGTGGGCACAGATGAGTGCGGCGTGGTTCGGTCACCCGTCTCGACGGTTGCACCTCATCGGTGTGACTGGCACCAACGGCAAGACCAGCACGACCTACCTGCTTAAGGCAATTTTGGAGCAGGCGGGGCACACGGTGGGACTCATCGGCACCATTCGCAATCTGATCGGTGACCGTGAGATCGCCGCAGGGCACACCACACCGGATTCCTACGATCTGCAGCAGATGTTTGCCCAGATGGCGGACGCCGGGTGTGATTACGCCGTGATGGAAATCTCCTCCCACGCACTGGATCAGGGGCGTGTGGAGGGCTGTACGTTCAATGCGGGTATCTTTACGAATCTGACACAGGACCATCTGGATTATCACGGCACGATGGAAAACTATGCTGCCGCCAAACGACGCCTGTTTTCGCTGTGCAGGACGGCGGTTTTCAACAAAGACGATACGTGGTACACCGCGATGAGCGAGGGGGTGACCTGTCCTGTTGTGACATTTTCCGAGTGTGACGATTCCGCTGACTATGTGGCGCGCAATATCCGCCAGCGACCGGACGGCGTGGATTTTGAATTGGTGTCGCTCGGCGCGATCGGCCGCGTGCGACTGGCGACGCCGGGACGCTTTTCGGTGTACAACGCGCTTGGTGCTGCCGCGTGTGCGCACGCACTTGGCATCCCGTTTGAAGACGTGATTCAAGCGCTTGGCAGAGCGGGGATTGTGAAAGGGCGCGCTGAGGTCGTTCCGACCGGACGTGATTTTACGGTGGTTATCGACTATGCGCACACGCCGGACGGTCTTGTTAACATTTGCAGCACGCTGAACGCCTGCAAGGTTGGCCGGTTGGTGACGGTGTTCGGCTGCGGAGGTGACCGCGACCGCACCAAGCGACCGAAAATGGGTGTGGCAGCAGCGGAGCTGTCGGATTTTATGGTCATTACCTCCGATAACCCGCGCTCGGAGGAGCCGGAGGCGATCATTGAGGATATTCTGACCGGGCTTACCGACACCGCTACGCCGTACACGGTGATTCCCAATCGCGTGGAGGCGATCACCTGGGCGATAGCCAACGCGCAGTCGGGAGACACGGTGTTGCTGGCCGGTAAGGGTCACGAAACGTATCAGATCTTAAAGGATGGAACTATCCATTTGGATGAAAGAGAGATCGTGGCACAGGCGCTTGCGTCTTTGTCGAATGAGGAGCGGTAAATATGGACATAACAGTAGCAGTGACCTGGGTCGTTACGGCGTTGGTGGCGTTTTTTGTGGCAGAGCGGTTGGGTAAAAAGCTCATCCCCGTGCTGCATCGGCTGAAATTCGGCCAGACCATCCGCGAGGAGGGCCCGGCGTGGCACAAAAGCAAGCAGGGAACACCTACGATGGGTGGCATCATCTTTATTGCAGCAATGCTGATCGCGGCGGTGCTTGCTATTCTTGTCAGTCAGTTTTTCCTTCCTGTCAAGGCTGTCACGGCGGCACATTCCTTGGGGGACGTTACCAAACTTTTTTCGGGGCTGATCCTGGCGGTGGGCTTCGGTGCGATCGGTTTTTTGGATGACTTTATCAAGGTCGTCCGCAAGCGCAATCTGGGTCTGACCAGCCGTCAGAAAATGGCGGCGCAGCTGCTGGTGTCGGCGGCGTATGCCGTAACGATGTATCTGACCGATGCGACTCGCTTGTACGTGCCGTTTTACGGCTATTGGGAGGCGGGTCTGTGGTTTATTCCCATTGCGATGTTTATCATTGTGGCGATGACCAACGCCACCAACCTGACCGACGGTATCGACGGCCTGTGTGCCTCCGTGTCACTGGTGGCTTTCCTGTTTTTGTTGGTGCTGTGCGGTACGGCGACGATGGGCTATGGTATCATCACCTCGGCCATGGCAGGTGCGCTTGCCGGCTTCTTGGTGTGGAACTTCCACCCGGCGCGGGTGTTTATGGGTGATACCGGTTCGCTGTTTATCGGCGGCGCGTTGTGTGCTGTTGCATTCGGCTTGGAGCAGCCGTTTTTACTTGCACTGCTCGGTATCGTGTATGTCGCGGAAACGCTGTCGGTCATGCTTCAGGTCTCCTATTTTAAGCTGACGCACGGCAAGCGACTGTTTAAGATGAGTCCGCTTCACCACCATTTTGAGATGAGCGGGTGGAGCGAGAATACGATCGTGGTGGTATTTTGCCTGATTACAGTCGTTGCCGGTGCGCTGTGTCTTGTGCTGGTGTGGTAACGCATACGGTTGGAAGGAACGGAAAGGAGGATGCGCGTGGCAAAAGCAAAGAGTAACGCGGCAACGGCGCCGAATAACGCCTTGCGTCCCAAGCGGATTTTAGGCTTATTTACCCGTGCCGCCGGATTTGATATGACGTTTTTTGTGCTGCTGATGCTGATTTTGGTCATCGGTCTGGTGTCACTGTTTTCGGCGAGCTACGCGTATGCCTACTACCAAAACGGCGGAGACAGCTACTACTACATCGAGAAGCAGCTGATCTATGCGGTGCTCGGTGTGATAGCGATGCTTCTGATCTCGCTGGTTGACTATCACGTGCTTCACAAAGCGGCGTTGCCGGTTATGGGCGTTTCGTGGGTCTTGTTGATTATTGTGTTCTTTATGCCGGCGGTGCAGAACATGCATCGGTGGATCCCGCTGCCCGGCTTTAATATGCAGCCGTCCGAGATCGCCAAGTTTGCGATCATCCTGCTGTTTGCTCATTTAATATCGCTGTTTCAGGATGAGATGAAACGATTTACCAAGGGTTACGTTCCGTTTATGCTGGTGCTGCTCGGCACCTGTGCACTGGTGTTCCTGGAGCCGCACCTGTCAGGTACCATCCTGATTATGATGATCGGTCTGGTGATGATGTTTGTCGGCGGTACCAAAGCGCGGTGGCTATTGCTGACGGTGGGCATCGGCGCGCTCGGTGTATTCCTGATGGTGTTTGTTATGGGCTATGAGCAGGACCGTATTGCCGTGTGGTTGGATCCGTTGGCGGTGTATACCTCGGATACGCTGTACGAGGGAGGCCTGACGGGCCGTGACATTGCGTGGCAGACGGTGCAGTCGCTGTACGCCATCGGCTCCGGCGGCTTCATGGGCGAAGGGCTCGGCAATTCGCGGCAGAAGCATTTGTTTCTGCCCGAGCCGCAGAACGACTTTATTTTTGCCATCGTGTGCGAGGAGCTTGGCTTTATCGGCGCGGTCGTGATCATTGTCCTGTTTGCGCTGCTGGTGTGGCGCGGATTTATTATCGGCATGAAAGCGTCAGACAAATTCGGATCGATGCTCGCGATCGGCCTGACCTCGCAGATCGGTCTTCAGGTGATATTCAATCTTGCCGTAGTGACGAATTCCATGCCGAACACCGGCATCAGCTTGCCGTTTTTCAGCTACGGCGGCTCGTCACTGGTTATGCTGTTGGCACAGATGGGTGTCGTGCTGTCGGTATCCCGACAGGCGAAATTGCGGACCGACCGCGAATAGGAGGCGCTGTATGCGTGTATTGATGACCGGTGGCGGCACGGCGGGCCATATTAACCCGGCGTTGTCCATTGCCGATGCGATCCGTCGGGAATATCCCGATGCGGAGTTTCTGTTTGTCGGTGCGAGCGGCCGTATGGAAACGGTGCTGGTGCCGCAAGCGGGCTATGAGATCCGCACTATTACGGTGGAGGGCTTTCAGCGGAAGTTATCGCTGAACAACATTCGAAAAAACGTCCGCGCCGCCTATCACGCGGTAACGGCGGGACGCGAGGCGGCCAAGATCATCCGCGAATTCCGTCCGGATATCGCGATTGGGACGGGTGGCTACGTCAGTGGCCCCGTGCTGCGAAAAGCTGCCAAACTGGGCGTGCCGGTATTGGTTCACGAGTCGAATGCCCTGCCGGGTGTGACAGTCAAGATGCTGGCGTCCTGTGCTCGGGCGATCATGGTGTCGGACGAGGCGGCACGCAAGCATCTGCCTGCCGAGGCGAACGTTATTGTGACGGGCAATCCGTTGCGCAATGCTATGACGGCAGTTGATCGCCGGACTGCACGGCGTGAGCTCGGCGTGGATGACCGCCCGCTGGTGTTGTGCTTCGGCGGCAGCCTCGGCGCACGCCCCATCAATGAAGCGATCGTGGGTGTGCTGGGTAAAGCAGATGCTGCTCAGGTGCAATTTATCATCGGCACCGGTCGTGGTAAAAACCACGAGCATGTACAAGAATTGCTCGCGCAGAACGGCATCGTTCCCGACGGGGTCGGGGTGCGCGTGCGGGATTATATCGACGATATGCCGCGGTGCATGGCGGCGGCGGATCTGGTCATCTGCCGTTGTGGTGCCATGACACTCAGCGAGCTACCGGCTCTGAAAAAGCCTTCAATTTTGATCCCGTCACCCTACGTGGCAGAAAATCATCAGTTTTATAACGCGATGGCACTGGCCGAGCGCGGCGCGGCGGTGTGCCTGGAGGAAAAGGATCTGACTGCCGACCGTCTGTGGGAGGAGATACGGAGTGCGGCGTTGTCGCCCGATACGTTGCAGCGTATGGGCGAGGCCGCCGGCAAGGCGGCGGTGTTGGATGCGGATGAGCGTATCCTGGCCGTGGTACGGGACACCGTAAAGCAGTAACGTCGTCACCCTTTTTTCATAGCATCATAGGATGGTATATAAGCAATTCCTGTGATCGCAGAGGAAAGGGGCAATACGATGGCGAGGCTGATCATCGAAGGGGGACGTCGCCTCAACGGGGCGGTACATATTCACGGTGCCAAAAACAGTGCGCTGCCGATTTTGGCGGCAACCTTGTTGGCACACGGTGTGTGCGAGATAGAAAATTGTCCGGCGCTGTCCGACGTACGGGCGGCAACGGAGATCCTGCGGCATCTCGGTTGTGAGATCCGAAAGGATGGGGCGTGCGTGGCGGTGGATGCGACTGCACCCTGCCGCAGTGATATTCCTGACGCGCTGATGCGCGAAATGCGCTCCTCCATTGTGTTTTTAGGGGCGATCGCCGCGCGCACCGGCGAGGCGGAGCTGTCCTTTCCGGGTGGCTGTGAGTTGGGGCCGCGCCCCATCGACCTGCATCTGTCTGCGCTGCGGCAGATGGGGTTACGCATTGACGAGGAGGGCGGCAAACTGTGCTGTCGGGTCAACGGGCGGCTGGCGGGTTGTCCCATCACGCTGTCGTTTCCCAGTGTCGGCGCAACGGAAAACATCCTGCTGGCGGCGGTAACGGCGACGGGAACGACGACAATTTATAATGCGGCGCGCGAGCCGGAGATCGTTGATCTGTGCGAGTTTCTTACTGCGTGCGGCGCGCGTATCCGCGGCGCCGGCGAAAGTACCATTGTCGTCGACGGCGTGGAGCGCCTGAACGGGTGTCGCCATCGGGTCATCCCCGACCGCATTGAGACTGTGACCTATATGGGCGCGGCGGCGGTGACCGGCGGTTCGCTGCTGCTGCGCGGTGTTTGTCCTCGGCATTTGCAGGCGGTGATGCCTCTGTTTGAAGAAATGGGATGCAGCTTGGCGTCGTGGGATGACGAGCTGTTGGTGAGCGCACCGGGGCGGCTTCGCCGCGTAAAAACGGTACGGACGCTGCCGTATCCCGGCTTCCCGACCGATGCACAAGCCTTGTTAATGGCGATGGCGTGTATTGCAGAGGGCACCAGTGTTTTTATTGAAACAATTTTTGAAAGCCGCTACAAGCACGTCGGCGAGCTGATGCGTTTGGGAGCGCGGATCAAGGTCGAGGGCCGTGTTGCGGTGGTCGAGGGTGTACCGCAGCTGTCCGGTGCTCCGGTACAGTGTACCGATCTGCGCGGCGGTGCCGCGCTGGTGCTCGCAGGCCTTGCCGCGCAAGGCAGGACCGAGCTCGGTGAGTTGTACCACCTGGAACGAGGATACGAAGCCATGGCAGAGGGCTTGACACAGACGGGAGCATCTCTTATACTGGAAGAATAAACAGGACAGGAATGGCAAGGCATGAAGCGTAAAACGACAACGCAACGTACGAGCAGCCAGAGGCGGAGCAGCAACCGTCTCCGGCTGTTTGTTGTGCTTGCTGTTCTGGACGTGCTGCTCATCGTGGGCAGTTTGCTGATGCTGCCAATGGCGCTGCAAAGCGTCGACGAGACCACCGGCAAGCCGAATGCGTTGTTTGGTGTCAAGAGTATCACGGTTGTCGGAAACACGCGCTACGATGAGGCAACGGTGATCGGCATCAGCGGCATTATGGAGGGGCAAAGCGTATTTTCCATCAGTGAGCGCACCGCCGAGCAATACATCCTGGATACATTTACCTACGTAAAGGACGTTTCTATTGATGTCACCTTGAGCCGCGAGGTCACGATCACACTGACTGAATATCAAGAACTGGGTGCGGTGTATGCCGGCGGCAGCTGGATGGTGGTCAGCCGCGAGGGCATCGGGCTGATGAAGATGCCGGTGGAGAGCGAGCGCCCGTTGCGCCGCCTGTACCTGAAGGGCGTCGAAACGCTGTCGGCCGAGGTGGGTACGCAGGTGATCGGCGGTAAAGATCTGGAGGTCGTTCGGATGCTGGTGGATTCCATGAGCGCCAACGGCCTGAGCGGTGTGGGTGTCATCGATCTGTCCGACCGCAGCAACATACGGCTCAACTGGAAAAATCAGATCGACATTGCTCTGGGCAATGATTCCAATTTGAATTATGAGATCGCGGCCGCAGCCAGCGCGATTCCGCGGGTGCTCAGCCGACACGGCGATACCGTGACCGGACTGCTCAATCTCAGTCAGTATTCCGACGAAAAAATCGATTCGCCGGTGGTGATATTTACTCCTTCGGAGCTGCTGAATACCGACGAACCGACGCCGGAAGACGGCAAAGCCGATGCCGACAACAGTGAACATCCTCCCGAGGAATAAGATGGGAAAAATTTTTTCAAAAAAATTAAAAAAGCAGCCTTTTTTTGAAAAAATACTGTTGAAATCCTGCGTGTGGCGTGGTAAAATTATAGAGGTTACTTGCAGTGTCTTGAAACACTGTCCGAATAATTACCACAGCAGGGCTGAGAAAATACGAATTGGGAGGAAGTTTCATGAGCTTCGAATTTGAAGAGGAAACCTTTAAGGAAGGTGTCCAGATAAAAGTTATCGGTGTCGGCGGCGGCGGCGGAAACGCTGTCAACCGCATGGTTTCTGCCGGCATCAAAGGCGTTGAATTCCTGGCGATCAACACGGATCATCAGGCACTTCTGCGTTCTCAGGCGGATACCAAGCTGCAGATCGGTGAGAAGCTGACCCGCGGCATGGGCGCCGGCGCTAACCCCGAAAAAGGCCAGCGTGCCGCTGAGGAGAGCCGTGACGAGATCACTGCTGCTCTGAAAGGTACGGATATGGTATTTATCACCGCCGGTATGGGCGGCGGTACCGGTACCGGTGCTGCTCCCGTCGTTGCGGAGATCGCCCGTGATATGGGTATCCTCACTGTCGGTATCGTGACCAAGCCCTTCGCCTTCGAAGGTCGCCGCCGCATGGAGCAGGCGGAGAACGGTATTGCCGTTCTGCGTGAGCACGTGGACAGCCTGGTCGTTATCCCCAACGAGCGTTTGCGCTTGGTCAGCGATCAGCGCATCACCCTCGCTAACGCGTTCCAGGAGGCAGACAGCGTGCTGCGTCAGGGCGTGCAGTCCATTTCCGAACTGATCACCGCGGAAGCGGTCCTGAATCTGGACTTTGCTGACGTTACCGCGATCATGAAGGATGCCGGCTATGCTCATATGGGTATCGGCCGCGCCGAGGGTAAGGATAAGGCCGAGATCGCTGCCCGCGCTGCGATTGCCAGCCCGCTGCTGGAGACCACCATCAACGGTGCTCACGGTCTGATTATCAACGTTACCGCGTCTCCCGATGTTCTGCTTGAGGATGTTACCATGGCTTGTAGCCTGATCTCCGAGGCGGCGCACCCGGATTGCAACACCATCTGGGGTCTCACCTTCGATGAGAAGTTGGATGACGAGTTGTGCATCACGCTGGTAGCGACCGGCTTCTCGGCAGACGGTTCCTACACCGCCCCCGACGAGAACGGCGCTGCGGGTAACTACGATGACGGCGAGATCGACATTATGGAGCTCTTCCGCAAGAAGAACTAATCACAAAAAACGACCCGCGAGGCGATTGCCTCGCGGGTTTTACTTTTGTGCGGTTAAATTATGATATACGGCGTCCACCGGGCAACGTCGGTTTCGCTGATGCCGTTTACATACGCCAACTCATCGACCGACGTAAAACGGACAAAGCGTTCGCGGTATTCAACGATACGTTCTGCTTGCCGGACGGTCATATCCTCCAGCTGAAGCAGTTCTTCCACGGTAGCGACGTTGATGTTGATGGGTTTTGAGTCGAGCGCATCAGAGCGCTCTGCCTGCCACTGTTCGACGGTCTTTCCGGGCGCGGTTTCGTATTTTACCGAGCAAATCACCAAAAAGAACAGCAGCAACGCGAGAAAAATAACGGCAAGCAGACGTAGCAGGGAATGAGTTTCACGGGGTGGGGACATAGAAACGATCCTTTCGGCAGATTATTGGTCAGGCGCGGCTGTCGTGGCGCGGACGGCTTGCAACGCTTCGCGCAGAGTATCCAGTACCGACAGGCCGGGTTTGCCTTTGACGGCCAAATACGGTTTGGGTCCGGCGTTGATCATCACGCGGCCGGGCAGCGCGGCGGACATCTGCGAGCCGATCTCCAGATCCAGCTTACGCTGGTAGAGGAGCAGGGTGGCATCGGGCGATTGACGGATCTCGTAGATGCCGATGTTGGCCGCCAGATTTCGCAACAGCGCGACGTCGATGAGTCCCTGTACTGCCTCGGGCGGCTCACCAAAACGGTCGATCAGCTCGTCGTACACGTCGTAAGAGTCCTCTTCGGTTCGTATATCCGCGATTCGTCGGTAAATGTCTAACCGCTGTGCGTTGGTGGAGATATAGCTTTCGGGGATGTGCGCCGTCACCGGCAGATCGATCAGACATTCGGGCTCGCGACGGTCGTCGGTAACGCCCTTTTCCTCGTTGACGGCTTCCGCCAACAAACGCAGATACAGATCGTAGCCGACCGCCTCCATGTGACCGTGCTGCTGTGCGCCGAGCAGGTTGCCCGCGCCGCGGATCTCCATATCGCGCAGAGCGATCTTGAAGCCGGCGCCAAATTCCGTGAATTCGCGAATCGCCTCCAACCGTTTGGTGGCGACGTCGCTGAGCACCTTGCTGCGGGTAAAGGTCAGATACGCGAAGGCACGGCGCGAGGAGCGCCCGACGCGGCCGCGGAGCTGATGCAACTGTGACAAACCGAACCGATCCGCGTTTTCGATGATGAGCGTGTTGACGTTCGGTACATCGACACCGGTTTCGATGATGGTGGTGCACACCAACAGATCGATCTCGTGGTCGATGACCTGCCGCCAGATCTCCGACATTTCGTCCTCGGACATCTTGCCGTGGGCGTAGGCAACACGCGCTTCGGGAAGACGGATCTGCCAGCCGGCGGCACAGCGCTCGATGGTTTCCACACGGTTGTGAATATAGTATACCTGACCGCCGCGCCGCAATTCACGGCGAATGGCATCGGCCAGTAAATTGTTATCGTGCTCCAGTACGTAGGTCTGTACCGGACGGCGATCCTGCGGCGCTTCTTCGATGATCGACATATCACGGATGCCGCTCATCGCCATGTTGAGCGTGCGCGGGATCGGCGTGGCAGACAGTGTCAGCACGTCCACCTGTGGTGCTAATTCTTTGATACGTTCCTTTTGCGCTACACCGAACCGCTGCTCCTCATCCACGATGAACAAGCCCAGATCGCGGAACTTCACATCCTTGGACAGCATACGGTGCGTGCCGACCAGAATATCGATGCGGCCCGCTGCCATATCGCGCAGGATCTGTTCCTGCTGTTTTGGTGTGCGAAAACGGGATAGCATCTCGATCTTGACGGGGAAGCCGTCAAAGCGAGATATCAGCGTATTATAGTGCTGGAACGCCAGAATGGTGGTGGGTACCAGAATGACGCACTGCTTGCTCTGTGACACACATTTGAATGCGGCACGCAGTGCGACCTCGGTCTTACCAAAACCCACGTCGCCGCACAGCAGACGATCCATGGGAACAGGCCGTTCCATATCCGACTTGATCTCGTCGATGCAGCGGAGCTGATCCTCGGTCTCCTCGTACTCGAAGTGGCGCTCAAAATCGTACTGCCATTCCGTGTCGGGGTCAAATGCATAACCCGGTGTCGCCATCCGCTGGGAATACAGCCGAATGAGCTCCTTGGCGATATCTTTGACTGCGGTGCGGACGCGGGTTTTGGTTTTTTGCCATTCCTGACCACCCAAGCGGTGCAGCTTTACCTTCACCTCATCCTTGGTGCCGATGTATTTTGAGACGAGATCCAGCTGCGTGACGGGGACGTAGAGCGTGTCGCCCTTGTCGTATTGCAGCTTCAGATAGTCCTTGACGACGCCTTGGACCTCCATCTGACGGATGCCTTCGTACAGACCGACACCGTGGGCGGCGTGGACGACATAGTCACCCGGTGTCAGCTCGGACAAACTGTGGATCTCGGAGCCTTTTTGCTTGTTGAGTCGCCGCCGCTTGCGCGGAGCAGAGGCGCGGCCGTGGGTCAGGATAGCCAGCCCGGTGTCGGGAAATTCGGCGCCGGCGGACAGACCGCCTTGAAGCACCAGCACCTGGCCGCGCACCGGTTTTTGCGGTGATGGGGCGTACAGCGCCGGAATACCGCGCCGTGCGAGGTCGTCTGCCAGCGCTTTGGCGGCGCGCTCCTCGGAGCCGGCCAGCACCAGACAGGACATCCGCCGCGCCAGCAGGTCGGTGAGATCCTCGCACAGCAGATCCAAGCCCCCCGACCACACGGGGAGTTGGCGACAGGACAGGGAATACAGACCGCCGAGCGGCAGCTCAGCAGAGCTACGGGCGAAGGTTTCCAACAGCAAGGATGGGCGGGAGGTGAGCGTGTGCGCCAGATCCTCAAAATCCGCTTGATAGCGGCACAGCTCCCGACACAGTTGATTTTCCTCCAACAGGGATTTGATATCCTCCTGCAGCTGCCATTCGGCACTGCGGATGCGTTCACGCACTTTTTGCGTTTCCGATACAAAGATCAGCGCGCCCTCGGCGTAGTTCAGCGCGGTGGCGGTTTCGGGGTAGATGAGCGGTAAATACTTATCCGGCGCAGCGGGACGCGCGCCGCCGCGCAGACGGTCAACGTCCTGCATCAGGGTCTCACGAACCGCCGCGGCGCGTTTGCCTGAAAGCGAATCTGCCAGTACTTCAATGCGCTCGGCCAGCTCGGCGGCGGAATCGTAGAAGATCTCGGCGGCGGGGGGGATATCGGCACTGTCCAGCGCGTCGGTGCGGCGCTGCGACAGCAGATCAAAGGTAGAGATCGTGTCGACCGTGTCACCCCACAGTTCGATGCGCAGCGGGGAGGCGTTTTGTGCGGGGTAGATGTCGATGATGCCGCCGCGCACCGCAAATTGCCCTGCGCCCTCCACCTGCGCGCAGCGCTCATACCCTGCGGCAGCAAGTGCAGCAGGCAGATCGGCGACCGGCAACGGCTTGCCGGCGGTCAGGTGCAGCGTGCGGGTGAGTAACACATTCGGTGGCAGCGTATATCCCAGTACCGCATCGATGCCGGCGACCACGATGTCGTAGTCACCGCGCGCCATCCGCGAGAGCACGCCGAGCCGCATCTGCTCGTATTCACGCGAGGCAGACTCTGCCCGATGGAGCGACAGTTCGCGGGCAGGCAGCAAAAGAGCCTCGTTGCCGAGGGCAACAAGGTCTTCACACACGCGTGTGGCTTCTGCTTCGTCGGCGGTGAGGAACAGTCCCCGACAATGCCGACGAGCACACAGGGTATGTGCCAGCAGTACTTTATGGATGTGGCCGGGGCCGGTCAGCATGACCGGTGATCGCCCGGCGGAAAGGTCAGTTTCGACGGTCGTCAGCGCCGGAAGGCCCGACAGACCGTTTTCAAATACAGACATAGCGCTCCTTATTTAGAAAACCGATTCATAGCGGCTTCAATGCTATCCTGTACGATCAGCTCCGCAGCATCGGCGGCGTGTTTCACCGCGTCGCGCATCGGCACTTTGTCGCTTTCGGGAAAACGAGAGAGCACCCACGCCGCCAGATCGTAGTCGGGGTGTGGCTTTTGACCGACGCCTACCTTGATGCGGGGAAATTGCTCGCTGCCGCACAGCGTGATGATGCTGCGGACACCGCGCTGACCGCCGTCACTCCCTTTACGGCGGATGCGAATGGTGCCGACGGGCAGCGTGATATCGTCGCAGACGATCAGGCAACGCTCCGGCGGCAGCTTGTAAAACGCCAGTGCCTCCCGCACGGCCTCGCCACTGTGGTTCATAAAGGTCTGCGGCATCAGCAATAGCACTTTCTTGCCACCGATCACGGCCTCGCCGCACAGCGATTTGAATTTGGCACGGTTGACGCGCGTGCCGGTAGTGTCGGCAATCGTTTCAAGCACCATAAATCCGGCGTTGTGGCGCGTGCCCTCGTATTTTTTGCCGGGGTTGCCCAGGCCGACAATGATAAAGTCCACAGCGCCGGTCGGCGCCGGTTTCCGAAAAAACATAATCCTAACCTCTTTTGTTGTTCAGTATGCCTCTATTATGGCAAAAAACAGCGCACTTTGCAAGAGGGGGCAGATAAATAATTTTCGACAACAAGATAGCAAGAATTTGACATTAACAGCAGTATAAGGCTAGAAATTCACAAAAAACGTGGTATGATAAAGAAAAAGGAGGAGTAGATGACTATGAAACCGATCAAACAGCTTTGCGCAGACAGACTGCGCGTCAACGTATATGCTACCCGCTCTGAAATGGGCGCCGCTGCCGGTAAGGCTGCGGCAGTCCGCATCCGTCAGCTGCTGGAGGAAAAGGAGCAGGTCAACATCATTTTTGCTGCCGCTCCGTCCCAGAACGAGACGCTGGATGCGCTGGTCGCCGCCGAGGGTATCGACTGGAGCCGTGTGAATGCGTTCCATATGGATGAGTACGTCGGCCTGTCGGCAGATGCGCCGCAGGGCTTCGGTAATTTCTTGACGGAGCACCTGTTCGGTCGCCTGCCGTTCGGTAAGGTGTACCGTCTGGATCCGAGTGCGGCCGACCCGCAGGCGGAGTGCAAGCGTTATGCGGCGCTTTTGAAGGACTATCCCACCGATCTGGTATGTCTCGGTATCGGTGAAAACGGTCACTTGGCGTTCAACGATCCCGGTGAAGCGAAGTTTGACGATCCCGAGGTCGTCAAGGTCGTCAAGCTCGACGAGGTGTGCCGTCAGCAGCAGGTCAACGACGGTTGCTTTGCTTCCATTGACGAAGTGCCGACCCACGCACTCACGCTGACTATCCCCACGCTGATGCGTGCAGGTCATCTGGTCTGCACCGTGCCGGCTCCCACCAAGTGTGAAGCCGTTACGCTGACGGTACAGGGCGAGGTTACCGATATGGTTCCCGCTACGGCGATGCGTTCTCACGGCGATGCCGTTATGTTCTGCGATGCCGACAGCGGTGCCAAGCTGTAAGGAGAGAAAACGTATGACGATCATTCGTAATGGCCGCGTGATCCGCGGCGGTGTGATCGAGGCCGCCGGTGAGGTGGCGTTTGAAAACGGCAAGATTGTTCCCGTGCCTGCTGATGCGAGCGGGGCCGAGATCATCGATGCCGCCGGGCGGTACGTGGTGCCGGGTTTTGTGGATATTCACACCCACGGCGGCGGCGGTTCCGACTTTTTGGACAACACAGTGGAGGCGTTTCTGACGGCGGCTAGGCTGCATGCGCAGCACGGCACGACCACCCTGCTTCCCACCGCGACTTCCGGTACGCCGGAAGAGACGGTCGGCATCCTTGCCGTCAGCAAACAGGCGTCAGAGGTCAACATTGACGGTGCCGATATGCCGGGCATCCATTTTGAAGGTCCGTATTTTTCGCCTGAGCAGTGCGGCGCGCAGGATCCCGAAATGGTACGCGCCCCCGATCCGGCGGAGTATGAGAAGATCTTGTCTTTGTCTGACCGTATCCTGCGGTGGAGTGCCGCTCCCGAATTGGCTGGCTCCCGCGAATTTGCTGCGGCGTTGCGTGCTCACGGGGTGCTGCCTTCCATCGGCCACAGCAATGCCGAGTATGACGAGGTCGTTCAGGCGCTGAATGACGGATTTACCCACATCACCCATCTGTATTCCTGCTGCAGCACGGTGCATCGCCGCAACGCCTACCGTTATGCGGGCATTGTGGAAAGCGCGTACCTGCTGGATGGCCTGACGGTGGAGATCATCGCGGACGGCGTGCATCTGCCGCCGCCGCTGCTGCAACAGGTTTACCGCTTTATCGGGCCCGATCGCACGGCGCTGGTCACTGACTCGATGCGCGGTGCCGGCATGCCGGACGGCGAAAGCGTGCTGGGCAGCCTGGAAAACGGACTTAAGGTCATCATTGAGGATGGCGTGGCCAAGCTGCCGGATCGTACGGCGTTTGCAGGCAGCGTTGCCACGATGGAACGTCTGGTCAGAAATATGGTGCAGCTTGCTAAGGCGACGCTTGTGGATGCGGTGAAAATGGCGACGGAGACGCCAGCCCGCATCGTCGGCTTGACCGACCGCGGCACGCTGGAGGTTGGTAAGCGCGCCGACATCGTACTGTTCGACGACGAGTTTTGTGTGTCCCGCACCATTGTCGAGGGTCGCACGGTTTATGAGGGCTGATCGTGATGAAGATAGCATTTGCAGGATTGAGACACAACCATATTTACAGCCTGTACAACGAGGTGAAGGCGCATCCCGAGCTGACGGTTGTCGGCGCTTGGGAGGAGACCGCCGAAGCGGCCGCTGCTGCCAAAGAGATCGTGACCGAGCCGTTTTACGACAGCTACGAGGCGCTGCTGGCCGATCCGCAGATCGATATTGTAGCGATCGGGGATTACTACGGCATTCGCGGCAAGCGGGTGATTCAGGCGCTGAACGCCGGCAAGGCGGTCATTACCGATAAGCCGCTGTGCACCTCGCCGGAGGAGTTGGCGGAGATCGAACGGATCAGCCGTGAAAAGCAGATTTCCGTTGGAATCCAACTCGAATTGCGAGACGACGCAGCGCTACGGACTGCGGCAGAGATCATCGGTGGCGGTGCGCTCGGCGAGATTCGTGCGGTGCAGTTCACTGCCCAGCACCCGCTGAATTACGGCGTGCGTCCCGGTTGGTATTTTGAAGAGGGTAAGCACGGCGGTACGTTTAACGATATCGCTATCCACGCGATGGATGCGCTGACGTGGGTGGCGGGCAGCGCCTACGAGCGTACGTTGTTTGCCCGTCAGTGGAACGCCTATGCGACCGAGGTGCCGCATTTTAAGGATTGCGCGCAGTTTAACGGACAGCTTGCGAACGGCGCGGCGGTTACGGGTGACGTCTCCTATGCCGGACCGGCGGCAGCATTTCAGCTGCCGAGCTATTGGCGTTTTACGTTCTGGGGAGCTTCCGGTTATCTGGAGTGCCGCGTCGGCGCGGAAACGCTCACGGTGGCAGCAGCGGAAGATACTGCGCCGCGTACGGTCGCGGTGAAGCCCGTGGCACGGCGCACCTTGGAGGGCTTTTTGACAGAGGTTCGGGCCGGCGCACCGGCCGATAATACGGCGGGATGTATCGCCGCTTCGCACGCGGCGCTGATGCTTCAGCGTTTTGCGGATGAACAACGATAATTACCGACGAGAGTCGGAATTATACACTGTGGACCGACGTTGTCGGTAACAAGAAAAGAGGGACAATCATGCAGAAAAAACGAGTAGCTATTATCGGATTTGGCCGCAGCGGCGGCGACATTCACGGTGCTTTTTTTGCCAGTGACAGAAACGAGTGGTTTGAGGTCGTTGCTGTGGTTGACGAGCTGGAGATCCGTCGTGAACGGGCGAAGAAGCAGTTCGGCTGCGACGTGTATGCCGATTATCGTGAGATTCTGGACCGCAAAGACCTTGATTTGGTCGTCAACGCGACCTACTCGCATTTCCATTTCCCGGTGGCGTTGGATCTGTTGGAGCATGGTTTTAATATTGTTACGGAGAAGCCGTTTGCCAAGACGGCGGCCGAGTGTGATCAGCTGATCGCCGCTGCGAAAAAGACCGGTGCATCGTTGTGCGTGTTCCAGCAGTCGCATTTTGCCCCGTATTATCAAGAGGTTTGTAAAATTATCAATAGCGGCGTACTGGGCCGCTTGATCGAGGTTAAGATCAATTTCGGCGGTTTCGCTCGTCGTTGGGACTGGCAGTGCAGCCATGCGTATAACGGCGGCAACCTGCGCAACACCGGCCCGCACCCGCTGGAGCAGGCGATCAACTTCTTTGACGATGAAGGCGTGCCCACCGTGGTATCCTATCTGGATCGTGCCAACAGCTTCGGCGATGCCGAGGATTTTGCCAAGGTCATTCTGACCCAGCCCGGCAAGCCGATCGTTGAGGTGGAGATCACCTCCTGCAACGCGTATTCCGATTACACCTACCTTATTCAGGCAAGCCACGGCAGCTTGAAGGGTACCCTTCAGGAAATCAAGTACAAATACTTCGACCCCGAGCAGGCGCCGACCCGCAAGCTGATCATGGAGTCGCTGCAGGGGCCCGAAGGTGCACCGGCATATTGCGGCGAAAAGCGGGAGTGGAACGAGGGGCAGCTGACGATGGAAGGCGATGCGTTCGGCGCGGCGGTGAAGGCGTATTATCGCAATGTGTACGAGCATCTGACCAACGGCACGCCGCTGGTTATCCGTCCGGAGAAGATCCGTCAGGAGATCGCCATCATCGAGGAGGTTCACCGTCAGAACCCGAATCACTATCCGGTATAAGGAGGAAACAACATGTTTCGTGTAGGTTTTTTGGGCAGTGTAAACTCGCACGCCGATCTGTTCGCGGCGATGTTCAACGGCTACGACAAGAGCGTGCAGGGTGAATTCGATGATATTCAGGCTGTGGCAACCTACAGCACCTATCCCGGCGTGGACGAAAAGTTGAAGGAAAAGTACGGGGTTGAGTTTATCGCCAAGTCGCCCGAGGAGATGCTCGACAAGATTGATGCGGCGATCGTCACGGCACGTGACGGCCGACTCCATGCGCAGATGGCGCGTCCGTTCATCGAAGCCGGTATTCCGGTGTTTATCGACAAGCCGTTCACGCAGGACGAGGATGAGGCAATCGAACTGGCTCGCCTGGCGCGCGACAAAGGCGTGCCGCTGATGGGTGGTTCTTGCCTCAAGCTGTGTCCTGAAACGAAGGCGGCGATCCGCTTTGTGGAGGAGCTTCGCAAGAAGGAGATTCCGATCGTCGGCGGTACCGTGATGGCGCCGGTCAATTTGGAAAACGAATGGGGCGGTTTCTTCTTCTATGCCGGTCATCTGGCAGAAATCTGCCTGCCGGTTTTCGGCTATTATCCGCAGTGGGTGTCGGCGTCCGAGACGAAAAATGGCGTTGCTCTGATTATCCACTATGACGATTTCGACGTTACGGGTCTGTACACTGCCGGTCGGTGGGACTACGAGGTGGAGATCTACACGCCGCAGCAATTGGATGCGACCAAGCCGGACAACAAGGACCTGACCCAGCCCATTACGTTGGATATGGCGTTTGTTGAAGAGGCGCGCAATATTGCACGCACTCTGCGCACCGGGCGTATGGAGCATACCTACGAAGAATTGATTCAGCCCGTGATGTTCCTCAACGCTGTGTACCGTGCGATGAAGAGCGGTAAGCGCGAGGCGATCCGTGTAGCAGAACTGTGATATGGGAGGAAGGAACGATGTATAAAGCACCGTATCGCGCCGTACAAATTGACCTGGCGCGCCAGATCGAAACGGTTGATACTGTCAAAGCGTATTTTGACACTGCTGCAAAAGCCGGCATGAATATGATTATTATGTATCTGGAGGATCGTATCCGCACCGCGACGTACCCCTATCCGTCGACGGCGGAATCGTATTCTCCGGAGCAGATCCGCGAGTTGGTTGCTTACGCCGACACCCTCGGCCTGGAGCTGGTGCCGGTCGTCTCACCGATCGGTCACACCGAGCGCTTTTTGGCGCATGACGAGCTTCGTCCGATGGCGGAAATGTACGGGGATATTGAAGGTCGTTTTAATGAGGCGGGTGAGAAGAGAAACTACTGTGAGGCGTGCCCCCAAAAGCCGCAGACACAGCAGTTTATGGATACTTACCTGGCTGAGGTAGCGGCACTGTTTCCTTCGAAGTTCTTCCATATCGGTTTTGACGAGATCTTTAACATGGGCTTCTGTGATGAGTGTAAGAAGGTGCTCAAGGAGCAGGGTCTGCCGATCCTGTTCCGCGACACGTTACTGCATTACTATCACCTGATGAAAGGTCTCGGTAAAACCGTGATGATCTGGGATGATATGCTGGAGCAGTGCGACAGCGTGGTGGACGACATCCCGAAGGATATCGTGATGTGTGCGTGGTTCTACCGCTTCTATCCGCGGTTCCCTGAAGCGCGCTTTACCACCAGCCGCCGTTACGATCTGTTCAAGAAGTTTGAACGGTGGGGCTTCAAGTATTTTGCTTGTACCAACATTCAGATCAAGTCGATCGACACGCTGACCGACTACGCCCGCAAATACGAGCCGTTGGGCATGATGATGACCAACTGGGAGCTTAGTACGCAGGCGAATGCGATCGCCGACCTGTCGGTGGTGTATACCGGTCTGTTGTGGAACGATGGCGAGCGTCCGTGCTATGAAACGCTGGTTAAGGCCGCACTGAAGTTTACAGACAATCATACGTATGCCGAGGCGGTCGCCACGGCGGCAACCAATAGTTTCGTCAACCGCTACTGCCTGCCGTTGCCGGGCGAGAAGGATATGGAGCTCAACAAGTATTGGGCGCTCTGTCTGGACAGCACCGCCGCGGTGTTGGAGCGCAATCTGGAGGGTGCGTTTGAAACGGAATGCAACACCGTCAGATGCTTTGTGTGCAGCGTTAAGCAAAACCGCTTGGTGTACCTGCTGCGTGGTATTGCGTACGATCTGCTGGAGCATCGTACCGGTGAACGGTTGTCGGATCTGGATGAGTGTCGCGAGCGTATTGCTGAGGCGCGCCGCCGTTATGAGGAATTGGTTACGCTCAACCGTGCGGTGTGGGATGAATGCCGCCCCGGCATTGCTTCGCCTAAGTTGGATGCGTTTTTGAAAAAATTCGACAACACGATCGATTGGTTGGAAAAGTTGGCGGAAACCGCTGCTCCCGGTCAGATCGGTCGTTTGGACGTGCATTTCAGTCTGCCGGAGTATACCTCTGCGTGCAAGACGCGCATCACGCTGCACTATGCTGACGGTAGCAAGCACGAGGTGGCGTGTGGCACGTTCAAATCGATGTTTGAGCGTGACGTGTATTACGATCGCTGCTTCATCATTCCTGCCGACAAGGTACCGACCGCAGTAAGTCTCGAGGTCAACGGGCACGGTGCATCCGGGTTCTGCTACGTGGATGCTACCTTGCCGGGTGTTGGTCGTCTGATCCCTGCCGGCATTACCGCGTGCTACGGTCAGGTGGAGCATCCGGAGTATATGCTGGTGGACGATTACACCTCGACCATATGCGGCGATCCGGAAATGTGTCGCGTATATCTCCGTCCGGAGATCGGCAAACTGCCCCACGGCTTCACATTGGCACTCAAAGCAGAATAAACAACATAACAAGAGCGCACCGCCGATCGGCGGTGCGCTCTTTTACGTACGCTATGTGAACCGTGTTGCAGAGGGAATGATCATTCCTCGGCTTCTTCCGCGTCCGACAGCGACAGCAGCATCGGTACCTCGGTGCTGTCCACCTCTTCGACCTTGTTCAGCTTGCGGCGGATCATATCATTGCGAGGCTGTGCATCGTCCAGTGCGCTGCCGGCTTCGTCGATCTTTTTCTTTGCCTTGGCAAGCACGCCCTCGAACTTATCGTACTGCATTTTGGCGGCGCCAAGCACCTTCCACACTTCAGCAGCGCGTTTATCGATTGCCAGCGTGCGGAAGCCCATCCGCAGTGTGTTGAGAAACGCCGTGATGGTGGTGGGGCCGCACACCATAATGCGGTATTTGTTCTGCAGTTCTTCCATCAGACCGGGACGGCGCAACACCTCGGCATACAACCCCTCGGTCGGCAGAAACATGATCGCAAAGTCGGTGGTTTTGGGGACCTCAATGTACAGATCGGCGATGGTTTTTGCTTCGCTTTTCAGCACGCGCTCCAACGCTTTGGAGGCCGCCTCCACGCCGTCCTTATCCGCTTTTTCGGCGGCGTCACACAGGCGGACGTAGTCCTCCTGCGGGAATTTTGAGTCGATCGGCAGCCAGACGTAGGCACCGTCGTCATCACGTGACGGAATACGGATAGCAAATTCGACACGCTCGTTGTTGTTCCGGGTCGATACGTTCTGATCGTATTGCTCGTGGGTGAGGGTCTGCTCCAAGATGTTTCCGAGCTGAACCTCCGCCCAGGTGCCGCGTGCCTTGACGTTGGACAGCACGCGCTGCAGGTCACTGACACCGCCGGCAAGCTCTTTCATTTCGCCCAGTGATTTATAGACGTTTTGCAGCTGCTCGCCCACTGTCTTAAAGCTGGAATCCAACCGCTTGGTGAGGGTGCTTTGCAGCTTTTCATCCACCGTTTCGCGCATCTGGTCGAGCTTTTTCTCGTTGCTTTCCTGCAGATTTTTCACGGCGGTTGTCAGGGCGGCATTGAGCTTGTCCTGATTTTCACCGGCGGCCTTCAACGTTTCCTTTTGCCCCTCTGAGATCGTACGGGTCATTTCCTTGAGGGCATCGCTGAGCTCGCGGCGCGTGCTGCGCAGCTCTTCGCGCAGGCGACTCTCGGTATCCGCCAACTCCTTGAAAACGGCAGCGTTCGGCTTACGGGTCAGCAGGATCACCAGTAGCAGAATGACGACCGCTAACAGACCTATAATGATATACAGCTCCATACGATCACTCCTGTACGTCGGTTTCGGCAGGCTCTTCCTGCGGTTTGCCACCCTTGCTGCCCTTGCCGTCGCGGATCACCTTGACATCATCGCGGTGCATGGCGACCGACGGCGAGTCGGGTGCTTTGTCCAGGCGCACCTTCAGCGCGCCGGTGAGCAGGTTGACATCGGTGACGATGCCGCGGCCCTCGGGCGTGTTGACCAGTGCGCCCTGACGGGGCGTGATCTTGAGAAGTGAGGAGTATGCTTCCTGCTCGTATTTCAGGCAACACATCAGTCTGCCGCAGGTGCCGGAAATCTTGGTGGGGTTCAGGGACAATCCTTGCTCCTTCGCCATTTTGATAGAGACGGGGTGGAAGTCGGACAAGAATTGCGAACAGCACAGCGGACGACCGCAAATGCCGAGTCCACCCAGCATTTTCGCTTCATCGCGCACACCGATCTGGCGCAGCTCGATGCGGGTGCGGAAGATGCCGGCAAGATCCTTGACGAGGTTGCGGAAATCGACACGCCCCTCGGCGGTGAAATAAAACAGGATCTTGGAGCCGTCAAATGCACATTCGGCGCTGATGAGCTTCATATCCAATCCGTGTGCCGCAATACGCTGTGCGCAGGTCACCATCGCCTTTTCTTCGCGCTCGGCGTTTTCTGCCGCACGCTTGACATCCTCAGGCGTGGCAGGGCGCACGACGGCACGCAGCGGCTTGACGATCTCCTCGTCTGCCATATCGCGGTTGGCCATCGCTACCTCGCCGCACTCCAGGCCGCGTGCAGTTTCTACGACTACGTGCTGACCCTTTTCCAGCGTGTGGCCGGCGGCGTCAAAATAATAAATTTTTCCCATGTTCTTGAAGCGAACACCGATGATATTCGTCATAATGCTATTCGACCTTTCTTATTTTCCTGCGGCCTGCCGCAAGCGGGAGCACAGGAGAGTGAGAAACAACGTGTGATTGATGTTGCGCGCCCGCGCTGCCTGTAATTCGGCAATCACGTCCAGCGCCGCCAACAGCTGTTGTCGCGTCAGGTTTTGTGCCAGCAGCGTGGCTGACTCCGGAGAGGTGCTGATGAGCGGTCCGCAGTCGTACCGGCAAAACAGTGCGTCACGCAGAATGAGTTGCAAGCCGTTCAGTACCGCCGGAACGGCGTCCTTGGCCTTTTCCAACGGAGCGGTTGCTTTCAGAAGCTGCAGCTCGGTGGAGGCAGCAATCCCTTGTGCGATGGGTGGCAATAGATCAAGGATATCGCGGTAGGAGCCGTCCTGCAGGCTGCGGAGCGCTTGGCCGACCACGCCGCCCCACAGGGTGGCGGCGCGAAGCAGCTCCTCTTCCGTGCGGTCGGGTAGATGCCGTCGTAGCACCGTCACTGCTTCGGTCGGGGCGATACCGCCGAGTGTTACGGAAAACAGGCGCGAACGCACGGTTTCGAGCAGCTGCGAACGGTTTTCACAAGTCAGCAGTAAGCGAACGTGTGCCGGAGGTTCTTCCAACAGCTTAAGCAACGCGTTTTGTGCCTGATCGGTCATCGCCTGCACATCGCACAAAATGAACACACGTACCGGCGCCTCGTTCGGGAGGATATACGCTTCCTCACGCAAGGCGCGCACCGCGTCGATATGGAAGGACCGTGCCTCTTCACTGCCGCCCAGCTCGGTAATATCCGGATGAATGGAGCGCGGCGCCTTGTGACAGGCGGGGCACACACCGCAAGGACGATCACCATCGCTGCGGCAGACGGCAGCGGCCGCGATCAGTCGTGCCAGCGTGCGTCGTCCACTGCCGGAGGGGCCCTCCAACAACAGCGCGTGGGGGAGAGTGCCGCTATCCAGACGCGCAGCAACAGCGGCTTTCGCGGCGTCATTTCCCGCGAAAACCGAGCCATCCGGCAACGTCCAGTTCATAGCACATCCTCCCGTACAAAATACTCCAATCATAAGTATACTGCATTTTACGTAAAGAGGCAAGAATTTTCTTGACAAAGTGCAAGGAAAGACGTACCATTATTGCAAACGGGTTGCAATAACGGAGGAAATACAGTGAAGATACGGTACAAAGAGATCGCGCTGTTGCTAATAGGGATCGTGGTGCTGTCGTTGGGGTTGACGGCGCTGGGGGGCGTGCGCCGTGATGACGAGGATGATACCCTGTCGGTGGTGGCGAGCTTTTATCCGATGTATACGGCAACGCTGCAGGTCGTCGGGGAGGTCGAAGGGGTCTCGGTTCATTGCTTGACGCAGCCGACCGCCGGTTGTCTGCACGACTATCAGTTATCCCCTGCCGAACGGATGACCTTGGAAAAAGCGGATCTCCTGATCCTGAACGGTGGCGGTGCAGAGGCGTTTCTTGATCCGGTATTGCCGCAGCTAGCTGCCTCGGTAACGGACACCTCGGAGGGATTGGTAGCGGAAGAGTGCCATGAGCACGAGCATCACGGGCACGAGCACGGTGCGGGTGAGCACGGCTGGATGAGTCCGTCGGTGTATGCCGAACAAGTGCAGGCGATCTGCGAGGCACTGTGTGAGTTGGATCCGAAAAACGCAACCTATTATCGCGGAAATGCGGAAAGGTACCGCCGCCAAATCGATGCGGTGGGACAGCAGTTGGCGGAGGTAGCGGAGCAGCTGCCGTTTGATACGGCAGTACTGTTCCACGATTCGGCGACATACACGGCAGAGCTGCTGGGTCTTTCGGTGATCGGCTCGTTGCCGATCGGTGAGGAGCAGGGCTTTTCCGTGGCGGAGGTCAAAGCCGTTGCGGACGCTGTCAAAGGGCGAGCGGTGCTGTTCCTATACGACGATCAATACGTCGCGCAGCAAGAGGGGTTGATGGCATACGCCGCATGCAGCGCGTCGGTAGCGCTAAACAGTGCGGTTTTGCCGATCGATGGCGTGCCGCCAGAGAAAGTTTGGTTGTGCGCTATGGAGAAAAATATACAGGCACTCAAGGAGGTGGCGGTATGAGCGAGTGTAGGCTACATTGCTTGAAGATCCACAACATCGGCGTGACGGTCGGCGGTAAGGTGTTGCTCGAAAACGTGGATCTGCACGCACACTGCGGCGAGTTGACTGCATTGATCGGTCGCAACGGTGCGGGGAAAAGTACGCTGCTGAAAGCGATCCTGAACGAGATCCGTCACACCGGCAGTGTGGAATTTTCGGGCCACAACGGCGCACCCGCCAAAGGAAAGCGCCCGCGCATCGGGTACGTGCCGCAATCGCTGGCACTGGATCGCAATTCGCCGGCGACGGTGTACGATATGCTGCAATCGTTGACGGGAACCTATCCCGTCTTTTTGCCCCGCCGTCGCAAAACGGTGGAAGCGCTGACAGCGCATTTGGAGCGGTTTCACGCCGCACAATTGCTGGATCAGCCGGTGGGGCGGTTGTCGGGTGGCGAGCTGCAGCGGGTGTTGTTGGCGGCGGCGACGCTGCCGTGTCCCGATCTACTGATTTTGGATGAACCGGTATCGGGTGTGGACCGCAACGGTCTTTTGGAGTTTTACCGTGTGGTCGAGGAGCTGAAGCAAACGGAGGATCTCGTGATCCTTATTGTGTCGCACGATCTGGAATTTGTGCGCCGTCACGCTGATCGGGTGGTACTGTTGGATCGCACGGTGCAGACGGTCGGCACACCTGACGAGGTGTTTGCCCATACGGCGTTTGCTGCCGCGTTTGGCGGAGAGGGGGAGCACGATGGAACTGATCGCTGAACTGTGGTCGTACGACTTTTTGCGCCGCGCACTGATCGGCATCGTGCTGATGATGCCGCTGTTTTCACTGCTTGGGACGTTGGTGGTCAACAGTAAGATGTCCTTTTTCTCGGATGCGCTGGGCCATTCGGCACTTACCGGTGTTGCCGTGGGGGTGGTTTTCGGGCTGACCGATCCTACGCCGGCAATGCTGTTGTTTGCAGCGGTATTTGCACTGCTGATGAACGCGATCCGTCACTCCCGGCTGTCCTCGACCGACACGGTGATCGGTGTGTT
Organism: Clostridia bacterium; assembly: GCA_017936615.1. Taxonomy (GTDB): domain Bacteria; phylum Bacillota; class Clostridia; order Oscillospirales; family Acutalibacteraceae; genus RGIG3009. Next base: position 4,628 of record JAGBFF010000037.1, on the reverse strand, counting down.
TTCATCGTGCGGTGTGGCGCTTGGCCTGGTACTACTGTCGCGCAACAGCGGATTCTCCGGCTATCAAAGCCTGCTCATCGGTGACCTGTTGTCCATTACCGAGGCACAACTATGGGTGCTCGGCGGCACGTTGGTCGTCGTTGCCGCAGTATGGCTGCTGTGCTTTAACGGCTTCTACGCCGTGTCGCTCAGCCCGTCTTTGGCGCGGAGCAAGGGACTGCGTGTACGGTGGTTGGATAACCTTTTTGTGGTGGTGCTGGCGCTGTCGGTGATGCTGGCGATCCGTTGGGTGGGGTTGCTTCTCATCAACGCGATGCTGGTGCTGCCTGCGGCGGCGGCACGCAACGTGGCGCGCGGTATGCGAGGCTATTTATCACTGACTGTCATCTTTGCTCTGTTTTCAGGGCTGCTTGGCTTGGCGCTGTCGTGGCTCAACGCCGTGGCGACCGGTCCGACCGTTGTACTGGTTGCTGCAGCGGTGTTTTTTGGAACCTTTTTTATAGCGCGACGCGAGGGATCCTGAACGAAAACCGAGGTCACAGACCTCGGTTTTTGATTTGACAAATGCCCCGCCCAAGGGGTATACTAGAGGAAAACCAAGAAAAGGAGCGGGAACAATGCAACAGTATACCGTGAGCGGCATGAGCTGTGCCGCATGCAGCGCGCGCGTGGAAAAAGCGGTTTCGGGAGTTGAGGGCGTCACAGCGTGCTCGGTGAATTTGCTGACCCACTCCATGGGTGTTGAGGGCACGGCAGACACAGCGGCGGTCGTCGCGGCTGTGGAGGCCGCAGGCTACGGTGCATCGCTGAAGGGTGAGGAAAAATCCGCCGTTGCCGGGGGCGATGACGAGATCCGAGATACCGAAACACCGGCGCTGAAACGGCGGCTGATCGCCTCGCTTGGTTTCTTAACGGTGCTGATGTATGTGTCGATGGGTCACACGATGTGGGGCTGGCCGTTGCCGCCGTTTTTTGAGGGAAATCCGTTGGCGACCGGGCTGTTGCAGCTGCTGCTTTCTGCCGCAGTCATCGTGATCAATCAGCGATTTTTTATCAGTGGCCTCCGCGGGGTGCTGCACGGTGCGCCGAATATGGATACGCTGGTGGCGCTCGGGTCGGGTGCGGCGTTCGGCTACAGCGCGGTGGTGCTGTTTTTAATGGCGGATGCGCTGGCGCGCGGCGACGTTATGGCCGCGACACATTACGGACATGGCCTGTATTTCGAGTCGGCGGCGATGATCGTGGCGTTGATCACCGTAGGCAAGATGCTGGAAGCACGCTCCAAAGGGAAGACCACCAACGCGTTGCGCGAACTGATGCGTTTAGCACCCAAAACCGCGACGGTGGTGCGCGATGGCAAGGAGGTTACCGTGCCGGTGGAGCAGGTGCGCCGCGGTGACGTGTTTTTGGTACGTCCCGGCGAGACCGTTCCGGTGGACGGTGTAGTGCTGGACGGTCACAGTGCGGTCAACGAGGCGGCGCTGACCGGTGAGAGCATTCCCGTGGACAAGACAGCGGGCGATACCGTTTCCGCCGCGACGTTGAATCAATCAGGGTTTTTGCGGTGTGAGGCGACGCGTGTGGGAGAGGATACCACACTGGCGCAGATCATCCGTATGGTGAGCGATGCGGCGGCGACCAAAGCGCCCATTGCCAAGCTGGCCGACAAGGTGTCCGGTGTTTTTGTGCCGATCGTGATCGGTATTGCTGCCGTGACGATCGTGGGTTGGTTGCTGTCAGGTGAGACGGTCGGCTATGCACTGGCGCGCGGTATTTCGGTGCTGGTCATCAGCTGTCCGTGTGCGTTGGGACTGGCAACGCCGGTTGCCATTATGGTGGGCAACGGTGTGGGTGCCAAGAACGGCATCCTGTTTAAGACCGCCGTGTCGTTGGAGCAAGCGGGTAAAGTCGATATCGTTGCACTGGATAAGACCGGCACCGTTACGGCGGGTGAGCCGCAGGTAACTGCCGTACATCCGGCGGGTGGTGTTAGCGAGACGGCGTTATTGATGCTTGCCGCATCCTTGGAGCAGCACAGTGAGCATCCCCTCGCCCGCGCCGTGCTTCGGGAAACGCAGGAGCGCGGCATAGCACCTGAGGAGGTCGCGGCATTTGAGGCGTTGCCGGGAAACGGGTTGCGCGCACAGCGTGGCGGCATGACGATCCTCGGCGGCAGTGTGAAATTTGTTAGTGAGCAGGTCACCGTTCCGACGGTGCTGTACAAGGAAGCAGAACGATTGGCGGAAGCCGGCAACACACCGCTTCTCTTTGCCGAGGGGGGCAAGCTCGTCGGTATGCTCGCGGTGGCGGATGTGGTGAAGTCCGACAGCCCCGATGCTGTTGCAGAGCTGCGGAAAATGGGGCTGCGCGTTGTGATGTTGACCGGTGATAACGAGCGCACCGCACGCGCCATCGGAGCACAGGCGGGTGTGGACGATGTGATCGCGGGCGTACTGCCTGACGGCAAAGAAGCGGTCGTCCGTGAGTTGCAAAAGCAAGGGCGCGTAGCAATGGTGGGCGATGGTATCAACGACGCTCCTGCGCTGACGCGTGCGGATGTCGGTATGGCGATCGGAGCGGGAACGGATGTGGCGATCGACGCCGCCGACGTGGTACTGGTAAACAGCCGTCTGTCGGACGTACCGGCGGCGATCCGGCTCAGTCGTGCTACCCTGCGGAACATCCGCGAAAACCTGTTTTGGGCCTTTGCGTATAACGTGCTGGGCATACCGCTGGCAGCGGGCGTGTTTATTCCGCTGCTTGGGTGGGAGCTGGAGCCGATGTTCGGGGCGTTGGCAATGAGCCTGTCCAGCTTTTGCGTAGTTACCAATGCGTTGCGTTTGAATTTCGTTCGGCTGCGCCCGCAAGGCGAGCAGCCGCCGACACAAAGCAAGGAGGAAAAACCGATGAAAAAAACGATGACGATCGAGGGAATGATGTGCGGACACTGCTCGGGCCGCGTGAAGGCTGTGCTGGAGGCGCTGGACGGCGTTGCTACTGCAGATGTCAGCCACGAGACGGGCACCGCCGTGGTCACGCTGTCTGTGCCGATCGAGGATGCGGTGCTGAAAGCTGCGGTGGAGGCACAAGGCTACACCGTGACAGCGATGGAATAAACAAACAAGCGACCGAGATATCTCGGTCGCTTGTTTGTTGTTTATCGTTGCTAATTGTTGTTATTCTTCGACAACGGGTTCCGGATCCTTGCGGCGGATGTGGATCAAGTCCACGCGGCGGCCGTCCATTTCCAGTAGGGTAAATTCCAGATCGCCGTAGATCACCTGCGCGGCCTCATCAGCCGACGGGATGTGTCCCAGCTGATCAATGAAGAAGCCTGCCAGCGTTTCGTAATCTCCTTCGGGGAACGCCGTGCCGAGCAGCTCGCCGACCTCGTCGATCGCCATCGCACCGTCGATCTCAAACGAGTTATCGCTGCGTTGCTTGACTTCCTCTTCCTCGTGGTCGTATTCATCCTGAATACTGCCGACGATGGATTCTAACAGATCCTCCATCGAAACGATACCGGCGAGGCCGCCGTATTCGTCTACGACCATCGCGAGCTGAATGTGCTTTTCGGTCATTTCCGCCAACAGGTCCTGGCAGTTTTTGGTGCCGGGAACAAAGTGTGCGTCGCGCATCAACGAGCGTAGAGAGAGCTCGGCGGGAAGCTCTTTGCCGACGTACGGAAGCAGATCCTTGATGTACAGAACACCGATCACGTGGTCGATGTCTTCTTCATACACCGGTACGCGGGAGAAGCCTTCCTCCACGCCGATGCGCAGGGCATCCTGTACGGTGTCTTCCACATCGAGTGCTTCTACCTCGGTGCGGGGGATCATGATTTCTTCGGCGGTCATTTCACCGAACTCGAAGATGTTGTTGATCATGTCCTTTTGGGATTCTTCGATAACGCCTTTTTCCTCGCCGGCATCCACCAGTTCGCGGATATCCTCTTCCGTCACGTTCTTGTGACGGTCGGACAAGCGCTTGGACAGCGATTTCCAAAACGACGGGGTCGACGTTATATTCCCGTCAGGAGCAGGGTCAGCCATAGTTTTATTTTCCCCTTTCATAATTCGGTGATTCTATCATAGCCTATTTTTCCCGTTCTGTCAAATCGGATGCCGCGTGATAACGGCGCGCACAGCGACGAAAACGCCGCGCGGGGCGAAAAAACGTGGGCAACGCTGCCGTTTTCCGGAAAAATCGGCAAAAAAACGCCCAAATTTAATTTTTTTGGAAAATCAACGATTTTTCTTTACACAGCGCGGTTTTTGTGGTATCATTACCCTTGGTGTGTTACGCACCGAGCTTTTGTTTTTATTATCCTAAAAGGAGGACATATCTCTATGGCAAGAAAGTTCAAAACCATGGACGGTAACAATGCGGCGGCGCATGTATCCTATGCGTTTACCGAAGTGGCGGGTATCTACCCCATCACGCCGTCCAGCCCCATGGCGGACTATGTGGATCAGTGGGCCGCTGCGGGTCAGAAAAACATTTTCGGCACGACGGTTAAGGTGTCGGAAATGCAGTCCGAAGCCGGCGCTGCCGGTACGGTTCACGGCTCTCTCGCGGCCGGTGCAATGACCACCACCTACACCGCGTCCCAGGGCCTGCTGCTGATG
>JAGBFF010000003.1 GCA_017936615.1 Clostridia bacterium | reverse complement strand
TCGTCACCGTACAGTTCCGCATAGGCTTCCACGGCGCTCTGATATCGCGCGCGCTGATGCGCGACGTTATCCTTGCCGTACAGGCGGGTAAACACCGCGTCAAAACGTCCGTCATTGAGCGCGACGATCAATTCTTTTGTACTGCTCATTTTCCAATCCCCCTTGCATTGCTTTTATTATACAACAGCAGGAAGAAAAAGGAAAGAAAAAATTAATAAAAATTATGGACAAATATTGCGAGTTGTGGTACGCTAGAACCAGAAAAGAGGGATTGGTATGGCAAAAAGTGTACTTATGCGCTACAATGACACCACTAAAGAGAATATAGCGCTCGCAGTATACGAAACCGGTTACCAGCGCTGCAGCCCGGGTCATCATCCGTTGCCCGGTTTGCGTGATTACTATTTGGTCCATTACATTCATTCGGGCAAGGGGATGTTCCGTGCAGGTCGACAGATCTATCACCTGTCCCAAAACGATATGTTTTTTATTTTCCCGGGAACCGATGTGTATTATGAGGCAGACAGTGACGATCCGTGGGAGTATTGCTGGGTCTCGTTTAACGGCACGGAAGCGCGCCGTATGCTGAAGCATACCGGCTTTTCGCCCGAGAGCCCGGTGCTGCATCTGGAGGACTCGAATACTTTGCGCACACATTTGATGAATATTTATCAGGTGCGGGGCAATACCCCCGAGGCGGATGCCGAAATGACGGGGCATCTGCATCTGTTTTTGGGCGAGCTGATGCGAAAAACACGTTCCGACCGTCCGTCGGCGGAGACGGTGGATTATATTACGCAGGCAATGAATTTTATTGAGCGCAATTACGCCGCTCCCATCCGTATCGAACAGATCGCGAAAGCGGTCGGTATCAGCCGCAGCCAGCTTTACCGCACGTTTATGGAAAAGTTCTCTATGTCGCCGCACGATTACCTGAAGAAATACCGCATCAATGAGGCGTGTACGCAGCTGCGTCGTGCCGACAAAGCGATCGCCAGCGTCGCCGCGTCGGTCGGCTTTACCGATCCGCTGTATTTTTCACGCGTATTCCGTGAGGTCAAAGGTATGTCGCCATCCGAATATCGAAAAAAACATCAATAAATCATAACCACCAGTAAACTGGTGGTATGCACAGCCCCTCGAAGGGGCAATTACAGGCTTAGCCCCTGAAAGGGGCGCTGAAATTTATCATTGCATTACACGCCCTGCCGCCCGTAAACGGGCATCACGTATTCTGAGCGGCTCCCTCTGACGAGGGAGCTGGCGAGCGAAGCGAGACTGAGGGAGAGAAAAATGACGACTACCCCTCCGTCTTTTGCTTCGCAAAAGCCACCTCCCCTGACAAGGGGAGGCTTGCATTTACTAAAGTTCTCTTTCTCCCCCAGTAGAACTGGGGGTTTATTTGGTAAGACCAACAAGAGATCCCGGCTGTTGTACACAGCCGGGATCGTTTTTGTCGTATCAGAATCCGCGCGAGGCACCGCCGCCGCCAAAGCTTCCGCCGCCCCCGCGGAAACCACCGCTGAAACCGCCTCCGCCGCGGTGATGGTGATTACCCATCATTAAGAAGATCGGCCATCCGCGCCGCCGACCGAAGGCACTCAAGCCGCCGAAGCCGGCAACGAAGATCAAAAGCACGACAAACATAATGATCGTTGCCACGGGATCAATTTCCTGTTCCTGCTGCAGCCGGTCGATGGGTACGTAGTTCGGATCTACCTCTTCCGTAAGCCCGAATTCCAGATACACCTCGTTGACGAGCGCCTGATAGGTCTCGCGCACACCGGTGTCGAAGTCGTCGTTCCGAAAATAGGGGACAGCATAGCTGTCGAGAAAACGACCGGCTTTGGAGTCGGGTAGTCTGCCCTCCAGACCGTAGCCGACCTCAATGCGGGTCTCGCGCTCCTCCACCGCCAGGAGAAGCAGCACACCGGTGTTATCTTCTTCATCACCGATGCCCCATTCGCGTCCAAGGTTTAACCCATACTCCTCGATCGTGTCACCGTTCAGGCTTTCGACCGTCAGTACGACGATCTGTGCCTTGGTCTTTTCCGCCAATGTCGCTCCCTTGTTCAGAATGATCTGCTCGGTTTCGGGGGACAATACATTGGCAAAATCATTGACATAGAACGCTTTGGTAGGCTGGGGATATTTGGCTCCCTCTTCCGCGCAGCCGGAGAGTGCCAGCGGGAACATCACCAGCACAGCGACCAACCACGCGCTCAAAACAAACTTCCAACGTTTCATTGCGTTTACCGTCAGTTAAAATCCACGGAAGGCACGGTTTCCGCACCCTCAGACGCTTCGTACAGCGGTGCCTTTTCAAATCCGAATATACCGGAGATGATGCTGGTGGGGAAGCGGCGCTGCTTGGTATTGAACTCCTGAACCGCGGAGTTGTAATCCTTGCGCGCGGTGGCAATGCGGTTTTCGGTGCCGGACAGCTCATCCATCAGCGCGGTGAACTGGGTGTTGGCCTTCAGCTCGGGGTAGTTTTCCACCACGACCAGCAAGCGGCTGATAGCAGAGCTGAGTTCCTCGTTGGCTTCAAACTTATCCTCTGCCGTGGTGCTTCCCGCCAGCTTGGCGCGCGCCTCGGCAAGGTCGGTATAAACCTCTTCCTCATACGCCGCGTAGCCCTTCACGGTGTTCACCAGATTGGGGATCAGATCGGAGCGGCGCTGCAGATAAACATCCAGATCGGACTCTGCCGTTTCCACGGCGACCTCGGCGTTGACGAGACCGTTGTACGAAGCGATACCCCAGATCAGGAGGATCGCCAGCACGGCGCCTACGGCAATCAGAACGATGGTACTTTTTTTCATAGCAGTCTTCATAATTCAGACCTCCTTTGGTATTCAGCATAGCACAATCGGCAAAAATATGCAATATCCGCAGTGCAGTGTTCAAAAATTTTTAACCTTTCGTATTTCGGCATAAAGTATGCCGTTTCGCCGCTATAATAAAGAGGGAGGTGAGTGCGTGCCGATCATCTATCTCGACGTGCTGATCGTTTTGAATTGGTTTATCGACTATTTACTGCTGTCGCTGACCGCCCGTTTATTACGCGTACCGCCCCGACGCGTACGTATGGTGCTCGGGGCTTTGGCAGGCGGTGTCAGCGCGTGCCAGATACTGCTTACCGCGCCACCGCCGATCTCACTGCTGCTACATATTCTTTCCGCTGCACTTATTATGCTCATCGCTTTTCCACAGCATTCTGCCAAAGGTTTCTTGCGGCAGTTGGTCGTTTTCGTTTGCCTTTCGGCGCTGCTGTCGGGTCTTGCTACGGCACTGTGGTATTTGACGGGCAGTGAAGCGGTGTTGACGCGAAACGGCGTGATCTATTTTGATATTTCGCCGCTGATGCTGACGGTGTTCGCACTTGTCAGCTACGGGATCATACGGCTGTACGAACGGTTAACACAAAAACGCGCATCGACGGGGCTCGACTACGTCCTGACCGTTGACACGGGCAGCGGCGTATGCGAGTGCCGTGCCCTGCACGATACCGGTCTGCACCTGCGCGAACCGTTTTCCGGCGCCCCCGTCATCGTGGTCTGCCGACAGGCACTATCGCCGTTTCTGCCGCCGTTTTTCGGTGAGCGGGAGTCGCAGGGCGGCACGGCGACCAAGCTGCGCCTGCGCTGGATACCGTACCGCACCGTCAGCAGCGAAGGGCTGCTACCCGCGTTTGTCCCCGCGAGTGTGACGCTGCGGAAGCTCGGCCAGCCACCGCGCGATATCACGGGGGTGTACGTCGCCCTGTCCGACACGCTGGACCGTGGGGAATACACCGCGCTGATCGGCAGCGATGTGATCGATCTTTGAAAGGAAGAGGGTTGTTATGCCACAGGTGTTGCTCCGTTTGTGGAAGTATGTGCAGTCCTTGATCGGAAGAACTGCACAAGAAGGCGTTTTTTATATTCACGGCGCGGATACGCTGCCGCCGCCGCTGACCGCCGAGGAGGAGGCGGAAGCACTCCGCGCGACGGCCGCGGGCGAGGCAAGCGCGCGTGACAAGCTCATCACGCATAATCTGCGGCTGGTGGTATATATTGCGCGAAAATTTGAAAACTCGGGTGTGGGCATTGAGGATCTCATCTCCATCGGTACGATCGGGCTGATCAAAGCGGTCAGTACCTTCCGCGCGGATAAAAACATCAAGCTCGCCACGTATTCCTCGCGCTGCATCGAAAACGAAATTCTGATGTTTTTGCGCAAAAACGCCCAGCTTCGCCACGAGTTATCAATCGATGAGCCGCTCAACGTCGACTGGGACGGCAATGAATTGCTGCTGTCGGATATCCTTGGCAGCGATCCCGATATCGTCAACCGCGTGGTAGAGCAGGAGGCAGAGCGCGATCTTCTTCTCGAATGTGTTGCTAACTTGCCGGAGCGCGAGCAGACCATCATGCGGCTGCGGTTTGGGATAGCAGGGGAACAGGAGCACACGCAAAAGGAGGTCGCCGACCTACTCGGCATCTCGCAGTCGTACATATCTCGTCTGGAAAAGAAGATCATCAAGCGTCTCCGCCACGATATCGAGCGCGCGGGGTGATATACCCCACCGTGACGGGAGGTTTGATATACAATGCGTAGGGAAGGGCTTCTGTTCCCTCTCGCCTTGCCTCCCTCCGGAGGGCGTTCGGAGGGGACGGCGTTCCTCAAGGGATAAGCTCGGTTTACCAAATCACAGATTTGGAGTCTCGCGCTACCTACGACGTCCCTCAATGCCTTCTCCTTTGCTGAGGAATGTATACCCCAAACCAACAAAACAGCACCCCGACGATCGTCGGGGTGCTTACTGTATGTAATTATTGCGTATCCGGCACCTTAAGCACCCAGTCGTCAACATCACATTGACCCTGATAATTGTGACCAACCGCTACCACCGTGCCGTCTGATTTGAGGCCAACGGTGTGGCTATTTCCGGCGCTGATCGCCACGATATCGCGCCAGTCGCTCACGTCGCACTGGCCGGTATAGTTGTTACCAACTGACACCACCGTACCGTCGGATTTCAAACCGACCGTGTGATAGTATCCGGCACTTATCGCCACGATATCGCGCCAGTCGCTCACGTCGCACCGACCGTCGTCGTCATAGCCAACCGCTACCACCGTGCCGTCAGCTTTCAGCCCGACGGTGTGATAATTGCTGGCGCTGATCGCCACGATATCGCGCCAGTCGCTCACGTCACACTGACCGTCGTAGTTACTGCCAACTGCCACCACCGTACCGTCGGCTTTCAGCCCGACGGTGTGCTCTTTTGCGATGCTGATTGCCACGATATCGCTCCAATCACTTGTGTCCTCAGTCAGCCCAGTCGATATAACAGTACCGTCATTCTTTAACAAGACGGTGCTTGAATTTCCGGCATGGATTTCTACAATATCGTGATACTTGCCTATATCACATTTACCAGAGTCCTTGTCACCGACAGCTACCACTGTGCCGTCAGCTTTGAGACCAATGGTGTGTTGATAACCGGAACTGACTGCCACGATATCTGTCCATCCATCTACGTCGCACTCACCGTTGTAGTTGGTGCCAATCGCCACCACCGTGCCGTCAGCTTTCAGCCCGACGGTGTAATCGTTCCCGGCACTGATGATATCTCGTGCTGCGATCTCATCCCACAGTGCCATGCTGCGCGCACGAGCATCCTTATAGCTGCCGGCCTTGCCAAAGCATATAGCTGCACGGGCGTAGTCGCCGTTTTCTAACAATGCCTTACCGTGCAGGTAATGGACCTCAAGAACACGTGTGGAGGCATCGTTATAGTCTCCTGCCTCGACAAATGCCGCAGCAGCCCCATCGTAGTCGCCGCTCGCCAGCAATTCCTCCGCGTTATTGTAAGCTCTCATCGGCAGGATCCACAGATGCAACAAGGCAAGAACAGCGATTGTCACGGCGATGATAGACAGAAACGAAATCGTAACGATTTTTATACGGCGCTTTTCTCGCTTTTTTTCGGCTATTTCCTCAGCACGGAGCTGCTTTTCGATCTCATCCTTCTGCGACAGGCAATTGGCCACTTGCAGTTCAGCATCCTTCCAGTCGCCGAGCGAACGGAAGAGTCTCTCCGCCTGCTCCAAATACTCAAGCCGATTGAGGAGCGTTCCTTGTCGCTCCATCTGTACGCGTGCCTCAGAATATGTCTTGTTCATCAGATCCTCGTAGTTGCGACGCTTGATCTGTTCCGTTGTGTCGTTCAAAAACGCCGCCAGCTCGGCATCAGCAAAGCGAAGCACCTTTTGATAATTACCGCAGTCATCAAACGGTTCTTCGCAATCCTGTAGTTTTTCCTGCTTCGTTACCCGCAGCTCCGCCATCAGCTTGCCGAGATAGGCGTCGGCACATTCGGGATCGATGTTGAGTACCTGCTCACAGAACTCGTCCGCGCGATCCCACTCGCCGTCCTCGAGGAACATAAACGCGCGCTTGAGAAGCGGTGCTACGTTGGTGTTGCCGCCTGTCACCACGGTCTCTTTCACCACCGTGGGAGCGGGTGCCGACGTTTGCGTCACCTTTTTGATACCGCGCACCACGTCGTTGATAAAGCCGATCTTACCCATATCCTGTGCCTGCAGGTGAGCAAACTCCTCCGGCAGGTCGTAGGCATCCATCTCGCGGTAGCATGGGATCAGCAGCTTGGAACGGTCGGTCTTCATCAAATGCAAAAACCGCGACCACTCGTTTTTCACCCACACGGCGGTGAAATATTCCGGCTTGGTGCCCAGCACCAGCATCACCTTGGCAGAGTTGAGCGCAGCAAAAATGTACGGCTCGTACGCCGTGCCGAGCTTGTCCTCCAGCGTGATAGCGGCGTAAAAGACCTTAAAGCCCTCCTGCGTGAGCTGGTGGTAAATATCGTTGGCGATCGCGCTGTCCACCGTGCGCTTGCCGTACTCGTCGGTCTCCTTGTAACACAAAAACACGTCAAACGGTTTCTCGTTTTTGACGATGGCGAGAATATCCTTTTGCAAAACGTCGATAGCACGGGCTTCCGCTTCATAGATCGCGCGCTGAGCCGAATCGGCGTGCTCGATGGCGGCGAGGTATTCGGCATCCGCCGTCACCGCCTCAAACAACGTGCGGTGGCAGGTGGGGATGCGCGAGAGCGTCTTGGGATCCTCCACGTACTCGATGCCGTATTTACACAGCACGATGCCCCAATACGCTTCCGCCTGGGTGTTGTCCTGCTCCACGATCTTTTCGTAGATCTGCGCGGCCTTGTCAAACTCACATTTCAGGCGTAAGTTGTTGGCGCGATTAAACAACGCGGAGATCACGTCGTCGTCGGTTTTCGGGAGCGTCTGCTTGGTGCCGCAGTACTCACAGGTCGCCACCGTTTCACCGCCGGTGATCTCCAGCGTGCCGCCGCACATTTTGCACTTAAATATCGCCATACAAAACACCTCTTACCGTCTTACGTTGGTATACTGGTACAGTATACCAAAGCACCGTGCGGTTTGCAACAGAAAACCGCGAATTTTGTTCGGACTTGTCGATAAAACGCAGAAAAACAGGCTGCCGGAAATTTCCGACAGCCTGTTTGATTTCACTATCAGCCGAACAGTGACAGCAGGTTGTAATCCTTGAATACGGCGACGGTGACGAGCGCCACGGTGGACATGATCTTGATGAAGATATCCAGGCAGGGGCCGACGGTGTCCTTCAGCGGATCGCCGACGGTGTCGCCGACGACCGCGGCTTTGTGCGCGTCGGAGCCCTTAGCTTCGCCCTCCACAGCGCCGGATTCGATGTACTTCTTGCCGTTATCCCACGCGCCGCCGGCGTTGCCGGCGAAGATGGCGATCATGATCGCGGCGATGGTGGAGCCGATCAGCAGGCCGCCGACGAACTCGACACCGAAGATGAAACCACAGACGACGGGCACGAGGATCGCCATCAGCGCAGGGATCTTCATTTCGCCGATCGCACCCTTGGTGGAGATCTCAATGCAGGTCTTATAGTCAGGCTTTTCCGTGCCGGTCAGGATGCCGGGGAACGCCTTGAACTGACGGCGAACCTCCGCCACCATCTTACGGGCGGCTTTGGCAACGGCGTCGATCAGCATACCGGAGAACAGGAACGGCAGCGCACCGCCGATGATCGCACCCGCTAGTGTCAGCGGGTTGACGATGTTGAGCGTCAGGGCCTGACCCGGCGCAATGATACCGCTGGCGAACAGGTAAGACATCATCAGTGCCAACGCCGCCAGTGCCCCCGAACCGATAGCAAAGCCCTTGCCGATGGCGGCGGTGGTGTTACCCACGGAATCCAGCGTATCGGTGATTCGGCGGACGTCGGGCTCCAGCTCGGACATTTCCGCGATACCGCCGGCGTTATCGGAGATGGGGCCGTAGGTGTCGACCGAGACGGTGACCGCCACGAAGGACAGCATACCGACGGCGGCCATCGCCACGCCGTACGCACCCGAAACGTAATACGCGATGAGAATGGCGATACCCAGCACGATGCAGGGCGCCATGCAGGATTTCATACCCAACGCCAGACCCTGCGTAATGGTCAGCGCGGGGCCTTCCTTGGAAGCAGCTGCCAGATTCTTCGTCGGGTTATAATCGGCACTGGTGTAGAACTCGGCGATCATACCTACCACGATACCGGAAATGATACCGACAGCCGCACCGATCCACGGGGAGATCCAACCGGCGTTGAAGCCGAACGCCTTGATCTCGGAAGCTGTGGAATTGTTGAACATAAAGTAGGTCAGCGCGAGACCGGCGACCAGTGTCAGGCCGGCAGAGATCCACGTGGACAGATTCAGCTCCTTGTGAGGAGCGGAGGATGCCTTTTTCTTGAACAGCAGCGAGGCGATGCCGAGACAGCAGGCGATCAGACCGCAGCCGCAGAATACCAGGGGATAGAGGTACAGCTTTTTGAGCAGCTCGCCCGAGAAGTTGGAGAACAGCACCATACTGATCGCCAGCGTTACGGCGGACACGATGGAACCGACGAAGCTTTCCAGCAGATCGGAGCCCAGACCGGCGACGTCGCCGACGTTATCACCGACGTTGTCAGCGATGGTGGCGGGGTTGCGCGGGTCATCCTCGGGAATACCCGCCTCGGTCTTGCCGACAAGGTCAGCACCCATATCGGCAGCCTTGGTATAGATACCGCCGCCCACGCGGTTGAACATCGCGATGACCGAGCAGCCGAGTGCATAGTTGGAAACGGTGGTAGCAAACGGCGTCAACTCGACACCGAGCCAGTTTTTCACACCCGCAAAGTTGTCCAGCTGACCGAAGCCCAAGCCGAACACAAAGTAGACGATCAGCAGACCGAGGAGCGCAAAGCCCGCAACGCACAGACCCATGACCGAGCCACCGCGAAACGCGACCTTCAGCGTTTTTCCGATCTCCTTGGTGTTGCGCGCCTCGTTGGAAACGCGAACGTTGGCGTAGGTGGCGATCTTCATGCCGATGTACCCGGCACAGGCGCTCATCACCGCACCGATGAGGAACGACACGCCGGCATACCACGCCAGCACCACGCCGAGGAATACCGCGACAACGGTAACGACGATGGCGAGCACGCGGTACTCATACCGAATGAAGGCGTTAGCACCCACGCGGATCGCCGAAGCGATCTCTTGCATTTTGTCGGTACCCTCGTCGAGCTTCTTAACCTTGAAATAGTTAAAAGCAGCGAACGAGAGGGCAAGGACGACGGCGATCATTGCGATCAACAGAATTACCATAATAACTCCCTCTCTCTTGTTTATGGTTTTTCTATTTCCACCGCCCGCATTTTCGGGGGATAGAAGAGTTTCTCAGGAGGCCACGGGAACGGAAAAAAGAAATGATCCAAACCCTACCTCATGATACACTATATCGATACAGATTGTCTATGTCAACGCCTTTTCACCTTTTTTGACAAAAACTGCAAATCCCCTTTCGGAAGGACGCAAGCACCTATTTCCCAAAAAGCAGTTGCAACGCACGTGGCAGTTTGGTATACTGGGAACAACGAACGAGAAAGGGCGTGCCGCAGTGAAGCCGATTTTCCGCGTATGCCTTCCGTTGTTGCTTTGTCTTCTGCTGCTGACAGCCTGTGCTGCGCAGCCTATACAAAGCACCACAACAACACAAGAGAAGGCGACGACAACTGTGACGACACAATCCAAAAGTACATCCACGCAACCGACCGAGGTGACGGTGACGACGACCGAACCGACGACAACAACGGTGACGACAGCGACGACGCTGCCCACCGCTGCCACGACGACTGCGGGGACAACGAAGACGACGAAGACAACGATGACCACAAGGACGACGCAAAAGACAACGGCGCCCACGGTTTCCGAGCCGGAAAAACCGGAGGAGCAGGATACGATTTACGTGCTCTCTCTCGGTAATAGCTACGCCATGGACGCGCACGCGTATCTGTCCCGTTTGGCGGAGCACGAGGGTAAGCGCATTTTCACGATTAATCTCTACCACTCCGGCTGCTCACTCAGCAAGCACTATGATTTTTGGATCAACGGAGAAGCGGCGTATAACTACGAGGTCAACGGCAAGATCGACTGGAACAGTCACGTATCGCTGATGGACGTTCTGCCGACGCAGAAGTGGGATATCATCACGCTGCAGGAGAGCTCATACGCCTCCTGTGGATCGGACGCGTGGGATCGGACTATCGTACAGGCATTTCTTCGGCTGTTTGCGCAGGAGCAGCCGCAGGCTCGTGTGATGATCCACCAAACGTGGGCCTACGCCGACGGTTATGCTGACCACGATCAGAAAACGGGGGGTTCCATGGCGTCGATGTGGCAGCGTATTGAACAGAATACGGCACAAGCGGCACGGGATACCGGGCTGCCGATCATTCCGTGCGGTCACGCCATGTTCCACGCTCAGGAGAAGCTCAACGGCGGTGGGTACAGCTTTTCCAGCATCCAGCGCGACGGATCACACGCCGAAGAAGCGTGGGGACGGTATATGTTGGCGTTGATATGGTATTCTGTGATCACGGGAGAAAAGCCCTCAAACACATTTGATGGCTTTAACAGCTGGTTCATCGAGGACGACGCTACCCGAAAGATGATCTATGACTGTGCGATGGACGCGATGCGTTCCTGCTATCCGAATTGGTAAAAAACAGCTGTCAAGGAAGCTTTCCTTGACAGCTGTTTTTACATACTGTGGGATTTGCGGTATTCGCGGGGCGGCACACCCTGTATCGATCGGAACAGGCGGCTGAAGTACAACGGGTTTTCGATACCCAGCGCAAACGAGATCTCCTGCACCGTCATCGTGGTATCGCGCAGCAGCGTGCAGCCCTTTTGCACCAACGCCCGTAGATGGTACTGATGCGGTGTACAGCCTTTATACTGCTTGAACAGGCGAATAAAATGTCCCACGCTGAACCCACATTCTTCGGCAAGCCGCGTGTTGTCGATCGGTTGCTCCGGCTGTTCGCGCAAGCGTGCGGCAATGCGGTTGATCATCTGTTTATGCAGATCCTCCGCTTTGGGGGCGAGCTGTTCACTAAGCTCGGAGAGCAGCAGCTGCAAATGAGCACTGACGGCATAGGGGTACAGTGCGTTATCGTAGGGAAACTGCAGCATTTGGTCAATGTGTGCGGTCAGTTCCGAAAAGCGGGGAAGCGGTGCGGGGGTGGACACGATCGCTTGCATGGGTTTAAGCAGTGCATCTGCGGCCTCGCCGCTGAACATGACCCAGTAATAGTCGGTGCCTTTACCTTGCTCACACCGGTAGTGAAACGGCGTGTTCGGAGGAATATATATGACGTTTCCGGAGGTGATCGTCCGTGGTGATTGATCCGAATACAGGATGATCTCGCCTTGCCCCGCAAGCAACAGCAGATGCTGCGATACACCGACCGGATCGCGGTGGTGGTAGTAGTTGTTGTTGTTTTTATACCATCCGAATCCCTCGGCACGAAGTGTAACGTGGTCGGGATAGTCAGGGGTGACCAACACCTTCGGCAGACACAGACAACGGTTGCCGGCGTTCAGCGGATCGCCCGTCAGGGTGATCCCGCGCTGTGCGCCGATACCGCCGAGGATCATCGGCTCCCATTGTGCAGTATAGAGCGGATCACCGGGCGGAGCTTCAAAATCACCGCCCACCAAAAGTGTTGTCTCCGGTTCGTCCGCCTTACACAAACGTACATTGTCGATGTACGTATCGTGCAGACCGGTATTATACAGACTGTGAGCTTTTTTAAAGAAGGAGATACACCAATTTTCCAAGGCGGCTTTGGCACTCGGCGTCTCCGTAATTGTAAAGCACAGTTCACGCGTCGTCCAAGTCTCGCAATGGTCAAAATAGTAGGGACCGTGTCCTTGAACGGCGAAGGCGCGGTTGATCCAGACACCGAAGGCACCGCCGTACTGGTCGACCGTCAGCCGATAGGTCGTATTCGGTTCGAGGGGGAGAGCCTTGATGAAAACGTCGAGAAATTTTCCTAAGTCATCGTTGCACCGAAACATACGGGTTCACCTCAACGCCATTATAACTTCAAAAAACGCATTTCGTCAACATAAAAATCGCTTTTGTGCATATTTATATCATTTTTTGGTATGTTATGATCGCTGAATATTTGTTATGATATAATTGCTGTAATACAGCAGATGATGTTTTTTGAAAGGAAGATGATCTGTGTTACACACAATGAAACGAGTGCTTTCGATTGCGCTGTCGGTGATGCTGTTGGCGGCGTCTTGTCTGGCGGGCATCGTGTTGTCGACCGCAGCGGCGAGCAGTGCGCCGGCGGGTCTGTTGCCGAACGGCGACTTTGAAGGCACGCCTACTTCCGGCTGGACTTGGGACAATCACGCCACCAACGCCCCCAAGTACGCTATCATCAGCGAGGGCAACAGTCTGATGACCATTGCTGACGATCCGGATGGCAGCGGTAATAAATGCTTGAAGATCCCCGAGCAGTTGTCGGGGACGACGTACAAAACGTACGACAAGTATTATAAGAGCGCTCCGGTTACGGCGGGGAAAAAGTACCGCTTGAGTATGAAATACAAGGGCACCGGTTTGCGCGTGTATATCCATACCACGTATTGCACGCCGGGCGGTGTTTACAATGCACCTGCGGTTACTGAGTGGACCGATTACGCAGTGGAGTTCACCGTCAATGAATCGACGACCAACAAAAACTTCATTTTCGCCATCGGCCATGCCGCCGTGGCGGGCACGGTTTACATTGACGACGTCTGCTTGAATGAGGTTACTGAGCTTAGTGGTGTCTCTTTGCCGGAGAAGATCACGCTGTCCAAAGGAGATACGCAGAAGCTGTCCCTGAACGCCGAGCCCGAAGGCGCCTTTCTGCCGAACGAAACGGTCAACTGGACAAGCAGTAACGCAGCGGTTGTCACCGTCGGTACCGACGGCACCGTGACAGCGGTTGCTTCCGGCGTGGCGTATATCACCGCCACCGTGGGTGGCTATTCGGCAACCACCACCGTGGTCGTCGAGTCCTCCGATAACAAATGGACGGATACCAACCTGCTGGTGGACGGCGACTTTGAAGCGGAAACGCTGTCTACAAACTGGAGCAAGTTTGTTGCTGCATCCGAAAATTTTACTTTTGTGGAGGATCCCACCGGTGCAGATAACACCTGTATGAAGATCACCGGCGCACGGCGTATGAATTATTACGCTCTTACGGGGGCAAAGGCAAATACCACCTACAAGCTGACTTTCCGCGGTTGTGGTAATAATACCCGATTTATATTTGACTTCACATATGGCATTGCAAACGAACAGATTGTGATTGGTGCCAATAATTACACCCTGGATGGCACGAAGGTGTATATCTACCCCAACAGTGCTGATTCGTGGGACGAATACTCTATCATCTTTACCACGAAAGACTCCGTAAACAAAAACTATATATTCTACGCCGGCGGCCTGGATTCCGCATGCTTGTTGTATCTGGACGATTTTTCGTTGACCGAGCTCGGCAAAGCAACCGTTTCCGACACTGTGTCGGGCGGTTCCGTCTCTCTCAGCAGCGGTTCGACGAACGGTACGTCACTTACGGGTCTCGGCGAAGGAGCGACCGTTACTGCTACTGTCACTCCCAATGCAGGCTACCTGCTGGTGCCCGGCAGTCTGCGGTATTCGACTCCCGACGGCTTCACCAAGAGGATCCTCAACAAAGACGGTGAATTCGGTACGGGTGACGGCAATACCTTTACCTTTGAGAAGCCGATCGACAACATCCGTGTGTTTGCCGATTTTGTGAAGACCGATTCCACCGATTTCGCATGGGGCACGGTCGGTACCTCTGTTCGTTACGCCGAGGACGGTATAACCAAGGACGGTATCCGTTTCCTGACCCGTGTGAATATGGCTGCATTTGACGCAACGGCATCGGGGTATTCTCTCAAGTACGAAGGGGAAACCTATACCGTGAAAGAGCTGGGCTTGATGCTCAAGCGCGCGGACAATGCAACCGAGCTGACCGTTGAGAACAAAGAAGCGTACGGTATGGCGCATCTGCCGTCGACGGACAGAATCTGGAGCGTTGCGGTGTATAGCGATGCGACCAACACCTTCCGCCTGACCGACTACACCGACAGCTACATCGACTACACCATTGCGATGACGACCTCGAATCCGAACGAGACCTTCAACGAGCGTCTTTACACCGCGCGCGGTTATCTCATCCTCACAAAAGACGGGGAAGAGACGGTACTATATGTTGACGAACGCACCGACAGCGTTAACACGGCACTGGCGCGTGCGAACGGCGAGCTGTCGGATACCGACATCGTTGTTCCCGGTACCGGTAGCGGGGACAGCAGTGAGGAAGACGATACGACAACGGATGAGAGCATCATTCCGGAGGACGATAAAGATTATACCAATGCCGACCTGAAGATTCTCTCCATCGGTAACAGCTACTCGCAGGATGCGCAGGGATATCTGGCAAAGCTTGCGGAGGCAGAAGGCAAGACCTTCAAGACGGTCAACCTTTACAAAGCCGGTTGTGCGCTGAAAACACATTATGAGGGTTGGACGAACAACGAGGCGATCTACAACTACGAGCTCAACGGTACGGCAAATGCCGATTACAACTCGTTCGTGTCGCTCAAAGCAGTTCTGGAAAGCGATCAGTTCGACGTCATCACCCTCCAGCAGTCTTCGTGGGGCTCCTTAAGCTACGGTAACTTTCAGCCGTATTTGAACAACTTGATCACGGAGATCCGCAAGCTTCAGCCGAACGCGACGATCTATATTCATCAGACCTGGGCGTACGGTGACGGTCATGCCAGCCATAACGCTACGTCAGGCGGTACGATGGCAGCGATGTGGTTAAAGGTTGAAGCGGCGTACGACTCTGCGGCAGCAGAAACCGGCCTGTCGCTCATTCCGAGCGGTCAGGCGATCCAGCTTGCGCAGGAGGAACTGAACACCGGCAATTACAGCGAGACGAGCATTCAGCGCGACCTGTCGCACGTCAGCAAAACGTGGGGTCGTTACCTGTTGGCCCGTCTGTGGTACGAGATGCTCACCGGCGAAGCACCCGACGTCACCATGAATCAGGTGAACGCTTCAGCTTCGGACAATGCGGCCATGGAAACGCTTGTCCGGCAGGCGATTGCCGATGCCTTTGCCGAGTATCCCGCCGATCCCGTGGAAATGGAGGCAGCAGCATGAAACAGTATGTTAAGCCTGAACTTGAGATCTATCGCTTGACGGCCGACGAGGCACTCGCTGCGGTCATTCAAAGTGAGCCCACCGTCGAGGATAATGACGACGATCTCTCGGTATAACGCAAGCGCACAGCGCCGCAGGAAACTGCGGCGCTGCTCTTATAACTGATTTTTTATTTTGTCCAACGCTCCCTTTTCCAGACGTGAGACCTGCGCCTGTGAAATACCGATCTCCGCTGATACCTCGATCTGCGTCATCCCTTTAAAAAAGCGTAGATTGAGTATCTTTTTTTCACGTTCACCCAGTCCGCGGATCGCTTCCTTGAGTGCGATCTCATCCAACCACGTCCTGTCATCGTTGGTGTCGCCGACCTGATCCATCACGTAGATCGTATCGCCGCTGTCAGCGTATACCGGCTCGTACAGTGATACCGGCTCAACAATGGCCTCCAACGCCAAAACTACATCCTCACGCGGCAGTTCGAGCGCTTTGGCGATCTCCTCGACTGTTGGCTCACGCATGTTTTGATTGGTGAGTGCTTCCTTGGTTTGCATAGCACGGTAGGCGGTGTCCCGCATACTGCGGCTGATGCGTATGGCGTTGTTGTCCCGCAGATAGCGCCGTATCTCGCCGATGATCATGGGAACGGCGTAGGTGGAAAACCGCACATTTTGCGAAATATCGAAGTTGTCGATCGACTTGATGAGTCCGATACAGCCTACCTGAAACAAGTCGTCTAGGTTTTCGCCGCGCTGGGTAAACCGCTGAATGACGCTGAGCACCAGCCGTAGATTGCCGTTTACCAGCTCCTCACGTGCAGCAGTGTCGCCCTCCTTCGTCAACTTCAGCAGCCGCATTTTCTCACTCTCGCTGAGCACCTTCAGCGTTGCCGTGTTCACACCGCAGATTTCCACCTTGTTATACAACCGTCGGTCACTCCCTTTCCACAACAGTATGGGTGAAAAGCGAAGGTTCCAATCAGTTGGTATCTTTTCCCGCTGCGATGCATATCTTTCTGCGGAGGTGTTTATCATGATTTGTAAGGTCACGGACATGCACGACAAAGAGGTTATCAATATTTGCGACGGGATGCGTCTCGGCTGTGTGGACGACGTGGAGATCGACACCTGCACCGCACAGCTCGTGTCGCTTGTGATCTTCGGCCGCTCCAAAGGCTTCGGTCTGCTCGGACACGAGGAGGATATCATTATCGGCTGGAAGGAGATCGAGGTAATAGGGGAGCAGACGATCCTTGTTAACCACCCGATGCCGCCGCGGATCGGCGATGGCAGACGCCGCAAAGGAAGCGTGTTGCAGGGAATCTTCGGCAATTAAAATTTGTGAAAAAAAGTCTTGCCTTTTTTAATTGTTTGTGGTACAATACTACGGCAATATGCATACGAGCGTGTTGCGCTCCGGCGGTGCCGCCCTGCGGTTCCGGAGATGCGGGCAAAAATTTTCTGAATTGTCCGTAGCGCTCGTAGAGGTAAAAACCGGGAGGAAATATTGTATGTCAGTCGTATCCATGAAACAGCTGCTGGAGGCCGGTGTCCACTTCGGTCACCAGACCCGCCGCTGGAACCCCAAAATGGCGCCCTACATCTTCACCGAGCGCAATGGTATTTATATCATTGACCTGCAGAAGACGGTGCGCAAGCTCGAAGAAGCGTATATGTTCATCCGTGAACTGTCCGCCGAGGGCAAGTCGGTGCTGTTCGTTGGCACCAAGAAGCAGGCTCAGGACTCCATCGCTGAAGAGGCTGTCCGCGCCGGCGCATATTTTGTCAACGCTCGTTGGCTGGGCGGTATGCTTACCAACTTCCGCACCATCCGCGGCCGTATTGC
>JAGBFF010000036.1 GCA_017936615.1 Clostridia bacterium | reverse complement strand
CGGCATCCGATTGGATAATCCGGTCATCCCTGCCAGCGGTACGTTTGGCTATGGGTACGAGTTCGCCGCTTTGTATGACATCAATATGCTCGGCACGTTCTCGTTCAAGGGGACGACACTGGAGCCGCGGTTCGGCAATCCGACGCCCCGCATTGCGGAGTGCACCGCCGGTATGATCAACGCAGTCGGACTGCAGAATCCCGGTGTGCAGAAGGTCATCAGCGAGGAGCTGCCGAAGCTGGCGACCTGCTTTGACACGCCGGTGATGGCGAATATCAGCGGATTTTCCGTTGCGGAATACATTGAGACCTGTTATTTGCTGGATCAGTGCCCGCAGGTGGGGTGGCTGGAGGTCAACATCAGCTGTCCCAACGTCCATGGCGGCGGTATGAGCTTTGGCACCTCACCCGAAGCGGCAGCTGAGGTGACAGCGGCGGTCAAGCGCGCTACCAAAAAGCCGGTCATCATCAAGCTGTCACCCAATGTGACGGATATCGTGTCCATCGCCAAGGCGTGCGAGGCAGCGGGTGCGGACGGTATCAGCCTGATCAATACGCTGCTTGGTATGCGCATTGATCTGCGTACCCGCCGACCGGTGATCGCCAACAAAATGGGTGGCTTCTCCGGCAGCGCCATCTTCCCGGTGGCGGTGCGGATGGTGTATCAGGTCGCTAACGCGGTGAATATCCCCGTGGTGGGTATGGGTGGCGTCAGTACTGCTGAGGACGTCATTGAAATGATGATGGCAGGTGCCTGCGCGGTGCAGGTCGGCGCCGCCAATCTGGTGGACCCGTTTGCCTGCAAGCGGATCATTGAGGAATTACCGGCGGTGATGGAGCGGTATCGCATCGACCGTCTGGAGGATATTATAGGAGGGGCCAAATAATGGGCAAGGACGTTATTATTGCTTGTGATTTTGCGAGCGCAGAGCAGGTTTTCGGTTTTTTGGATAAATTTACCGGTAAAAAACCGTTTGTGAAGATCGGTATGGAGCTGTTTTATGCCGAGGGCCCGCAGATCGTGCGTGAGATCAAAAAGCGCGGTCACAAGATCTTTTTGGATCTGAAGCTGCACGATATCCCGAACACCGTCAAAAAGTCGATGGCGGTGCTGTCGGGGCTGGATGTGGATATGACCAATCTGCACGCGGCGGGTACGGTGAGCATGATGGAGGCGGCAATCGAGGGCTTGACCCGTCCTGACGGTACGCGTCCGTTGCTGATCGCCGTAACGCAGCTGACCTCTACCGATCAGGAGCGCATGGAAAAGGATCTGCTTATCCGTGAGCCGATCGACAAGGTCGTGATGCACTATGCCGCGAATGCAAAGAAAGCGGGCTTGGACGGTGTGGTTTGCTCGCCGCTGGAGGCCGGCAAGGTACACGAGACTTGCGGCGAAGATTTCCTGACCGTGACACCCGGCGTGCGGTTTGCCGACGGTGACGTGGGCGATCAGAAGCGCGTGATGACGCCGGCGCAAGCGAAGGAGATCGGCTCGGATTACATCGTGGTGGGTCGCCCCATCACGGCGGCTGAGGATCCGGTGGCGGCATACGAGCGCTGCGTGCGTGAATTTGTGGGTTAAAAGGAGATGCGGACATGGAAAGCTATAAAAGAGAGTTTATTCAGTTCCTGGAAAGCGCGGGCGTGCTGAAATTCGGCGATTTCACGGCGAAGAGCGGCAGAAAGATCCCGTATTTTATCAACGCGGGTGACATCAAGACGGGCGATCAGATCTCCAAGCTGGGCGAGTTCTACGCTAAGGCGTATTTTGAAAAGTTGGGCAAGAAACAGACCGTTCTGTACGGCCCGGCGTATAAAGGCATCCCGATCGCGGTTTCGGCGGCGGTTGCGCTGTCCAAGGAAGGTCTTGACGTGCCGTTCTTCTTCAATCGCAAGGAGGAGAAGGACCACGGCGAGGGTGGCGTGTTTGTCGGCTACAAGCCGCAGGCGGGCCAGGAGGTGGTCATTGTCGAGGACGTTATCACCGCCGGTACGGCGATCCGCGAAAGCATGGCGATCCTGTCGCCGCTCGAAGGCGTGAAGGTCGCTGCGGTGTTCGTGATGGTCGACCGCAAGGAAAAGGGTAAGACCGAAAAATCGGCGATGGCCGAGGTCGGTGAGGAGTACGGGTTCCCGGTGTATTCGGTGGTGGATGTGTATGATATCATCGAGTATCTGGAAGAAGATGAGAGCAACCGCGAAAACGTGGAGCGTATCAAGAACTATCTGGCGGTCAACGGGGCGAAGGAATAACAAACGAAAGGCGGCTGTACTATGCGCAGTCTGATCGATATTGCGGAACTGTCCTTGGAAGAACTGGACGAGCTCATTCGGGTCGCAGAAGACATTATTGAGCATCCTGAAACATATGCTCACGCCTGTGACGGCAAAAAGCTGGCGACGCTGTTTTTTGAGCCGTCCACCCGCACTCGTTTGAGCTTTGAAGCGGCGATGCTGGAGCTTGGCGGCAGTGTGCTGGGCTTTTCGGAAGCAAACAGCTCCTCGGCGGCAAAAGGGGAGAGCGTAGCGGACACGGCGCGTACGGTGGGGTGCTATGCCGACATTATTGCCATGCGGCATCCGCGCGAGGGCGCGCCGCTGGTTGCCTCCCGCAACGCCGGGGTGCCGGTCATCAACGCCGGCGACGGCAGCCACTGCCATCCGACGCAAACACTGGCAGATCTTCTGACCATCTATCGTCAAAAAGGACGGTTTGACAACCTGACCGTCGGCTTCTGCGGCGACCTGAAATACGGGCGTACGGTGCATTCGCTCATTGCGGCACTGTCGCGGTATCAGGGTATCAAGCTGGTGCTGATCTCACCGCCCGAGCTGCGCCTGCCGGGTCACGTGAAGTGGAATATCATTGAGCGGCACGGCATGGAATTTGAGGAGATCGACACGCTGGAAGAAGCGATGCCGAAGCTGGATATTTTGTATATGACTCGTGTGCAGCGTGAACGGTTCGATGATCCCGCGGAATACGAGCGGCTGAAGGATCGCTATATCCTCACCGCCGATAAGATGCAGTATGCGAACGAAACCATGAGCATTTTGCATCCGCTGCCGCGTGTTAACGAGATCAGCGTAGCGGTGGATAAGGATCCCCGTGCCTGCTACTTTGAGCAGGTGAAAAACGGCAAATATATGCGTATGGCGCTGATCCTCAAGCTGCTGAAGGACGCGGCTGCAGGCGTATGCGATGAGGAGAAGCCGACGGTGGGCGCCGAGGCAGGTCTGCGCTGCTGCAACCCGCGCTGCATCACCGCCGTGGAGCAGGAATTGGCTCCGGCTTTCCACCTGACCGACCCCGAAGCAGAGATTTATCGCTGCGTGTATTGCGAGGCGCGTGCGGTTCGCTGAAGCCGCGAAAAAACGGGAAAATATGCGGCCGTTTTTCTTGACACCGCGTGGCCGATATGGTAAAATATTTTCGTAAAATTACATACCTTTTCCTGCGACTGACGGATTTGTGGAGCACCACAGGGAAGCAGGAATTTCGGGTGTTTTCAGCCGACCGTCTGGGCGCATTTGCTTGCAAAGAGTAAGTGCGCCCTTTTTTGTTTTGAAAAGGAGGTTTCTGCATGAAAAAAGTAGGAATTGTCATGGGAAGCGACAGCGATCTGCCCATTCTCCGCAAGGCGATGGATATGCTGACCTCGCTGGGTATCCCGTATGAAGCGCACATCTATTCGGCACACCGTACCCCGGTGGAGGCGCGTGATTTTGCGCTGAATGCGCGGGCGAACGGGTTTGGCGCGATCATTGCGGCGGCGGGTATGGCGGCACATCTCGCGGGTGCGATCGCGGCGAACACGACGCTGCCGGTGATCGGCATTCCCTGCCAGTCCTCGGTGTTGGACGGTATGGACGCCCTGCTGTCCACGGTGCAGATGCCGACCGGTATTCCGGTGGCGACGGTAGCGATCAACGGTGGCGCCAATGCGGCGCTGCTGTGCGCGCAGATCCTCGCCGTTGAGGATGCGGAGCTGGCGGCCAAGCTGGATGCCAAGCGCGCAGAGGATGCCCGTAAAGTGTTGGAAAAAGATGCGGCGCTGAACAGCGGCGTTTGAGAAAGAAAAGGAGATCGAATATGAAGAGTCACAGCGAAAGCTACGCAGCCGCCGGTGTGGATATTACCGCCGGCTACAAAGCGGTAGAACTGATGAAGCAGCACATTGCCAAGACCATGACCTCCGGCGTTTGCTCGGACGTGGGCGGTTTCGGCGGTCTGTTTGAATTGGATCTGACGGGTATCACCCGTCCCGTGCTGGTCAGCGGTACCGACGGCGTCGGCACCAAGCTCAAGATCGCGTTTTTGATGGACAAGCACGACACGGTAGGCATCGACTGCGTGGCGATGTGTGTCAACGACATCATCTGCAGCGGTGCCAAGCCGCTGTTCTTCCTGGACTATATCGCTTGCGGCAAGAACATTCCCGAGCGTATTGAGGCGATCGTCAAGGGCGTGTGCGACGGCTGTGTCCAGTCCGGCGCGGCGCTCATCGGCGGTGAGACGGCGGAGATGCCCGGCTTCTATCCTGTGGATGAGTACGATCTTGCCGGTTATTGCACCGGTGTGGTAGACCGTGACCGTATCATCGACAACAAAACGATGCAGGCGGGTGACGTGGTGATCGCACTGCCCTCCAGCGGCGTTCACTCCAACGGCTTTTCGCTGGTCCGCAAGGTGTTTGACGTGGAGAATGCCGATCTCAAGACCCCGATGGCGGAGCTGGGCGGCAAGTCTTTGGGCGAGACCCTGCTCACCCCCACCCGCATTTACGTCAAGCCGGTGCTCGCACTGCTCGAGCAGGTCAAGGTGCGCGGTATTTCGCACATCACCGGTGGTGGTTTCTATGAGAATATTCCGCGCAGCATTCCCGACGGTTTGGGCGCCAAGATCGACAAGTCGGCAGTCAAGGTGCTGCCCATCTTCGATCTGATCGCCAAGGTTGGCGGTATCAGTGAGCGTGACATGTTCAACACCTTCAACATGGGCGTGGGCATGAGCATCATCGTTCCTGCCGACGAAGCGGAGAAGGCACTCGCCATTCTGCGTGAAAACGGCGAGGATGCGTACGTCATCGGTGAGATCGTCGAATCCGACGATAAGGTGATCGTATGAGCCGCGCACGGATAGCGGTACTCGTTTCCGGTGGCGGCACCAATCTGCAGGCACTGATCGATGCGCAGCAGAGCGGTATCATCTCCTCGGGCGAGATCGTGCTGGTGATTGCCAACCGTGCCGACGCGTACGCACTGGAGCGCGCCAAGAACGCCGGTATTGATACGGCGGTAGTGCTGAAAAAGGAGCTTGGCTCGGCGGAGGCGTTCGAACAGCGGATTCATGAATTGATTGCAGAATACCGTGTGGACATCATCGTGCTTGCCGGGTTTATGGTGATCCTCAGCGAATCCTTTACGTCGGCGTATCCGCGGCGTATCCTTAACGTGCATCCGTCGCTGATCCCATCGTTCTGCGGTGAGGGCTTCTACGGACTGCACGTGCACGAAGCGGCGCTGGCGTACGGCGTGAAGGTGACGGGTGCTACGGTGCATTTTGTGAACGAAGTGCCGGACGGCGGTGAGATCATCCTGCAAAAAGCAGTGGATATTCTCCCGGACGATACGCCGGAATCGCTGCAAAAACGTGTAATGGAGCAGGCAGAGTGGAAGATCCTGCCGGCGGCGGTGGAGAAGGTCTCTGCCGAACTGATACAGTAACAGAAAGAAAAGGGGAACAGTATGGCTCTGTATGATCTGAAAACGCTGTTGTCGGAGAACAGCTATCCCGGCCGAGGCATTGTCATCGGCAAATCCGCAGACGGCAAAAATGCGATGATCGCGTACTTTATCATGGGGCGCAGCGTCAACAGCCGCAACCGCATTTTTGAGCGGTTCGAGGGCGGTATGCGCACCAAGGCGTTTGATGAATCCAAGCTGTCGGATC
Source organism: Clostridia bacterium (assembly GCA_017936615.1). GTDB lineage: Bacteria > Bacillota > Clostridia > Oscillospirales > Acutalibacteraceae > RGIG3009. The sequence goes on along the minus strand of JAGBFF010000036.1, from coordinate 14,851 downwards.
CGCATTTGATTATCTACAACCCGTACCTCGCCACGAAGGGCGGCAACATAGATATCATCACCAACGGTGATCAGACCAACACCATTTACGATTGCATCAATAAAAACGAGCACCACTATGGTTTCGAAGAAGCTTGTGGTCTTCGTGAGTTTGAAGATGATGCACCTAACTTCACCCCCAGAATTTCGGGTATTCTTTACTATTGTTTTCCCCGAAGCACATTTGCCTACAAGTTGTCTATCCTGAAAAGTGCGGACGGCAGAGGCGAATCTTGCAGAAGATATTTCTTCGACTATAATACCCCCGAAAATGGCATCGGTCACTTCATCCACACCTATAAGTGTGACGGTAACCCCATTCCGTCGTTCTACGGCGAGCCGGAGGAGGTCGCCCTGCCGAATACCGCCGAAGAACTGGCGGAGCTGGTGTGGGAGAATCTCAACGAGGATAACAAGGTCTCACTGTTCGTGCGCTGCGTTCCGCTGGATGGCAGCGAGCCGACCGAGATCATCATTAACAAAAACAAGTGAGAGGTAACAGCAATGAATGAGTTTGAACTGAAATACGGTTGCAACCCCAACCAGAAGCCCGCGAAGATTTTTATGGACGGCGGCGCCGAGCTGCCGATCGAGATCCTCAACGGTCGACCGGGCTTTATCAATTTCTTGGATGCCTTCAACAGCTGGCAGCTGGTGAAGGAGCTGAAAGAGATTCTGGGTATGCCGGCGGCGACGTCGTTTAAGCACGTCAGCCCGACCTCGGCGGCGGTGGGCCTGCCGCTGTCCGATAAGCTGAAGAAAGCGTGTTTCGTGGACGACGTGGCAGGGCTGGACGCTTCTCCGTTGGCGTGCGCGTATGCCCGCGCTCGCGGCACCGATCGTATGTGCTCTTTCGGCGACTGGGTCGCGCTGTCGGATGTGTGTGATGTGACGACCGCCCGTTTGATCGCCCGCGAGGTGTCGGACGGTGTGATCGCTCCGGGATATGAGCCGGAGGCACTGGAGATTCTCAAGAAGAAGCGCAAGGGCGGCTACAACATCGTTCAGATCGATCCCGATTACGTGCCTGCCGAGGTGGAGCACAAGCACGTGTTCGGCATTACCTTTGAGCAGGGCCGCAACAACTTCCGTATTGACCGTGAGCTGCTCGGCAACATCGTGACCAAAAACAAGGATCTGCCGGAAACGGCGGTGCGTGATCTGATCATCTCGCTCATCACGCTGAAATATACGCAGTCCAACTCGGTGTGCTACGCGGTGGACGGCCAGGCGATCGGCGTCGGTGCCGGTCAGCAGTCCCGTATCCACTGCACCCGTCTCGCCGGCGGCAAGGCAGACACCTGGTTCCTGCGTCAGCACGACAAGGTGTTGGCGCTGCCCTTCCGTGAGGGCCTCGGTCGTCCTGACCGTGACAACGTTATCGACGGTTACATCAACCGCAACGAAGAGGACGTTTGCGCCGACGGTAATTGGCAGAAGTATTTCACCTGTCAGCCCGAACCGCTGACCGGCGAGGAGATCCGTGCGTATCTTGATACCATCAGCGGCGTTGCGCTGGGCTCGGATGCCTTCTTCCCGTTCAGCGATAACATCGAGCGCGCCTACCGCAGCGGCGTCAGCTACGTGGCAGAGCCGGGCGGCTCCATCCGCGACGACGCGGTGATCGAATGCTGCGATAAGTACAACATGATCTGTGCCTTCACCGGCATGCGTCTGTTCCATCATTGATCCGTACCGGAGGAGGAGTTCCGAGTGAAACTGTTGGTAGTTGGCGGTGGCGGCCGAGAGCACGCCATTATCCGCAAGCTGCGGGAAAATCCCGCGGTGACCGAGATCTTCGCGCTGCCGGGTAACGGCGGTATGGCGGCAGATGCTACGTGTGTGGACATCGGTGCCAAGGATATTGATGGCATCGTGCACTTTGCGGTGGACAACGCCGTGGATTATGCGGTCGTTGCTCCGGACGATCCGTTGGTGTTGGGCGCGGTGGATGCCCTGGAGTCCAAAGGTATTCCGTGCTTTGGCCCACGTGCCAATGCAGCGATCATCGAGGGCAGCAAGGTGTTTTCCAAGCAGTTGATGAAGCAGTACGCGATCCCGACCGCCGCATACGAAGTGTTTGAGGAGCTGGAGGCGGCACTGGCGTACCTGGAGACAGCGCCGATCCCTACCGTTATTAAGGCGGACGGTCTGGCGCTCGGTAAGGGCGTTGTGATCGCACAGACGCGCGACGAGGCGAAGGACGCCGTTCGTTCTATGATGGCGGATAAGGTGTTCGGAGCCAGCGGCGACCGCGTGGTGATCGAGGAGTTCCTGACCGGTCCCGAGGTTTCCGTACTCGCGTTTACCGATGGCGAAACGCTGATTCCGATGGTCTCGTCCATGGACCACAAGCGCGCGGGCGATAACGATACCGGCCTCAACACCGGCGGTATGGGTACCGTCGCTCCCAATCCGTATTACACGGCGGATATTGCCGCGCAGTGCATGGAAACGATCTTCCTGCCGACGATGCGCGCGATGAACGCCGAGGGGCGTACCTTTAAGGGTTGTTTGTATTTCGGCTTGATGCTCACGCCCGACGGTCCGAAGGTGATCGAATATAACTGCCGTTTTGGCGATCCCGAAACGCAGGTGGTGCTGCCGCTGCTCGAAAGCGATCTGCTGACCGTGATGCAGGCGGTTACCAACGGCACGCTGAAGGATACCGAGGTCAAGTTCCGCGAAGGAAACGCCTGCTGTGTCATTCTGGCATCAGCGGGGTATCCGGCGTCGTATGAGAAGGGACTGAAGTTGACGATCCCTGCCGAAACCGCACCGCACACCTACGTGGCAGGTGCCAAGATCGCGGACGGTGAGCTTGTGACCAACGGCGGTCGCGTGCTGGGCGTTACCGCAGTAGCGGATACCTTGTCGGAGGCGATCCGTGAGGCGTACCGCTTGGCGGATACGGTTTCGTTTGACAATAAGTATTGCCGTCGTGATATCGGCGCAAGAGCATTGAAGGCAACGGAGGGTAACTGATGGTATACCGTGTATTTGTGGAAAAGAAACGCGAGCTCGCGAACGAAGCCAAGGCACTGCTTGCTGACGTCAACGGCCTGTTGGGTATCACTTCGTTGACCGATGTGCGTGTCATCAACCGCTACGATGCGGAAAATATTTCAGAGGAGCTGTTTGCCCGCGCGAAAACTACCGTGTTTTCCGAGCCGCAGCTCGATATGGTGTCCGAGGAGCTCGACCTGACGGGAGCTACCGTGTTTGCGGTGGAGTTTTTGCCGGGTCAGTTCGATCAGCGCGCCGATTCGGCGGCGCAGTGTATTCAGATCCTGTCGCAGGGCGACCGTCCCACGGTGGCGACTGCTAAAGTGTATGCGCTGTACGGTGATCTGACCGAGGCGGAAATTGGCGAGATCAAGAAATATGTTATCAACCCGGTGGAAGCACGTGAGGCTGCTTTGGAAAAACCGAAAACGCTGGCGCGTGAGTACACCGTTCCGACCGAGGTGCAGACGCTTGAGGGCTTTATCGAACTGGATCGCGCCGGCCTGGAGCAGTTCGTGGCGTCCTACGGTCTGGCGATGGATGCGGAGGATATTGCGTTCTGTCAGGAATATTTCCGCTCAGAGAAGCGGGATCCCACCATTACTGAGATCCGTATGATCGATACGTACTGGTCGGATCACTGCCGTCACACCACCTTCTTAACGGTGATCGACGACGTAAAATTTGAAGACGAGCTGCTGCAGTCGGCGTATGAGGATTACATCGCCGTCCGCAAGGAGTTGGGCCGCACCAAGCCGATCTGTCTGATGGATCTCGCGACGGTGGCGGTGAAATGGCTGCGCAAGAACGGCAAGCTGGAAAAGCTGGATGAGTCGGAGGAGATCAACGCCTGTACGGTGAAGATCGAGATCGAGGTTGACGGTAAGCCTGAGCCGTGGCTGCTGCTGTTTAAGAACGAGACCCACAATCATCCCACCGAGATCGAACCCTTCGGCGGTGCGGCGACCTGCATCGGCGGCGCGATCCGCGACCCGCTGTCCGGCCGTTCGTACGTGTACGGTGCGATGCGCGTGACGGGTGCGGCGGATCCGCTCAAGCCGGTTGCCGAGACCATCCCCGGTAAGCTGCCGCAGCGCAAGATCGTGACAACTGCCGCTGCCGGTTATTCCTCCTACGGCAACCAGATCGGTCTGGCGACCGGTATCGTCGACGAATTGTATCACGACGGTTACGCCGCAAAGCGTATGGAGATTGGTGCGGTGGTGGCGGCTGCTCCGGCGGCGAACGTGCGCCGCGAGCGGCCCGATCCGGGCGATATCGTGATCCTGCTCGGCGGTAGCACCGGCCGTGACGGTATCGGCGGTGCAACGGGTTCTTCCAAGGCGCACAACGCGCACTCGGTGGAGACCTGCGGTGCCGAGGTTCAAAAGGGCAACGCTCCGGAGGAGCGTAAACTGCAGCGTCTGTTCCGCAACCCGACGGCGTGCCGCATGATCAAGCGGTGCAATGACTTCGGTGCGGGCGGCGTGTCGGTTGCGATCGGCGAACTGGCAGACGGTCTGGAAATCGACCTGAATGCCGTGCCGAAGAAATATGAAGGCTTAGACGGCACGGAGCTGGCTATCAGCGAGTCGCAGGAGCGTATGGCGGTAGTCGTGGAGGCAAAGGACGTCGACGGCTTCCTCGCACTGGCTGCGGAGGAAAATCTGCAAGCTTGTCCGGTGGCGGTGGTGCGTGCCGAGCCCCGTTTGGTGATGAACTGGAACGGAAAACGTATCGTGGATATCAGCCGTGAGTTCCTCAATTCCAACGGTGCTGAGAAGCACATTGTGATCACGCCGGAGAAGCCGACGATGCCGCATCGTGAGGTGTCCGGCAGCTTTACGGAAAACTATACCGCTTTGGCGGCAGACCTCAACGTGTGTTCCAAGCGTGGTCTGTCCGAGCGTTTTGACTCCACCATTGGTGCCGGCACGGTGCTGATGCCGTTCGGCGGTAAGAATCAGCTCACGCCGATCCAGGCTATGGTGCAGAAGGTGTCGGTCGAAAAGGGCCACACCAACGATTGTTCGTTTATGTCCTGGGGTTACAACCCCTTCGTAGCGGAGCAGAGTCCGTACCACGGCGCGTATCTCGCCGTAGTGGAATCGGTCAGCAAGCTGATCGCTTCGGGTGCTTCGTTTGAGGATGTGTACCTGACCTTCCAGGAGTATTTTGAGCGTCCCGGCAAGGACGGTAAGCGCTGGGGTAAGCCGCTGGCGGCACTACTCGGCGCGTTCCGCGCTCAGCGCGAGCTCGGTATCGGCTCGATCGGCGGTAAAGACTCGATGAGCGGTTCGTTTGAGGATCTCGACGTTCCGCCGACGCTGGTCTCCTTTGCGGTCACCACCGGCAAGACCGACGAGGTCGTGTCGCCCGAGTTTAAGAAGGCCGGCAACCGCGTGGTGTGCCTGTGCCCCGCGTATGATGAAAACGGTCTGCCCACGACGGAGTCTCTGCTGGCAACCTTTGATAAGGTCACCGCACTGCTCCGCAGCGGCAAGGCGGTCGCCTGCTACACGCCGGGTCACGGCGGTATCGGCGAAGCAATCATGAAGATGTGCTTCGGTAACGGTCTGGGCTTCCGTTATGAGGATACGATGTGCGTGCAGGGAATCTTTGATTATTGCTACGGCGCGTTCCTGCTGGAAGTGACGGATGAGGTCGAGGGCGCACTGACTGTCGGCACCGTGACTGACGACAGTTGTATCACCTTGGGTGAGGAAAGCCTGAAGCTGGCTGATCTGCTCGGCATTTACGAGAATAAGCTGGAAAGCGTGTACAGCTGCAATATCGCACAGGGCAACGGCCCGATGGAGACCTTCAGCTATGAGACGACGCAGCGTGTCGCCCCCGCTATCAAGGTGGCGAAGCCGAAGGTACTGATCCCTGCATTCCCGGGCACCAACTGCGAATACGACAGTGCCAAAGCGATGCGAGATGCCGGTGCCGATCCCGAGATCGTGGTCATTAAGAATCTGACCGCTGCAGGTATTCAGGCGAGCGTGGAAGCGTTCGCACAGAAGCTGAAGACCGCGCAGATGGTGTTCATCCCCGGCGGCTTCTACGGCGGCGACGAGCCGGACGGCAGTGGCAAGTTCATCACGGCATTCTTCCGCAACGCCGCCGTCAAGGAGGGCGTGACCGAGCTGTTGGATAACCGCGACGGTCTGATGTGCGGTATCTGCAACGGCTTCCAGGCGCTCATCAAGCTGGGCCTGGTGCCGTACGGTAAGATCATTGACACCGATGAGACCTGCCCGACCCTGACCTTCAACACCATTGCGCGTCACCAATCCCGCATCGTGCGGACGCGTGTGGCGTCCAATAAGTCGCCGTGGCTGGCGCTGACCAACGTGGGCGACGTTTACAACGTGCCGATCTCGCATGGCGAGGGTCGTTTCCTCGCGGACGAGGCGTTGATCCGTCAGCTCGCGGCGAACGGCCAGATCGCCACGCAGTACGTGGATGCCGACGGCAACGCAACCGCCGACGTTCATTTCAATCCGAACGATTCGCTGTTCGCCATTGAGGGTATTACCTCGCCCGACGGCCGTGTGTTCGGCAAGATGGGTCACAGCGAGCGTATCGGCTCGGGATTGTACCGCAACGTGCCGGGTGAATACGAGATCCGCATGTTTGAAGCCGCTGTGAAGTATTTTCGTTGATAGAATCAGGAGGAACGGATATGAATTTTTTTGAAGAATTGAAGGCGTATGATCCCGCTGTTGCCGATGCTTGCCATCTGGAGCTGGAGCGTCAGCAGCATAATATCGAGCTGATCGCCTCGGAAAACATCGTTTCCAAAGCAGTTTTGCTGGCTGCCGGCGGTGTGTTGACCAACAAATATGCCGAGGGCTATCCCGGTAAGCGCTACTACGGTGGCTGCCAGTGTGTGGATATTGTCGAGGATATTGCCCGTGAGCGTGCGAAGCAGCTGTTCGGTGCGGAGCACGCCAACGTGCAGCCGCACAGTGGTGCCAATGCCAACCTGGCGGTGTTCTTTGCGCTGCTGCAGCCGGGTGACACCGTAATGGGTATGAATCTCCAGCAGGGCGGTCACCTGTCTCACGGTTCTCCCGTCAACATTTCGGGTAAGTATTTCAACATCGTTCCCTACGGTGTCAGCGATGACACCGAGATGATCGATTATGACGAGATGCGTCGCATCGCGCTGGAGTGCAAGCCGAAGCTGATCGTCGTGGGTGCGAGCGCGTATTCCCGCGTGATCGATTTTCCTCGTTGCCGTGAGATCGCCGACGAGGTCGGTGCATATTTGATGGTGGATATGGCGCATATTGCCGGTCTGATCGCCGCAGGCGTTCATCCGTCCCCCGTGCCGTACGCCGACGTGGTGACCACCACCACGCACAAGACCCTGCGCGGTCCGCGCGGCGGCATGATCCTGTGCCGCGAAGCGCTGGCGAAGCAGATCGACAAGGCGGTGTTCCCCGGTACGCAGGGCGGCCCGCTGATGCACATTATCGCTGCCAAGGCGGTGGCGCTGGGTGAGGCACTGACCGATGAATTCCGCGTCTATCAGCAGCAGGTCGTCAAGAATGCGGCGGCGCTGTGCGAGGGCTTGACTAAGCGCGGCTTGAAGGTTGTTTCGGGAGGTACCGACAATCACCTGATCCTGCTCAAGCTGTTGGATACCGGCGTGACCGGCAAGGAACTGGAGCATCGGTTGGATGAGGTGCATATCACCGCCAACAAGAACACCATCCCCAACGATCCGCAGAGCCCGTTTGTGACCAGCGGTCTGCGTCTCGGCAGCCCGGCGGTGACCACGCGCGGCTTCGGCGAAGCGGAAATGGAGCTCATTGCCGGTTGGATCTACGATACCATTTATGATTTTGAGAACAGCCGCGAGCGTATCAGCCGCGAGGTTCAGGCGCTCTGCGAAAAGTTCCCCATTTATTAAAAAGGAAGTGGCAGACATGGCCTATTTGTCCGATATTGAAATTGCTCAGGCATGTGAAATGAAGCCCATTGCGGAGATCGCCGCTGCAGCAAAGATTGATAAGCAGTACTGGGAGCCCTACGGCACCTATAAAGCGAAGATCGATCCGGCGCTGCTCAAGGAGACCGACCGTGAAAACGGCAAGCTCATTTTGGTGACGGCGATCACCCCCACGCCTGCGGGTGAGGGCAAGACGACCACGACCATCGGCTTAGCAGACGGTCTGCGCCGCATCGGCAAGGACGTCACGGTGGCTCTGCGCGAGCCGTCGCTCGGCCCGGTGTTCGGTGTTAAGGGTGGTGCCGCCGGCGGCGGTTATGCCCAGGTCGTCCCGATGGAGGATATCAACCTGCATTTCACCGGTGATTTTCACGCCATCGGTGCGGCGAACAACCTGCTGGCGGCGATGCTGGATAATCACATTCAGCAGGGCAATAAACTGGGCATCGACGTGCGTAAGATCACGTGGAAGCGCTGTGTCGATATGAACGACCGTCAGTTGCGTTTTGTCATTGACGGTATGGGCGGTAAAGCCAACGGCGTGCCGCGTGAGGACGGCTTTGACATCACGGTGGCGAGCGAGATCATGGCGGTGCTGTGTCTGGCGGATTCCATTACCGATCTGAAAGAACGGCTGTCCCGCATCATCGTGGGTTACACCTTTGATGATCGTCCGGTCACCTGCGGCGAACTGAAGGCGGCAGGTGCGATGACCGCGCTGCTGAAGGATGCGATCAAGCCCAATCTGGTGCAGACGTTGGAGGGGACGCCCGCATTTGTCCACGGCGGCCCGTTTGCCAACATTGCTCACGGCTGCAATTCGGTCATGGCGACCCGTTTGGCACTCAAAATGGGTGATTATACCGTGACCGAAGCCGGCTTCGGTGCGGATCTCGGTGCGGAAAAGTTTCTGGATATTAAGTGCCGCATGGCGGGCCTGACCCCTGATGCGGTGGTAGTGGTTGCCACTGTTCGTGCGTTGAAGATGCACGGCGGCCTGGCGAAAAACCAGCTCGGCGAGGAGGACCTCGGGGCCTTGGAGCGCGGTATTCCGAACCTGTTACGCCACGTATCCAATATCAAAAACGTGTATCAACTGCCCTGCGTGGTAGCGGTCAACCGTTTCCCGACCGATACCGATGCGGAGATTGACTTCATCATCAAAAAGTGCCGCGAGCTCGGTGTCAACACCGTATTGTCCACCGTGTGGGCAGAGGGTGGCCGCGGCGGCGAGGAGCTTGCCCGTGAAGTGGTGCGTCTGTGCGAAGAGGAGCAAGGCAACTTCACCTTCTCTTATGAGCTGGACGGTACGATCGAGGATAAGATCACCGCGATCGTGAAAAAGGTCTACGGCGGTGACGGTATCACCGTGATGCCTGCCGCCAAGAAGCAGATCGCACAGCTCACGGCGCTGGGCTTTGACAAGCTGCCGGTCTGTATTGCCAAAACGCAGTACAGCTTCTCGGACGATCCGACCAAGCTCGGTGCGCCGGAGGGCTTCACCGTGACGGTCAAGAACGTCAAGGTGTCGGCAGGTGCCGGCTTCCTGGTTGTACTGACGGGTGATATTTTGACGATGCCCGGTTTGCCGAAGGTTCCGGCGGCCGAAGCGATCGACGTCGACGAGGACGGCCGTATCACCGGTCTATTCTGACAATAGGGTTGACATTTACCGCGTGATGTGTTAGAATGCAAACAAATCATATACTAAATGATAGAGGCGCACTTAGCAAAGAGTACCGTGTCACCGGTCGAAGGACGGCTGCCAAAGCCACAGGGGAAAGGTGCGAGTGCCGAAGCGGATGTCGTGGCGGGCATTTGGGCTGGCAACACAGGAAACACCTGTGCTGTTGTCGCAGCAATGCGGAGGGCTATCGCGTTTCAGAGATCCTTTTGGATTATTTTGGGATAGCCGTCGTTTTGCGCGTCGGCTATCTTTTTTAGTCAAAGGGGAGTATTTCAATGAAAAACACGGTATTTACAGGTGCAGCAACGGCCATTATCACGCCGTTAAATGAAAACGGCATTGATTTTGAGCAGTTTGCGCGTTTGATCGAATGGCAGATCGCCGAGGGTATCGATGCGATCGTGGTGGTCGGCACCACGGGCGAAGGCCCGACGCTGACCGACGAGGAACATCGTGAAGCGATTCGGTTTTGCGTAGAGCAGGTCGCGGGGCGCGTGCCGGTGATCGCCGGTACCGGCTCCAACGATGCGGCATATGCCATCAGTCTGACACAATTTGCTTGTGAGGCCGGTGCCGATGCGATGCTGCTTGTGACACCGTACTACAATAAAGCCACGCAGGCGGGCTTGATCCAATTTTTCACGGCGATAGCGGATGCCAGTACCAAGCCGTGTATTCTGTACAACGTCCCCAGCCGCACCGGCTGCAATCTGCAGCCCCAGACGGTGGCGGCGCTCGCAGAGCATCCGCGTATCGTCGGTATCAAGGAAGCGGGCGGCAACATCTCGCAGGTAGCGCAGATCGCAGCCTTGTGCGGTGATAAGTTGGATATTTACTCCGGCAACGACGATCAGATCGTGCCGATCCTGTCTCTCGGCGGCAAGGGCGTTATCTCGGTGTTGTCCAATTTGATGCCGAAAGAAACGGCGGCTATGTGCCGTTCGTATTTCGACGGTGATGTCAAGGAAGCGGCTGCTCTGCAGCTGCGGCTCCTGCCGCTGATCGACGCGCTGTTCTGTGAGGTCAATCCGATTCCCGTCAAGGCTGCGATGGCTGCGATGGGGTATTGCGAAAACTATTTGCGTCTGCCACTTACGCCGATGGAGCCGCAGCACGAAGCGCAGTTGCTGACTCTGATGCGTGAGAACGGTCTGGACGTGTAAAGCGGGCATACTAATGCAAACAAAGGAGTGTTTGTTATGAAGATCGGTATTTACGGCTACGGTAATCTGGGTCGCGGCGTGGAATGCGCCGTGTGTCACGCGGCAGACGCAGAATTGGTGGGTATTTTTACCCGCCGCGATCCGTCGACCGTGAAACCACATGGTGACGTACCGGTGTACGCCGCTTCGGAATTGCCGAGCTTCCGCGACAAGTTAGATGTACTCATTCTGTGCGGCGGCAGTGCGACCGATCTGCCTGAAATGACCCCGATGCTGGCGGCAGAGTTTAATGTAGTGGACAGCTTTGATACTCACGCGGCCATTCCCGCGCATTTTGCTGCGGTGGACAAAGCCGCGACCGATTCCGAGCATATTGCACTGATCTCGGCCGGTTGGGATCCGGGATTGTTCTCGATCAACCGTTTGTACGCCTCCGCCATCCTGCCAGACGGCAAGGATTACACTTTTTGGGGCCGCGGCGTCAGCCAAGGCCATTCGGATGCGATTCGCCGTATCGAAGGTGTCCGTGATGCCCGTCAGTACACCGTTCCCGTGCCGGAGGCATTGGCTTCGGTGCGTGGCGGTGAGCAGCCGGAGCTGACCACCCGCCAAAAGCATACGCGGGAATGCTATGTCGTTGCCGAGGATGGCGCGGATCTTGCCCGCATTGAGCACGAGATCAAAACGATGCCGAACTATTTTGCCGATTATGATACGCGGGTGACGTTCGTTACCGAAGAGGAACTGCTTCGTGATCACACCGGTATGCCGCACGGCGGCTCGGTCATCCGCTCCGGCGTGACGGGATGGAATGCGGAAAACCGTCACGTTATCGAATACAGCCTGAAGCTGGATTCCAACCCCGAATTTACCGCCAGTGTGTTAGTGGCTTGCGCCCGCGCCGTATATCGGATGCGCAGTCGCGGCATTGTCGGCTGTAAAACGATATTTGACGTGGCACCGGCGGACCTGTCGCCGCTGTCACCCGAAGAGCTGCGCGCGCGTATGCTGTAAGGACTCCACAACGAAAGGAACACCTCCCATGATATCCGAAATTCCCGCGATGATCTGCTCCAACCTGTCCGTCCGCTCCGACGGTCAGCTGTTGTTTGCCGGGCAGGATACCGCCGCCCTGGCGGCGACCTACGGCACACCGCTGTACCTGATGGACGAGGACCGCATCCGCGAGCGCTGTCATACCTATATAACGGCCGCTGCCGCGGCGTTTGACGGCAAAGCGCGCATTTTGTATGCATCCAAGGCGGCATCCTTTAAGCGGATGTATGAGATCATGCGTGAAGAGGGGATGTGCGTGGACGTGGTCTCTCCCGGAGAGATCGCCACGGTGCGCCGTGCCGATTTCCCGATGGAGTGTGTATATTTTCATTCCAGCCACAAGAGTGATGAGGATATTTGCTACGCCATGGAACAGGGTGTGGGATATTTCGTGGTAGACAATACCGAAGAGCTCCTTGCACTGGAACAGATCGCGGCGGAAAAGGAACTGCGTCAGCGTATCCTCATTCGTCTGACCCCCGGCATTGATCCGCATACCTACGAGGCGGTCGCCACCGGCAAGGTAGACTCCAAGTTTGGCTTTGCCATTGAAACGGGACAGGCCGAGGAGGTAACGCGTCTGGCGCTTGCGCAGCCGCATCTGGAGCTTGTCGGTTTTCACAGCCACGTGGGATCGCAGGTGTTTGACTCCGACGTATTCCTGCAGATGATCGACATTTTAATGGAATATATTGCGATGATCCGCGATAAATACGACTATTTGCCGCAGCAGCTGGATCTGGGTGGCGGCTACGGTGTGCGGTACTTACCGACCGATCCCGAACTGGATATTGCGGCGAACCTTGCTCAGGTCGGTGCGTATACCAAACAAAAAGCCGCCGAGTGGGGTGTTCCGATGCCCGAGGTGCTGTTTGAGCCGGGTCGCAGTATCGTGGCGGATGCCGGATTGACACTGTATACCGTCAGTTCGTTGAAGCGTATTCCCGGCTACAAAAACTATGTGTCGGTGGATGGCGGTATGACGGATAACCCCCGTTTTGCGCTGTATCAGGCGCCGTACACCGTGTTGGCGGCAGGTAAGCTCAACGAGCCTGCCACGATGACGTGTTCCGTGGTCGGTCGCTGCTGTGAGAGCGGCGACATCATTCAGGAAAACGTTCCGATGCCGGAGTCGATCAAGCGCGGCGATCTGGTGGCGTGTCTTACCACCGGCGCATACAATTATTCGATGGCGTCAAACTATAACCGTGTTCCGCGGCCGCCGGTCGTGATGCTGCACGGCGGTGCGGCGTATATGGCGGTACAGCGTGAAACGCTGGAGGATATTACAGCACTGGATCTGTAATTCAAGGAGGTTTCGTTTATGGAGGCCTGGATCGCGACGTTGCTGATCTGTCTGCTGCTGCCGCTGCTGATGATCGTTGAGGGTGTGTTTTTTAAGCGCGGCGGGCCGAAGCAGATCAATTATATTCACGGGTACCGCACTCATCGGTCGATGCTCAGCGAGGAAACGTGGCGGTTTGCTCATCGGTATTGCGGTAAGATCTGGTTTGTCAGCGGGTTGCTCTTGTTGCCGCTTTCGGTGATCGTCGTACTGTGTCTGCTGGGTCAAAGCCGCGTGGTACTTGGGGTTGCAGCAGCGATCGTTTGCGGTGTACAGGTTGCCGTGCTGATCTTTGCTTCGCTGATCCCCACCGAACTCGCGTTACGACGCACCTTCGACAGAAACGGAAATCGAAAATAAAAAAGCGCCGCATAAGGGTACTTCTCATAAAGATGTTTATAAAAAGTTCCAGACAGAGATTTTTCTGCCTGGAACTTTTTGTTATCTTGCTTTTTCTATAGGCAACCATATTTCGATATATCTTTTTTCCTTAGCATACTTAGGAAACCAATGATAAACCGATATTTCCGGTGCGTTTTTTATTTCATAAGAGTTTGCAGGTAGCCACTCTGAGACAATTCTCTTTCTAATATCCATATAGTCGTTCACAGGATAAGCTTGCTCTTCTGTAGTAAAAATAGCATAGGTCTGTTTTGGAATAACAATATTTTCAAAATCGAACTCATGCATATAATGAAATCCTGTAACTTCTGTATTATACATATTGTCACGTTCGTACTTGTCAAGCTCGGCAACATAATAAAAATCATAACCTTCATCATCAATATTGGTTATTATACACATATCAGTAGTTGTGTCGCTTGTTGAACCTTTTGCACCACGCAGTAGCCATTGTTTTGCCCTTGTTGATATAAACAACTGACCTTCCTGTTTCTCTCGTTCCTCACCATAAGGAACGCCAGTAAAACGAGCTTTGAATCCTGTAAGTATCATTTCGGGTTTTTCTTCAATTCTATACTTCATAGCAGAACCGCCTTCCAAAGATATTTTTAGAACAAGGGGTGCAAAGGATTTCAGCATGTTTCCATTATTTTTAACTTGAGACGGTAACACACCGTGAAATTGCTTAAATGCTTTTGCAAAGCTGTCCGGACTTTCATAGCCATACTTTAGCGCCATATCAATTACTTTTGCATCTGTTGTTGCAAGTTCTGAACCAGCAAGCGACAATCTGCGATTGCGTATGTATTCGCCAATAGAAAATCCGCAAAGAATACTGAATACACGCTGAAAGTGGTAGCTTGATGAAAAGCTTTGTGCTGCAACTATATCGTAATCAATTTTTTCAGTCAAATGATTCTCAATATAGTCAATCGCTTTCTGCATTCCAATAATCCAATCCATGTTATCCCTCCTTGTCTGCTTATATTCTATCAAAAGGCGGTTTTTATTTCCCGATATTTTCTGCTAAATATAATCGGATAGAACCAGCATCGCATTTGTATGTACAAATGCTTTTTAGGGCTAAGCCCAAACCCCTATTTCGATTTTATTGTTTTAAGAGAAGAAATTAACATTCTGCGGATGGCACCGCAATCGTTTTGTAATGCTTTATAATTTTCTTCATTCATG
>JAGBFF010000035.1 GCA_017936615.1 Clostridia bacterium | reverse complement strand
CAGATCCATCAGCGATGAGTTGGTGCAGGAACCGATGCAGCACTGATCCACCGGAATGCCGGCGATCTCCGCCACCGGACGCACCGCATCGGGAGAATGCGGACACGCTGCAAGCGGCGTCAACGCATTCAGATTGATATCGATCACTTCATCGTAGACTGCATCGGCATCGGGCTGCAGCGGCACCCAGTCCGCTTCGCGGCCCTGCGCCTTCATAAACGCACGCGTTACGTCGTCCGACGGGAAGATCGACGTGGAAGCACCGAGCTCCGCGCCCATATTGGTAATGGTCGCGCGCTCCGGCACCGACAGCGTCGCAACGCCTTCACCGCCGTATTCCACGATCTTGCCAACGCCACCCTTAACGCTCATACGGCGCAACACTTCCAGAATAACGTCCTTGGCCGCAACCCACGGCTGCAGCTTACCGTGCAGATTAACACGAACCATCTTCGGCATCGTGATATAATAGGTACCGCCGCCCATGGCAACCGCCACGTCCAAGCCGCCGGCGCCAAACGCCAGCATACCGATGCCGCCACCGGTGGGAGTATGGCTGTCCGAACCGATCAGCGTCTTACCCGGGATACCGAACCGCTCCAAATGCACCTGATGACAAATACCGTTGCCCGGACGCGAGAAATACAGCCCGTGCTTTTTACATACCGTCTGTATGTACCGATGGTCATCAGCATTTTCGAAGCCGGTCTGCAGAGTGTTGTGATCGATATACGCCACCGAACGCTCGGTGCGCACACGCGGAACGCCCATCGCTTCAAACTCGAGATACGCCATCGTACCCGTTGCATCCTGTGTCAGGGTTTGGTCTATCCTCAGCCCGATCTCCTCGCCGACCTTCATATCGCCGGAAACCAGGTGTGAACGAATCAGTTTTTGTGCCAGTGTATCGCCCATTGTTATCACTCCTTAATACAGATAAACTTTATTATAAGGCAAAGAGCCTGTTTTTGTCAATGCTTTATCATTTTTACCAAACCTTGTCTTTTCCTCTTGATTATTTTTCGGAAATGCGCTATAATAACACTGACTATGTGGTGGTGTGCCCACTGCTATCACAAGATTTGTGTTGTATTTCATACACAGAAAGGTGTGTTGACCTTATGATCCGTATTGAAAATCATCTGGGAACCATTGAGATCTCTCAGGAGTATTTTGCCTACCTGATCGGCAATGCCGTTTCCTCCTGCTACGGTGTCGCCGGTATGGTGAAGAGCGGTACACGCCAAGGCATCCGTTCCATCTTCTTCAACCGCACCTTTGCCGACGAAGGCATTCGCGTGCGCAGTGAAAACGGCCGACTGGTCGTGGATCTTCACATCTGCGTAATCTACGGTATGAACATTGCCGAGATCTCCAAGAGCATCGTTAACAAGGTGCGCTACACTGTGGAGGAGGCCACCGGCTTGTCCGTTAAGCGGGTCAATGTGTATATCGACGGTATGAAGACCGAATAATGTCTGCAATGACCGGGTCGGTGTACCCGCGTCCCGAAAAGGAGTGCTACGTTTGATTCAAGGTAAACAATTGCGCGACGCCATGATCTCGGCGTCGAATGCCCTGTCTCTGCGCAAGCAGGAGGTTGACGAACTGAACATTTTCCCGGTTCCCGACGGTGATACCGGCACGAATATGTCGATGACTATTTCGGCGGCGGCCCGCGAGTTGTCCCGCTTGAAGGAGCCCACCGTCAGCGAAACGGCAGACACCGCCTCAGCTGCACTGCTGCGCGGTGCCCGCGGTAACTCCGGCGTCATTTTGTCGCTTTTGTTCCGCGGTTTCTCCAAGGGACTCAAAGGTAAGACCGAAGCTAACGGTGCTGATCTTGCCGCTGCGCTGAAGCTCGGCGTAGACGCCGCATATAAAGCGGTTATGAAGCCGACGGAGGGCACCATCCTTACCGTTGCCCGTGAAGCAGCGGAAAAGGGTGTTGCTGCCGGCAAAAAGGATCCCTCCGTGGAAACGGTGTGGGAGGTTATCTGTGCCGAAGCGGATGCTTCGCTGCAGCGCACCCCCGAGCTGCTTCCCGTGTTGAAAAAGGCCGGTGTTGTGGACGCCGGCGGTCAGGGCTTGTATATCATTCTGCGTGCCATGCAGGCCGTCTTCCGCGGTGAACCCATCGTGGAGGGTGAAACATCTGCCTCCCCTGCCCCCTCTGCGGAACGCAAGGTCAGTGCTGCAGGCTCTTTTGAGACGGATATTACCTTTACCTACTGTACCGAGTTTATCGTCGCCCGCGACAAGAAGTGCACCAAGGAGCCGCTTAAGCTCCGTGCTTATCTGGAATCCATCGGCGACTGCGTCGTAGTGGTAGACGATGATGACATCATCAAAGTACACGTTCACACCAACGATCCCGGTAAAGCGCTGTCCAAAGGCGTAGAGTACGGTCAGTTTGAAACCGTTAAGGTGGAGAATATGCGTATTCAGCACGAAAACGCCGGCTGGGTCGATGAACCCGAGGCCGACGCACCTCCTGTTCTTGAGCGCGCCGAGCCGGAAGAGGAATTCGGTTTCGTCGCGGTTGCAGCCGGTGACGGGTTACAGTCTCTGTTTGCCGATCTCGGTTGTCAGCAGGTGGTCTCCGGCGGTCAGACGATGAATCCGTCCACCGACGATATTCTGAGCGCTATTGAAGCCACGCCGGCCAAGGTCGTGTACGTCCTGCCGAACAACAAAAATATCATCCTCGCCGCCGAGCAGGCTATCCCGCTCGCCGACCGGGAGGTTCACGTATTACCGACCCGCACCATCCCGCAGGGTATCGCTGCTATGCTCGGCTTTGATCCCGACGCCGCGGTGAAGGATAACCTGACCTCGATGATGAAAGCGGCGGACAACGTCTCTACCGGTTCGATCACCTTTGCCGCGCGTGACAGCGATTTTGAAGGTCGCAACATTCACGAAGGCGATATTCTGGCTTTGGATAACGGCAAGCTCTCCTTCACCGATAAGGAGCTGCAGCACGCCGCTATGAAGCTGACCAAGAGCATTGTCAACTCCCGCCGTTTGAGCGGCAAGGGCGCTTCGTTTATCACCATTCTGCACGGCGAAGGCGTCAGCGCGAAGAAAGCCAACGCTTTGAAGGCTGCATTGGATAACCGCTACGGCAACGATATTGAGGTCACCGTTATCAACGGCGGTCAGCCTGTCTATTACTACTTTATCTCTGTCGAATAAACAGCACTGTACAACAGCCGATAACGCCTCTGCGGTCGTTATCGGCTGTTTTTAAAACCAAGAAAGGAGGAGACTTCCGTGCTGACATCGGACACCTCGGTGCAATATCTCAAGGGCGTCGGCGAAAAACGCGCAGCGTTGCTTGCTCGATTGGGCATACACACGGTCGGCGATCTGATCGGCCACTATCCGCGCCAGTACGAGGACTGGTCGGCGGTAGTCCCTATTGCCGAAGCGCCGCGCGGTGAAACGTGCTGTGTGCGCGGCACGGCACTCTCCGCCCCAGTGGAACGGCGTATCCGGAAAGGGCTCTCGCTGTATACCTTTTCAGTGGCAGACGCCACCGCCGTTCTGCGTGTAACTTTGTTCAACAACCCGTACACCGCGCAGAAGATCAAAGCGGGACAAGCCTATCTACTGTTCGGTACGCTCACCGGTGGCAGAAATCCCGAGATCTCCTCCCCACTCATTGAACCTGCCGAAACGGGAGCACGCATCCGCCCTATCTACCCCCTCACGGCGGGGCTTACCTCGCGGTATCTGGAAAAGATCACTGCTGCGGCGCTGTTGGAACTGGATGCCACATTGGATCGCGATCTGTTGCCGGATACGTTGCGCCGTGAGCAGAAACTCTGCACACGCCGTTATGCCCTCGGTAACATCCACTTCCCCGCCGACCGCGAAGCGTTGGAAACCGCACGGCGGCGCTTGGTGTTTGAAGAACTGTTGTTGTTGCAGCTTGGGCTGCTCAGCATCAAAGGACGCAGTCAGGCAGAGACCGCCGTCCGCGTTCACAACGACTACACCACCGATTTTTGCGCTTCCCTCCCCTTTACACTGACCGGTGCGCAGCAGCGCGCAGTAGCGGATTGTGTGGCAGATATGCGCCGCGCCATACCGATGAATCGCCTGTTGCAAGGCGACGTGGGAAGCGGCAAAACCGCCGTCGCGGCGTGTGTTGCTTACACCGCCATCCGCAATGGCTGGCAGTGCGTGATGATGGCGCCGACCGAAATTCTGGCACGCCAGCATCAGGCCTCTTTGCAGCGTCTGTTCGCCGACAAACCGAACGTTCGTGTCGGTCTGCTCACCGGTTCTCTCACTAAAGCACAAAAAAACAAAGTGCTGGAACAGGTTGAAAGCGGCGAATGCCAGTTCCTTGTCGGCACACACGCGGTACTGTCCGAAGCGGTGCAGTTTGCCGCATTAGGGTTGGTCATTACCGACGAGCAGCATCGGTTCGGTGTTCGTCAACGTGCGGCACTGGCCGCCAAGGGCATGCATCCCCACTTGTTGGTCATGTCGGCAACCCCCATCCCCCGCACCCTCGCACTGATGGTGTACGGTGATCTGGATGTATCCGTGCTGAACGAGCTGCCGCCCGGTCGCACCCCCATCGAAACCTACGCCATCGACACTGCCAAGCGCGAGCGCGCTTACGGCTATGTGAGAAAGTTCCTGGATGAAGGACGGCAGGCGTATGTTGTTTGTCCGCTGGTAGAAGAGGGCGAAACCGACCTTGTCGCCGCCGAGGCCTACGCGCGTGACTTGGCAAACGGACCGTTTAAAGGTTATACAGTAGGACTCCTTCACGGCAAGATGAAAACCAAGGATAAAGAGCAGGTCATGCGTGATTTCTCCGAAGGGCGCTTGTCTCTGCTGGTATCCACCACGGTGGTGGAGGTAGGTGTCGACGTGCCCAACGCAGTGCTGATGGTGATTGAAAACGCCGAACGCTTTGGTTTGGCGCAGTTACACCAGCTGCGTGGCCGTGTGGGACGTGGTAAACACGCCTCCACCTGCATCTTGATATCCGATGCGCAAAACGCCGAGGCGATACGCCGTCTCAAGGTAATGTGTGAAACCACCGACGGCTTCAAAATTGCTGACGCCGATCTGCAGCTTCGCGGCCCGGGTGATTTCTTCGGCGATCGCCAGCACGGCTTGCCCGAGCTTCGCATTGCCGATCTGCTCAGCGATATGGAGTTGCTTCACGAAGCGCAAGCCGCCGCTCGCGCCCTGCACGAAGCCGATCCCTCCTTGGAAAAGCCGGAGCATCGACTGCTGCGCGAAGCTGTCACTGCCCTCTTTACCCGCACGGGTGAGCAGGGGTTAAACTAATGGAATTATAGAAAAACATGGGTAAAAGGAAAGAACAGCAATTCCTCCTTTCGGAAAATTGCTGTTCTTTTGTTAAAAATACCAACCTTTTTCCTCCCCCGCTTGTCTATAAGACAGCAGCTGCTAAATAACCATTCGCGGAGGTCACTATGAACTATTCCGAGCAAAACGACGAAACATTGGTTTCTCTCGTCCTTGCAGGTAACCACCATGCCTACGAAGGACTGGTCCTGCACCACGAGCACCGTGTACTGAACGCAGCTTATGCGGTCACGCAAAACCATCACATGGCCGAGGATGCCGCGCAGGATGCGTTTGTCACGGCCTTTATAAAACTGAATCTGCTGCACGATCCGTCGAAATACGGTGTGTGGATCTGTCGTATTGCTCAAAACTGTGCCAGAAATATGCTGATGCGGGTTCGGGAATATGTTGGGCTGGAGTTCATCGAAAACTGCCTTCCGTCCTCAATGAACGTTGAGGACGCGTTCATCGCCTCCGAGGAGAACGAAACACTGCACGAAAGCGTCGCCCGTCTTCCCGAAAAAGCGAGGGAAGTCATCCGGCTGCACTACTTTGAAGATCTGCCGGTCGCAGAGATCGCCGAACGCCTGCGAATACCCGTCGGCACGGTGAAATGGCAACTGCACGAAGGGCGCCGCAAGCTGAGAAAGGAGCTTGGCGCTGTGAATGAAAAAGAGAACGATCGCTTGGTCGTAAAGGTAATGAAAAAGGTTGAAGAACTGAAGCTTTGGCGTTTGAAAAACAACAAAGACGGTTTTGAAACCGTATACGAGGACGTCTTGCGCGAGGTAGAAGCTTTGCCCGAATCGGAGGATAAGCACCGCTTTCTATCCGACACCCTGGCGCATGGCGTTTGGTGGATACCCAGCAAAAAAAGCGAGGAAATGCTTGCTCGTATCAAAGAATCTGCATTGATCGGTAAAAACGAAGAAATTATGGAATACGTTCTCGCCGTCGAGGAGAACAGGGTGCCGAAAAGGGAACGCGTCGATTTTGTCAAAAACACGCAGATCCCCTTCCTGGAACAGCACGGCTTAACGCACTGTTTGGGCCGGGAATGGTTTTGGTTGGCCTACGGATATTTTCGAGCCGGTCAGCCCGATGACGGCTTTGCAGCATTGAATAAAACACTGTCTCTGCTGAATCCCGCTGATACGTATTACGCGAATGCGTTGGCAGCACAGCGGATCGAGGAAACGCGCTTGCAGGAGCTATCCGATCTGGAATCCTCCGCTTACAATCTCCTGGCTATTGCAGAAGAATATCGATACATCAACGGCGAGCTTCGTTTCTGGAACCAACCGGGATACGGTACAGGAAATCTTCAAAGCGTGTTCTTTACCTCCAATTATGTGTTTTACAATGCCTTTCGCTGCGATTCTCGCGCACGCATCCCCAATGCAGCGGTCGGCGACAGCATAACGGCCTCCGACGGTTATCTGCTCACCTTTGAGGCGCAGGGCGTTACCGTGGAAACTCCTTGCGGTGTATTTACCGATTGTGAAGTATGGACGGGCAAAGGCGATTTCCGCACGTATAAAACATATTTCAAAAATGGCATCGGTATTGTCCGGCAGGAGATCACCGATTGCTTTTCCCACACCGATTGTCTGCTGAGCCGTTATCACATTGCTGGTGGCGGTGGAATGTTCCCGTGCCACACCGACAACTACTGGGAGTACGCCCTTGCCGATCTCCCCCAAAAACTGGAGCATCGTTTGTGCAGCACGATCACCTATGCCGACGATAAAAAGGTGATCTTCTCACATCACGCACGCCATATTCGTCGCGGTTATGATGAGACGAACTGGCACGACACCCTATTGCAGCTTCGCAGTGAGTATGTCCGCGTCACCAATGACGGTGAAGAAATATTGGTTGACGTGTCGCCTGTTATGGCACGTGCAGAAATGCTGGCTAATACACCGTATCGGCGTACGCATACAGACATAGCTTGCCGTGTTATGCGCCGTATTTTAGAAACCGACAAAGTCTTTAATCCCCACCGCACGCATAGCGGTCACTGGAACTTTTTCCAGGTGTACGGTGTTCTTCAATCCGAGAAACAGCTTATGCTGGACGACGGCGAACGCCTATTTTCCTTCGAATGGAAAGCTGCTACGCGCGGCGTGGGAGATATCGGATACCCCGTGTTTTACAACCACCTGCTCACCATCCTGAGCGATTCAGTCGGCTGCCTGTGGTCGGAGGATTGGTTGATCGACCATCCGCAAACCAAAAACGGGCGCTGCGGCGGTTGTCGCACCAGAACCACCCATTGTTTACATAAAGCCGGTACGGTTCATACCGCCGCCGGAAGCTTCGACGATTGCGTTACGCTGGATATTGAGGTTATGGGACTATCCGGTGGTTTGGGCGACCGCGGTGGTAAAATGGCCTACACCTTCGCTCCCGGCATCGGCATCGTGCGTGTAACGCACAATTACAAAAACGATACGCTGCAGGCGGTGTATGAACTGACATCCTATCACGGTATTGGTGAAGGCTATATGCCAATTTTCCCGGGTATGACGCGCCATTATGACGCCTTGGGATTAACCGACGGATATATCGGCTCCGCCGAGTATACCTGCGAACGTAACGAAAACGGTGTTCTCACCCTGTTCACCGATCTGTGTGGCATACGAGAGTTGACCGATACCACAGAATGACCCACGATATAAAAAGGACAGACGGTTAAGCCGTCTGTCCTTTTTCTTACACTTGCACAAATCCGAGCTTCTTCATCGCCTTGCCGAGAGTACGTCCGGCGACGCGGGAGGCGTTTTCCGCGCCCTGCTTCATCAGTGTATCGAGTTGTGCCTTATCCTTCATCAGCTCGGCAAACCGCGCTTGAATGGGCGCGAGCTCTGCCGCAACGGCTTCACCGACAGCGGTTTTGAAATCGCCGTAGCCACGGCCGTCAAACTCCTGCTCGATGGCGTCGAGCTCCTTGCCCGTCACCGCAGAATAGATCTCCATCAGGTTGTTAATACCGTCCTTGCCGGGGGCGTAACGCACCTTGGCCTCGCTATCCGTCACCGCGCGGCGGAACTTGCGGAGAATGGTGTCGGTATCGTCCTTCAGCGAGATAAACGCATTCTGGTTTTCATCCGATTTGGACATCTTTTTCAGCGGTTCTTGCAAGGAACGCACACGGGCACCGGTTTTCATGATGTACGGCTCGGGCACGGTAAAGGTGTTGGCATACAGATTGTTGAAACGCTGCGCCAAATCGCGGGTCAGCTCGCAATGCTGCTTCTGATCCTCACCGACCGGTACATACTGCGGCTGGTACAGCAGAATATCTGCCGCCATCAGCGCAGGATAGGTAAACAAACCGGCATTGATGTTATCTGCGTGCTTGGCAGACTTATCCTTAAACTGGGTCATACGGGACAGCTCGCCAAACTGGGTGTGGCAAGACAAAAGCCACGCCATCTGCGCGTGCTCCGGCACCTGCGACTGTACGAACAGCAGCGACTTATTGGGGTCCAAACCGATGGCGAGCAGCAGGGCGAACATTTCGCGGATCTGCTGCCGCAGCTTGGCAGGCTCCTGACGCACCGTGATGGCGTGAAGATCCGCTACCGCATAAAAGCATTCGAAGGAATCCTGCATCGCGACCCAGTTACGCAGCGCACCCAAATAGTTGCCAAGCGTGGGGGTGCCGGTGGGCTGGATACAGCTGAGCGCACGCGGCAAGCGTTCCGTTTCGACTGTTTTTGTCATTTCTTCCATGAAAATCATCCTCAGTACAAAATCTTTTTTCTTATAATACCACACTTACATTGACTTTTTCAACCAAAAATTGTAATATATCAGTATATATGTATTTCTTTATCAAGGAGGCCCCTTATGAGTGCCCTGCAAGAGCTTGCTGATCTGTTGTTTCCCGATGTGACCGAGACGCCCGAGGACTGCGAACTCCGCTATCCTCCGCGTGATCTGCCGGAAGGTGCGCGCGTTGTCCGCATTGCGCCCTCCCCCACCGGTTACCTGCACCTCGGTGTGTTGTTTACCGCTACGGTCAACTTTCTGACCGCGGGGGCATCCAAAGGTGTGTTTTATTTCCGCTTGGAGGATACCGATAAAAAACGTGAAGTGGACGGTGGCGCGGCAGATATTCTCGCCGGTCTGCGTCAGTACGGGTTGGTCATCGACGAAGGCTATGAAGCCCCGGGCAAAGAAAGCGGCAGCTACGGTCCCTACCGTCAAAGTGACCGCGCCTCGCTGTATCACATCTATGCCAAGTCCTTGCTACTGCAAAACCTTGCTTATCCCTGCTTCTGCACGCCGGAGGAACTGGATGCCACTCGCGCCGTGCAAGAGGAAAAGAAGCTACGCACCGGCTACTACGGCGAATACGCCTCCTGCCGTGCGCTGACTCCGGAGCAAGCGATCGAAAAGGTGCGCGCCGGTCAACCGTATGTACTGCGCCTGCGCTCTCCGGGTGATGAATCCCGTCGTGTGAAGTTCGATGACGTGATTAAAGGCACGATCGAAATGCCGGAAAACGATCAGGATATCGTTCTCCTGAAATCCGACGGCATCCCCACCTATCACTTCGCCCACGCTGTGGACGATCACCTGATGCGTACCACCCACGTCATTCGCGGCGACGAGTGGATCGCCTCGGTGCCGATCCATCTGCAGTTGTTCCGTGTTTTGGGCGTCAAGCCGCCTAAATACGCGCATGTCAGTCCCATTATGAAGGAGGACAACGGCGGTAAGCGCAAGCTGTCCAAGCGCAAGGATCCCGAGGCGGCGGTACATTTTTACGCCGAACAGGGCTATCCGGCAGACAGCGTGCAGGAATACCTGCTCACCATCGCTAACAGCGACTACGAGGAATGGCGCCGCCGCAACCCCGGTGTACCGCGCAGCGCGTTCCCCTTCAACCTCAAGAAAATGAGCGTTTCGGGTGCCTTGTTTGACCTGGACAAGCTCAATGACGTCAGCAAAAACGTCATTGCCGCTATGGACACCGATACCGTGACCGAAGCGGTACTGGCATGGGCAAAAGAGCAAAACCCCACCTTCTATGAAAAACTGATCGCCGATCCGGCGTTCACGCACGGCATCTTCGCCATCGACCGCGGTGGCCCGAAGCCGCGTAAGGATCTCTCCCGTTGGAGCGAGGTGCCGGAATACACCGCGTATTTCTTTGAGCGTCCGACCGAGTATCCGTGGCCGGAGCAGCTCGCCGCCGAGGATATCCGCGCGATCCTTACCGCGTATCCCGCTGTTTACGATCCCGCACAGGACAAGCAGGCGTGGTTCGATACCATCAAGGCGCTGTGCCCCTCGCTCGGCTTCTGTCCCGAGATCAAAGAATACAAAAAACAGCCGGACGCTTATAAAGGCCATGCAGGCGACGTCAGCACCGTCATTCGTGTAGCGGTCACCGGCCGCCGCAACACCCCTGATCTGTGCGGTATTATGAGCTTGCTTGGCACCGACGAAATCATCGCGCGGCTGAACGCTGCCGCAGCAACACTCTAAGGAGGAACTTGTATGTCTGAAGAACGCATCACCGCCACCGAAATGGGCGGCAACTTTATTCACGATATTATCGACGAGGAGCTCAAGCCTGACGGCCGCTGCTACGGTCAGCAAATTCACACCCGTTTTCCGCCCGAACCCAACGGCTATCTGCACATCGGTCATGCCAAGGCGATCTGCATCGACTTCGGCACGGCGGTGAAGTACGGCGGCATTTGCAACCTGCGTATGGACGACACCAACCCCACCAAAGAGGATGAGGAATACGTCGACGCCATCCAAGAGGATATTCACTGGCTCGGCTACGATTGGGACGACCGTTTTTACTTCGCCTCCGACTACTTCGAGACGATGTACGACATCGCCGTTTCGCTCATCAAAAAGGGCTTGGCGTATGTTTGCGAGCTGTCTCCTGACGAGATGCGCGCCAACCGCGGCGATCTCACACATCCGGCTGTCAGCCCCTACCGCGACCGTCCGATCGAGGAAAGCCTCGACCTGTTCGCACGGATGCGCGCGGGCGAATTTGCCGACGGTGCGATGACGCTGCGTGCCAAGATCGATCTCGCCAGCGGCAACTTTAATATGCGTGACCCCGTCATTTACCGCATCAATCACGCGCCGCATCACCGTCAGGGCAACCGTTGGTGCATCTACCCGATGTACGACTTTGCTCACCCGCTGGAGGATGCGATCGAGGGGATCACCCACTCCCTCTGCTCGCTGGAGTTCGAGGATCATCGCCCGCTGTATAACTGGGTGGTGGAGCATGCCGATCTGCCCGGCAAACCGCGTCAGATCGAGTTTGCACGCCTCAATATCAACTATACCGTTATGTCCAAACGCAAGCTGCGTCAGCTGGTCGAGGAGGGCTTTGTCTCCGGTTGGGACGATCCCCGTATGCCCACACTGCGCGGTCTGCGCCGCCGTGGCTACACCCCTGCCTCGGTAAGAAACTTTATCGAGCGTGTCGGCGTCGCCAAGGTGCCCAGCACGGTGGAGGTTGCGCTGCTGGAGCACTGCCTGCGCGAGGACCTCAACGAGAACGCCACCCGCGCTATGGCAGTGTTACACCCCGTTAAGCTCACCATTACCAACTATCCCGAAGGTGAGAGCGAGACCTTTGCGATGGAAAACCATCCCTCCTACCCCGAGCGCGGCACGCATCCCGTGTCCTTCTCGCGGTCACTGTGGGTCGAGCAGGATGACTTTATGGAAGAACCCGTCAAGGGCTACTTCCGTCTGTTCCCCGGTAACGAGGTACGTCTGAAGTCTGCGTATGTCGTGCGCTGCACCGGTTGCGTCAAGGATGAACAGGGTAACGTGATCGAGATCCTGGCGACCTACGATCCCGAAACCCGCGGTGGAAACACGCCCGACGGCAGAAAGGTGCGCGGCACCATCCACTGGGTCGATGCGGCTACCGCCAAAAACGCTGAGGTTCGTTTGTACAGCTCGCTGTTTGCGGATGCCGAGCCCGAAGGCGGCGACAAGAACTTCCTGGATTGCCTGAACGAAGCGTCGTTGGAAACGTTGACCGAGTGCAAGGTCGAAGCCGCCGTTCTTCCGGCAGAAGCGCCTACCTCGTTCCAGTTCCTGCGTCTCGGCTACTTCTGCATCGACAACGTTGACAGCACTGTAGAGCATCCGGTGTTCAACCGTGCGGTATCGCTGAAAGACAGCTTCAACAAGAAATAAGAACAAAGAAAGCAGCCCCTGCCGAATCACTCAGCAGGG
Source organism: Clostridia bacterium (assembly GCA_017936615.1). Taxonomy (GTDB): domain Bacteria; phylum Bacillota; class Clostridia; order Oscillospirales; family Acutalibacteraceae; genus RGIG3009. The sequence goes on along the minus strand of JAGBFF010000035.1, from coordinate 4,976 downwards.
GCTGCTGCTATTTCTTAGATCGTACCATCATCATCGTCGGCATCGGCCTGCTTTTTGAGCTTGCGTCCACGCCGCAGCTCGCTATCGCTGTACTGCTTGGGAACGACGGACTCCTCTTTGCTGCGAACCACGTCGGTAAATACCGGTTCTTCCTGCGTCTCTTTCTGTGACTCGGTCTCTTCCACATCCAAATTCAGATCGTGACGCTTATCAATATCCGCATCGGGATGCTCCTTATAATACGGATCGATGATCGCTTTTTTAACCAGCGGGAAGATCGTAAACTGGATCAAAAACGAACGGAACGCCGGCAGGAAAAAGATGAACATCGCAAGCAGGATCGGAATCGCAAGCCAAAAGAAATTGAAAAGCAGAACGATCAGCAGTGCATAGATCGCCACCAGCACCAGCGTGATGAGAATATTCTGCTTTACCCCCGCCATCGCAAACAGTACACTGTTACGAATGAGCTGTTTCAGCGACATGTTAAAAGTGATCATTTGCAGATACAGATAATACCGTGTAAATACGAACATCATCACCATGAACAGCGAAAGTGCGACCGGAATGATGGACATAAACGAGAATTCCTCAGCAGTCATGGCTGACATCCAGTAGAAATACAGCGCAAACGCCATCACAGCACCGATGACCAGCTCCAAAATGCCGACGATCAGCGCCTGTTTCCAGTTCTTTTTGATGGTCTCAAAGAAGTCGGCCTTGATAAACGCGTGCTTCTCACGCGCATAATTGCGTGTGATGTAGGTCAAACCCGCCTGTGCCAAGCCCTGCGTCACGATGGGAAGTGACACCAGCACATACAGAAGGTTCGCGATCACAAGCTTCCAGAATTTTCTACCGTACAGTTCAAAAAACTTGAAAAAGGCTTTCTTTTGCGGTTCGTCCTTCGATACACCCGGGCCCGGCTTGCTTTGATCGAACATACCAAAGAATCCAGCCATAGTAACACTCCTTTTCTTATACTTCCTAGAGCCAGCCTGCAAATACCAAGCGCAGGATCACATCCAAGGCTCCCGCGCCAAACAATAACAACAGTAACAACAAAAACCGAATACCGTACAAACGGAACTCCTGCCACAACCCACCGCAATGCGCTGAACGCGGCAGTAACAGTACCGTAAACTGCAGTGACATCCGCAACGATTCCGATGCCGCCATGAGCAGCGCCACCAACTCCATAACCGAGTGCGGCAGCATCACGGCAGCAACGATCAGCACTCCCTGCCAACCCGAGGCATAGTAGCTTGCCTGTGTGAGACCGAGACCAAGCCCCCAAAACACGGGAATAATAACGGCAAGCGGCGCACCGCACGCCGACAATCCGGCGATGAACAGTAGCGAAAGCAACAGGATCGGTTGAAAGCAGGATTCAAACAAGCCGGAAAACACGGCGGAAACGCTCGGCGTGATACGTTCGATCGTCAGCAGCGTCAACCATTCGGCCGGTCGAATCAACGAATACAGCAGCATACCGCAGACACTGCCGCCCATCGGCAGCAACAAAAACAACAGCAACCGGCGGTTTTCCGCCCAAAAACGTCCGGCACGGTTTGTCCGCTTCCGTCTCATATGCATTCCTCCGTTTCATACAGTGCATTCTATGCAACGTATGGCACGGATATGCCGAACGAAAACCAAAATCGGGGCGGATGGCTCCGCCCCGTTTTTTCGTGTGTTACCGACGTTTCATATTGACGCCGACGATGCCGCCGACGGCACCGCAGCCCGATGCTACCGCCAACTTCAGAAACAGCAGCGTACCCTGCACGACTTGTTCCGTCCCCAAACCGGCGATCGCCGTAACAAGGAACAACAGCAAGCCGCAACCGGCACCGTACAGCAGACCGCGTTCGCGGGCGATGCGTGCCGCTGTGAAGCCACCGAGAAACGCCGCAACCGCCAGGATCGCCACCGCAACAGGGGTCACTGCCGCCTGTGGCACCTGACAGGATGCCATGACCGTTGCCGCTGCAAGCAGCAGCACCAGACACACCAAAATACCGGCACCGCCGCCGAAGGCAATCGGACGCACGATGCGTGCCGCAACCGATAAATTCTCTTTGCGTGTATTCATTACCTTCCCTCCGCATCTGCTTCAGATCACACCATCAGCCTATGCGTTAGGTTGAGAAAATAGTACCTGTTACGATAAATTAGATATCGTCATCATCGTCATCGTCGTCATCGATATCGGCATCATGAACGGTATCGCAGCTCTGCATAGCCCACTTTTTGATGACCATCTTGCTGCGATCGACGCTGGTTTCGATAACGAACGTATCTTCCTTGATGTTGACAATGCGACCGCAGATGCCGCCGATGGTGGTGATCTCGTCACCCACACGGACGCTCTCGCGCATTCTCTGTTCTTCCTTCTGCTTCTTTTTCTGCGGACGGATCATCAGGAAATACATCACTGCGATGATCGCACCCCACATAACGAGCATACCGACCAATTCCATAGTTTACACCTCCAAAGTAATCTATAACATTATACCGAATCTTCGGCTTGAAAGCAAGGAAAAATACAAAAAAGATAAAAAAGTTTACAATTAAATGCGACGATCCAGTACACCGCGGTACGTTTGATAAAATTCTTCAAAGGTTCCGTTGTCCAACGCCTCGCGGATACGCTCGGTGAGTGTGTTGTAAAAATACAGGTTGTGGATCACACACAGCCGCATTGCAAGCATCTCATTTGCCTTAAACAAATGACGGATGTACGCACGTGAATGACGACGGCAGGTCGGGCAATCGCAGTCTTCATCCAACGGACGGGGGTCGTGCTCATACTTTTGATTGAGCATATTACGATGCCCCTCCCATGTGAACACATGGGCATGGCGCGCATTCCGCGCCGGCATCACGCAGTCGAACAGATCGATGCCACGACGGACGCCTTCCAAAATATTTTCCGGCGTACCGACACCCATCAAATACCGCGGCTTATTCTTCGGCATATGCGGTACCACCGCGTCCAGAATGCGGTACATGTCCTCGGTCGGCTCGCCCACCGCCAAGCCGCCCACTGCGTAGCCGTCCAGATCCAACTCCGCGATCTCCTGCATATGGCGGATACGCAGGTCTTCATAGGTGCAGCCTTGATTGATACCGAACAGCCACTGTTTGGGGTTGATGGTGTCGGGCTGCTCACGTAGCTTCTCCATCTCCGCCACACAGCGTTTCAACCAACGCGTCGTCCGATCGCAGGAACGCGCGGAATAATCGTATTTCGCCGGATTTTCAACACACTCATCAAACGCCATCGCAATGGTCGAACCCAACTTGGACTGGATCCGCATACTCTCCTCCGGCCCGATAAACAGCCTCCGGCCGTCGATGTGAGAGGAAAAGGTCACACCCTCTTCCCCAATGCGACGCAGCTTGGCCAGCGAAAACACCTGAAATCCACCGCTGTCGGTCAAAATCGGCCCTTTCCAACCGGTAAAGCCGTGCAAACCGCCCATCTCGCGTACGAGATCCTCACCGGGACGAAGATGCAGATGATAGGTGTTACACAGTTGTACCTGACACTTGATCTCTGCAAGATCGTACGCCGATACCGCACCCTTGATCGCACCGCAGGTCGCCACGTTCATAAATGCGGGGGTCTGCACCGTGCCGTGAGGCGTTTCCAGCACACCGCGGCGCGCCGCACCACAGGTCTTTACAATTTCCATAGCAAACTCCTTTTATTGGATCAGCATCGCGTCGCCAAAGCTAAAAAAGCGGTACCGCTGCTCCACCGCGTAGCGGTAGGTCTCCATCGTCAGCTGGTGTCCCGCAAACGCTGAGACCAACATGATCAGCGTACTTTCCGGCAGGTGAAAGTTGGTGATCAGACCATCCAGCACCTGAAACCGATACCCGGGATAGATGAAGATCTCGGTCCAACCCTCTGCCGCTTTGACCACACCGTCGGTCAGTCCCACGCTCTCCAGGGTACGACAGCTTGTCGTACCCACAGCAAATACGCGTCCACCCGCGGCGCGGGTGCGGTTGATCAACTCGGCCGTTTCCTCGGACAATTCATAATGCTCGGAATGCATCTTGTGATCCAGGATGTTCTCCTCTTTGACGGGGCGGAAGGTGCCGAGACCCACGTGCAGGGTCACAAAGCCGATGTTGACACCTTTGTTCTTCAGGCGTTCGAGCAACTCCGGCGTAAAGTGCAGTCCTGCCGTCGGCGCGGCTGCCGAACCGAGCTCACGGGAATAAACCGTCTGATACCGTTCTGTATCGCGCAATTCGTGCGTAATATAATGGGGCAACGGCATCTGACCGATGCGCTCGAGCAACGTGTAAAAATTTCCTTCGTAGCGGAATTTCACCAATCGATTGCCGCCGGGCAGGATCTCAAGCACCTCGGCATCCAAAAGCCCGCCGCCGAAGGTCAGGATATCACCCGGACGCGCCTTGCGACCGGGACCTGCAAGCACCTCCCAAACGTCGTGACCGTGCGGGTTAAGCAGCAGAAGCTCCACCGCCGCGCCCGTCTCCTTGCGGTTACCGTACAGCCGCGCGGGCAACACCCGGCTGTCATTAAGTATAAGGCAATCACCCGGCTGCAGGATCTCCTCCACATCGTAAAAGTGGCGATCACTACGCTGGCCGGTTTTTCTGTCCAGTACCAGCAGGCGTGAATGATCACGTGGCTCCAGCGGTTCCTGCGCGATCAACTCCTGGGGAAGATCATAAGCAAAGTCCTGTCGTTTCATTTCCATTAAAAATCGTTCTCCATTCGGGCTTTCATTCACCCGTGATTGTTGACATCTTCATCACTTAATGCTACAATAGTAATCGACAAAAGTCAAGTGGATATCCGGGATTCTCTGTGCTTTTTCACGGTGCTGTTTCCGGTGTATTCTTAAATTTTCTTTCCGGAAAGGATCGTTTGTTATGAAAACTTACAACGTCGGCATCATCGGCTGCACCGGTATGGTCGGTCAGCGCTT
>JAGBFF010000034.1 GCA_017936615.1 Clostridia bacterium | reverse complement strand
CTGCGAAATTTGTCAAAGGTGACGCTGGAGCCTAACAGCAGTTATGTGTTGTCACTGTGGACGAAGGGTCCCTCGATCCGACTTGTCCTCTCGGCCGCGAAGCTGAATGACATCACGCTTGCCGGTGGACAAACGCAGTACAACACCACGGAGAGTACCGACGAGTGGAAGGAAATGACGGTTGAATTCACCACCGGTACCAATCCGTCTTGGGATAATAACTATACCATGTATCTGCGGCGGTTCACTAACGCTACGGAAGACACCTACGTTGACAATATCACACTAGTCAAAAAGGCGGCACCGGATGCGGAGGCTATTGCGATCACCCCGAATTCCATTTACCTGCTTCAGGGCGCTTCGCAGACCTTGACGGTCAATCCCACGCCGACAAATGCCACCGCCGGTGTGGTGACCTGGACGTCTTCAGACGCCTCGATTGTGACGGTCGATCAGACCGGTAAGGTCACGGCTGTGGCCAAAACCGGTACGGTAACCATTACCGCGACCAACGACAAAGGATTAACTGCTACCAGCGTGGTCAACGTGGTATCCGATGCGGAGTCGATCACGATTCCCTCGGGCAATGTTGAGGTTCTGCCGAACAGCAGCGTCACGCTGGCTGTTAAGGGCGTTCCGGTAGGCTCGAACGTGGGCACGCTGACTTGGACGTCTTCGGATACGGCGATCGCAACGGTGGATCAGACCGGTACTGTCACCGCGGTGGCGGAAAGCGGCACCGCGACCATCACCGTGTCGAATGATAAGGGCAAATCGACCTCTGTCACCGTGACGGTCAGCAAATACGCCAACATCCTGCCCAACGGCGATCTGGAATTGGGCGCTGCGGGGATCGTTCCCCATCTGCCTGCCGATGGTGTTTCGGTGGAGGATGGCGTCGGAATTGACGGTACCCAGGCACTCAAATTCGACAAGGATGTCAGCCCGGCGATAACCTACATCCAAAGGTTGGGACAGGTGAAGCTGGAGCCTAACAGCCGTTATATCCTTTCGCTGTGGACCAAGGGTCCCTCGATTCGCCTTGTTGCTTCTACTGCTAAATTGAAGGATATCACCTTCGTTGACGGCAATTATATGTGGAGCACCGCGGATAGTGACAATGAGTGGAAAGAACTGGTCGTGGTATTCGATACCGGTGCCAGTCCGGCTTTTGACAATAACTATAGTTTTTATCTGAGACAATTTACCGCGGGTGTCGGTGCTGATACCTACGTGGATAACATCACGTTGGTTCGTCAGCCGGAGGCGGAGTCGATCACGATTGCACCGTCAGTGATGGATCTGCTGCCGGACGATACGGCAACGCTGATGGTTAGCAGCGCCCCGCTGAACTCGAACGTCGGCGCGGTGACCTGGAGTTCCAGTAACGAAAATATTGTTTCGGTATCGCAGGACGGCGTGATCACTGCACTGGCGGCAAGCGGCACCGTGACTATCACGGCGACCACCGCCAAGGGCTTGACCGCGACCTGCACGGTAACGATCAATGAATACGGCAATCTGCTGAAAAACGGCGATTTTGAACAGCTTGCTGCAAACTGGGATGCCGCCGCTAAGAACAACATCAAGCCGGGCATCGGTAAGGATGGAAGCTATGGCTTGGAGCTTGTCAATCCCACCACAGGTAAGGATAACAGCACTTTCTACAAGTTGCCGTTGTCGGTGTTACCTGCGACGACCTACGAGATCTCGTTTGATTATTTGGCGACCCCGAACGCCCAGTTCCATTTGTGGAGTTCCAGAATGGCGCTGCAGTCTCCGACGAAAGAGAGCGGTGACGGTACCGAGTGGAAGCACGCCTCTCAAACGTTTACTACCCCGGCGGATATGACGCTGAATCCGGGTTGGGATTTCTCTATTGTCAGCCGTGTTGAGGGTGACACTCCTGCTGTCATCGACAACGTGTGCCTGCGCCTGTACAATTCCGGCGTTGAGGCGGAGTCCATTAAGTTCAACAAGGATAAAGTGGCGATGGTTCCCGGTCGTACCGAGACCTTGGCGATCATGGCAACGCCGTTCGGCGGCGATGTCAACCAGTCTGTCTGGGCCTCTTCTGACGAAAATGTTGCGACGGTGGAATACGGCGTCGTGACCGCTGTCGGTAAGGGTACCGCGACCATTACCGCTACCACGAAGAACGGCAAGATAGCCACCTGCAAAGTGACCGTTTCCGGCGAAGAGGCGCTGGTTAAAAACGGAACCTTTGATACCAAAAACGATGATTCCTGGAGGCTGTCCGGCGGCGCTGTGCTGGAAGACGGCAAGGGTCGTGTAAACTCCACAGCGGCGGTGCTGACAAACGGCGCTACTGTCGAGCAGAGTGTGACTCTGCAGCCGAATGCAACGTACTTGCTTTCCTTCCGTTATCGCTCGACCGCGGGCTATGTGACGGCAAAGCTGACGAACGGCGAAGCGGTGCTGTTGGAGAAAAAAACAGACACGCTCAATCAGTGGAAGCAGGTGACTTATGAGTTTACCACGCCCGAGGTTTTGACAGAAGAAGCCAGTCTGCTCACGCTGACCACCGATGGTGCCGGTCCGATCTATCTGGATAACGTGTTCCTGGCACAGAAGGCATCACTCGTTGACTTCGTCGTCAAAGACATTATTTGGGACGGCGGCGAGGAGCAGGTAATCACCGGCACGGAACTGCTCTTTGCAGTTACCATTGCTAATGAGGGCGCCGATCCTGTTCCGGCAGGCTCGGTCATTGAGGTGGACATTGCTATCAGCGGTGAGGTGGTCCGTACCCTGACCTACACCTGCACGACTGCAATGGCCTCCGGCGAGATGGCAATCGTGATGGACACCGAGCCGTGGGCGGCCACCGAGGGCGCGCACGTGGTGTCTGCCCGTGCCAACCCGCGCTTGTCGATTCTGGAGATGAATTCGGCTAACAATGCCTATCAAGTACATCTGCGTGCGGCGGACGAACTGCTGGCAGCACCCGAAAAGGCACTGCAGGCAGGTATGGATAAGCTCATCTTCAGCGATGAATTCGATTCCATTGACACGATTGATGCAGGGGCGACCGGTCTTGAGTACTACAAGTGGTACGTGACCCGCCAGTGGGGTGATCCTACCGTCGCGCGCGATGCGTACGATGTGGAGGATGGCATCCTCACGATCAAGGACGGCACATCGTCCTACGGTATTACGCTGACGACGGTAGACGTCAATACCCACAACGGCTTTGCTTGGAACAAGGGTTATCTGGAAGTGCGTATGTGTATCCCCACCCCGCGTGACACTTACGGCGGCAGTGTGACCGTGTGGTCCTTCCCGTTGACCAAGTTGTATGAGACCGAAGGCGAGAATAACAAGTGGGTCGAAATGGACTGGCTGGAATTCTGGGGTAATACCGAAGACCATCCGGATGGCTATTGGACCGTTACGCTGCACGACCAGGAAAAGAACATGGAAACAGGCGAGGTGACTTTCTGGGCTAGAAACACCAATGCCTCGATCGACGCGATGGGCGATAAGCAATGGCACACCATGGGCTGGCTGTGGGATGAAAACATCATTCAAGCGTATATGGACGGCGAGAAGATGTTTGAGATCACCTACAGCGAAGACGGCTTGCCGAATCCTTTCCCCGCTATCAACAAAGGCGATATTCGTGAGGGTATTTTCTCACAATTGAATGAGCAGGTAATGTGTCTGTTCCTTGGAGGTGATGATGAGGTTCCTCTGTTGGTGGACTATGTCCGTATTTGGCAGGGCGAAGGCGGCGGTATGACACCGGATGGCGGCAACGATGAAGAGATCATCGATATCGAAGCAGAAGGCTTCTGGTATAACTACTGCACCGACGATTGGGGTGATCCCATTGCCGAAGTTACCGAGGAGAACTATCAGAACGTCCTGAAAGGTCAGGAGCTCTGGGAGCAACTCTCCGACGAGCGCAAAGCCGAGATCAATGCTCTCCTTGAGGAATACGGTCAGCCGACCTATGACAAGCTGCTTACAGACGCCTTGATCATCGCCGAGGGCGGCACGCCCGATGGCGAGGAACCCGGGACGGATTCTCCGGATACCGGTGAGGGCGCGCGCACACTCCCGGCGGCGATTGCTGTAGTGGCGCTGAGCGCCGCAGCTCTGTGGGCAACGCGCAAGCGTAGAAAGGTGTAACAAAGGGAGAGTATTATGAGCGTAAAAAATATTCCGATTCCCGCGGCGGCAGCCGCTGCGGGAATGACCACCCTCGTGTTTGAGGACGATTTCGATTCGCTGGATACCATCGACATCGATGCGACGCATCAGCCGGGCTACAAATGGTATCCCGACGCCTATGGCTGCCGCCTGACGCGTGACTACATTACCCAGCAGGATTCCTACATCCATATGGGCGGACCGCAGCCGAAAGCGTACGGTCTGGTAACCTATAGTGCACCGCTGGATACCGGTTTTACCGTGACCTGCGGCACCTATTTGGAGGTTCGTATGCGTGCCGGTATGCCGACGGGTGAATACGGCGGCATACCTGCGTTCTGGACGATGGGTCTCGACGATTTCATGAAGCGAAACTGGACTCACGTCGGCGAGTTGGATGTGGTCGAGCTGTTCATTACCAAGAACAAGGACGGCGAGGATCAAAAGTATTTTGCCGGTACGCTGCACGACCACTACCGCAACGGCGAGAAGCTTGAGAATGGGAACTGGCATACCGTGTTCGGAACCAACCTTGTCAATGCGACCGGATATTTGGATCAATTTCCCTTTATCGGTGACGAGTGGCACACCTACGGTGCACTGTGGGAAAAAGGTCGCGTTGCATGGTACATGGACGGCAAGCTGATGCATTCTGCGGAATATACCGAGGATGCATTGCCGGAATACTACTATCGCGATGATCCAACGCCCTTGCCCCGTTTCAAAGAGATTTGGCCCGATCTCCAAAGAACCGAATGGAACGGTCAGCATTCCATTATGAATACGGATACCGGCGTGGTGTTCCTCACCAGCCGCGAGACGTATCCGATGGATGTAGATTGGGTGCGTATCTGGCGCTAAAAAATCACGAAAACGCCCGACAGAGCAATCTGTCGGGCGTTTTTTGATAAAAAAGCACATAAATTTGCAAAAAAGTCCATTGTCAACGCGTCTTTCCCTTTTTATACTTAAGATATGTAGACCGCCATTTTACGTTTCGAGGAGGGGATCGCATGAATTTCAGTATGCGTAAATTGTTATCCGGTGTGTTGGTAACGACGGTGCTGGTCGTCTGTATTACTTCCGGCACAGCCGCGACTTGGGCGGAGACCGCTCCGAAAGAAAGCGCGACACCCGTGGCTGACGAATACGATAATTTGCTCGTAAACGGTGATTTCGAACAAGGCGATGTGAACTGGAGCTGTGCCGTTCCGGGCTCGATCAAGCCGGGTATCGGCAAGGACGGCGGCTACGGTTTGGAGCTGAAAAATCCTGTAAAAGGCACTAACGCCTATACCTTTTACACGGCGGATGTACCGGTGTTGCCGGGAACGACCTATGAGATATCGTTTGACTACATAGCAACGCCGAACTCGGATTTCCGCATGTGGAGTGGCGGTATGGGCCTGATGACCCAAATCCTGAAAACCGAAAACGATACGGTGTGGCGGCATACCTCCAAGATCTTTACGACACCGTCCGATATGACTCTCACGTCCGGAGAGCATCTTGCCGTTATGAGCAAGGTAGAAGGAATCACCCCTGCCGTTGTGGATAATGTGTGTCTGCGCCTGTACAATTCCGGCGTGGAGGCGGAGTCGGTTACGATGGATCACAATCGTCTGGTGATGATTCCCGGGAGCACTGCCGACCTGTCCTTGGTAGCAACGCCTTTTAATGGCGACACCAACTGCTCCGCGTGGGTATCTTCCGACGAGAACGTCGCCACGGTAGAATACGGCGCTGTGACCGCAGTCGGCAAAGGTACGGCTACGATCACCGCTGCCACGAAGAGCGGCAAAACCGCTTCTTGTCAGGTAACGGTCTCCGGTGAAAAGGCACTGATCAACAACGGTTCCTTCGATATTGAAAACGACGATTCCTGGGTGCTGTCCGGCGGTACTGTACTTGAGGATGGCAAGGGCCGTGCAAACTCCACGGCGGCAGTGCTGACGAGCGGTGCTTCCGTTTCACAGAGAATCGACGGTCTTCAGCCGGGGAAAACCTACCGACTCTCTTTTCGTTATCATTCGGCTGCGGGTCACGTGACAGCGACCCTGACGAACGGAGCAGCCGTCCTGTTGGAGAAAACGGCAAACGGGATAAACGGATGGGCGCGGGAAACGTATGAATTTACCGTGCCTGAGGCGGCGGAAGAGGAAGACAGTTTCCTGACACTGACCACCGATGCTGCCGGCACCGTCTGCTTGGACAACGTGGTGCTTGCACAGGCAGCAACGCACATTGATTTTACCGTTCGGGATATCGCGTGGGACGGTGGTGACGGTCAGGTTCCCGTCGGTGCGGAGCTGCTGTTTGCTGTGACGGTCGTCAACCAAGGCGTTGATCCGGTGCCTGCCGGCTCGGTTATTGAGGTGGATATCGCCGTCGACGGTGAAGTGATCCGCACACTGACCCATACCTGCAGCACTGCAATGGAGACCGACGATTCTGTAATCATTAAGGATGCGCAGCCGTGGGCAGCGACCGAGGGGGCCCTGGTCGTTTCGGCGCGTGCGAACCCGCGGTTGTCGATCTTGGAAACGAATTCCGTAAATAACGCCGATCAAGCTTACCTGCGCGTGGCGGACGAGCCGCTCCCGGTACCGGAGATCGCACAGCAGGTCGGCATGGATCGGTTGATCTTCAGTGACGAATTTGATTCCATCGATTCCATTGATACGATGGCGACCGGCGCGGAGGGCTACAAGTGGTATGTGACCCGCAATTGGTCGGCAGGTACGGTGACCCGTGATGCGTATGACGTGGAAGAAGGTATCTTGACACTGAAAAACCCCAACACGTACGGTATTACGTTGACCTCTGTTGACGTAAATACCCACAACGGTTTCAGTTGGAACAAGGGTTACTTGGAGGTGCGGTTGCGCATTCCCAATCCCGAGGTCACGGGTGGCGGTCCGAACGTCTGGTCTCTGCCGCTGGGCAAGATATTTGAAATTCCGGGAGAAAACAATCACTGGGTCGAGATTGACTGGATGGAGTTCTGGGGGATCGTTCATCAATACGATAAGGGGTATTGGACCGTCACACTTCATGATCAGACTTTGCCCGAAGGGGCTAACGGAACCACAGAGTGGTACGCCAACACCCACAACGCCATGAACGCGTTGGGCGATAAGGAATGGCACACCTTGGGATGGGTGTGGGATGAAAACCTCGTTCAGGCGTATATGGACGGTGTGATGATGTATGAGATCACCTACGCTGCCGACGTGGTACCGGTCCCGCTTCCCGACATCAAGAAGGGCGAACTGAAGGACGGTATTTTCTCGGTCATGAACGAGCAGGAGCTGTGCCTGATGCTCAGTGGTATCCAAGGGAATCCGTTAGAAGTGGATTATGTGCGTATCTGGCAGGATGACGGTGTCGATGACGCTATGGAGATGACTGCCGAGGATTTCTGGTATAACTACTGCACCGACGATTGGGGTGATCCCGTTATCGAGGTGACCGAGGAGAACTACCAGAATGTTTTGAACGGCGAGGAGATCTGGGAGCAGCTCTCCGACGAGCGCCGCGGGGAGATCAACGCCCTGCTTGCTGAGTACGGTCAGCCGAATTACGGTGAATTGTTGGCAGATGCGCTGATCGTAGCAGAAGGCGGAATTCCGAGCACCGGCGAAAGCGTACACGTGCTTTCGACGGTGGCAGTGCTTGCTATGCTGAGTGCCGCTGTCTTATGGGTGTCGCGCAAGCGCAGAAAGGCATAAGCAGCAAAAACCGTCAGAGTGAGCACTTTTTTCGCAGCAAGTACTACAAAATGCCGAGGATCAAATGCGATCTTGCTTCTGGTAAATTCAGGGAAAACGCCAAACAGAGGTTCTGCTGGGTGTTTTTTGATAAAAAAACACATAAATTTGTAAAAAAGTCCATTGTCAGGTCGCATAATTTTTTTTATACTTAAAGAGTAGAAATTGGTCATTTTGCAAATTAAAAGGAGGAGAGGACCAAATGAAATCAAGTGTGCGAAAGTGGTTGTCCTGTGTGTTGGCAATGACTTTGCTGATCACCTGCACTGTTTCGGGTATTGTTTTGCCCACGGTGGCGGAGGAAGCAAATCTGATTGTCAACGGCGACTTTGAGCAGGGCCCCACTGCTTCGTGGGGTAACAGTGCCTACATCATGGATGGTGTCGGTGTTGATGGCAGCAAGGGCATCAAGATCGAAACGACCGTCAATGAGGGTGGTACCGCTGTGTGGCCCGGCGTGGACTACAAAGCGGCGTTCAACGCCATTCTCGAGCCGAATACCACCTACGTGTTCAGCTTTGATTACAAGCACGAGGGCAAGGGCTTCGGTAAGTTTGATATCAATCGCGTCGGCAGCGACTGGACCGGCGGTTGGGCAGACGTGAATCTGCCCGCTGCGGCAGACTGGACGACGTATACCATCGAATTCACCACCGGTGCGACAGAGAATATGAACGCCAACACCGGCTGGGAGTGGTCGGTGCGTCAGCTCCAGTATGCGGATGCCGCGAGCTACGGTACCGGTGCGACGTACTACGACAATTTCAAACTGGTTAAGAAGCAGGCGGCTATCACCGGTATTGAGCTGGATAAGTCGACCGCTTCGGTCG
>JAGBFF010000033.1 GCA_017936615.1 Clostridia bacterium | reverse complement strand
CGAACCCTGGACACCCTGATTAAGAGTCAGGTGCTCTACCAACTGAGCTAATGGTGCGTGTCAAACTGCTTGATTATAATACACTATCATCCGGCACTTGTCAAGGGTAAATTTCAAAATTTTTCTTTCTTTTTTCAACATTTTTTAGCTAACGGTACCGCGAAGGTCAGAACGGGTGATACAGCCAAGTCCTAACATTAGCGCGATATAAACACCGCATAGACACAGGATGCCCAAAACGGTCAGCCATATACCTGAAACTGAAGAAATCAAGGGAAGATGTGTGATGATGAGGGAAACGGCTGCGGCGCCGCAGGCACCCAAAAGCGGTCGTAGGATCCAGTGGCTCCACCGGATCGACATCCCCGTCACCTTCAGTAGGCGATGCGTGTTTAAGAAGGAGGTCAGCAGGTTGCTGATGACCATAATGAACAAAAACGCCCCCATACCACGATACGGAACCAGCAACAGAATAAGGATAATGCGCAGAGAGGAATCGGCAATGCTGTATTTCAGTGAGCTGTTCTGTTGGTTGAGACCCTTCAGCATGCCGTCCACGATGCTTTCGGTGTACATGATCGGGGTGAGCGGTGCCAAAACGCGCAGATACAGACCTACCTCTGTGCTGTTATACAGCAGTAAGCCCAGCTCCCGTGAAAACACCGTAAAAACCGTGCCGATCAAAATGGAACTCAACAGGGTGATGCGCAACGCCTTTTCCACCGCACTGTTGATCCGTTCTTTTTGGTTTAATGCGTTGGCAGCAGAGATTTCCGGTATCAGCAGGGTTGCCATTGCTGACAGAAACGACGCTGGAAAAAAGATGAGCGGCAGCGCCATGCCCTTCAGTGCGCCGAACTGGGATAAGCCGCGTTCCTGCGAGCCGCTGTATTTTGCGATGCTGTTGGGCACTAAAATGTTTTCGATCGTCCGCAGGATCGTGTTCAGATATCGTCCGGCGGTAATGGGTACGGCGATGGTGAGGACACGTCGCACCACCGACGTGAGAGGCGAGGCACCGCGTGGCGGTAATTCGTTGTTGAGGCGTTTTCGATCCGCACAATATCCCAGCGCGATACAACCGCACGCGACCCATTCGGCAACGGTATCGCCAATCATAACCGCCATACAGGCGATGCCGATCCCAAACGCCGAAAAACGGTCCAGCAAGAAAACCACGATGCCGATGCGCACAGCCTGCTCCAACAGCTGTGCACGCGAGGACACTGCCACACGCCGCCGCGCGATAAAATAACCGCGAAGGCAGGAGGATATCCCCATCGAAGGTAAGCTGAAGGAAAGCACGCGCAGTGCGGATGTTGCGCGGATATCTTTAATCCAATACACACTGATAAGCTCGGCGCCGCCGTAGATGATCGCGGTGGAAGCCACTCCGAGGATCAGGCTTAATGCAATAGAGCGCCTGAGAATGCGGCGAACCGAGGATGCTGTTCCGCGCACCAGTTCGTCGGCGACCAAGCGAGTCACGGCCGTAGAAATACCGGAGGTCGCAAAGGTAGCCCCCAGTACGTAGATGGATACGATGAGCTGATACAGCCCCATACCCTCCGCACCGATCTTGTTGGACATATAAATGCGGAAGAAGATACCGATCGTACGCAAAATGAGCGAGGTCACCGTCAAAATCGCTGCATTTTTCAAAAAAACGGAGTGGCGTCGCACTGCGTTACACCTCCCGTGACAGACTGTTATACCACGTAATTAAATGATCCCAGAAATAGCGGTCGACCTCGCCCGTTTCGGGAAAGCCGCTAAAGGCCTGCAGTTCTTTGACACGCCGTTCTGTCGCGTCATCGTATTCGCCGTTCACGTTAATATCTGCCAAAGCCTCCCATGCCTCGGTCAGCGTGTTTAAAATAGCCTGAAGAATATAGACTAAGTTGCCGCGGTTGCCCGGACGGATGGCATGCTGCGGGGAGGGAAAGTGCTGAGCTGCCTGCGCTTCCGAGAGCAGCGTCAGCGCATCGAGATAGTCCTCTGCTAAGCGCTCCCAGGTTTCAAAATCAACTTTTCCCGTGACGGAAAGCCCGTTGACCTGTTGAAAGCTGCGAACGGCTTTGGCGGTCTCCTCGCCGTAAATACCGTCCACAGCCAGCTCGCGGTGAATGTTGTCCGTGAGCGCCAGTGTACGGAGATATTCCTGAACTTCGCGGATGTGGTCGCGTCGCTGCCAATCGCTGTATGTCATGTCTGAACCTCCTGTTCAATGGTATAACCCGGGTTTTGGCCGATCTGCTTTTCCATACCGACGGTCAGATCCTCGTATAGGCTTGCGATCCGTTCCCAGGTGGTGGCACCGACAAGACCGTTGGGGGATAGCCCGAATTCCTGCTGAAAGGCTTCTACTGCCGCCTGCGTCTGATCGTCAAAGGTGCCTGTGACCGCTACCGTTGGAATGGAGGGATAGGTTTGCGATATGACGGATAGATACTCCTGCAGAAAAGTGACGAATTGACCTTCGGATCCCAACGTCAACGGCTCGCCGGGATAGGGAGCGATCCGATTTTCGGGAATCACCAGCGTGTCAACGATGCCGCGATAGGCGTTGTACAACTCGTTCCAGGTCTGTTCACCTACGATACCGTCTTCGGGCAGGCCGACGGTGCGCTGGAAAGCGCGCACGGCGTTTTCTGTTGCGGTGTCAAAGTCTCCGTTGATCGGGATGGACGGCACGGTATCGTAAAAGTTACCGACGACTGCCAGAAAATACTGAACAACACGCACCTCATCGCCGGTATCGCCGGGACGGATCAGATCGGAGAATTGCTTACGGACCTCTTCCAACGCGATTCCTTCGGAATCCAGCTCCGCCAAGCGTTTAACGCTGGTATACAGGTAGGCGATACGGTACCAGGTTTCTTTGCCGATAATGCCATCCTCAACAAGGTTGAAAATCCGCTGAAACGCACGGACTGCTGCATCGGTTCCCACCCCGAAAACACCGTCTACCGTTTCAATTTTCGGGATAGCGGGATAATTTCGTGAAATACGGTTGAGTTGGATCTGTTTTGTCAACACATCGTTGCTGATATCGCCCAACCGAAGCGGTGAGCCGGGGTAGGATGGTAAATTATTCATAACGGGCGCATCGGTGACGATCTCGATGGTATTACCGTAGAATTCTTCCAAGATCTCGACAGAGTTGAGTCCTTGCTCCGCCAGCGGTACGGTTCCCCATTGAGATAACCCTTCGCAGGTGCTGGTGGTGCCGTTGCAATACTGCGTAAAATACGGTTCCACGGTACCTTCGCGGCGGACGTAATCATTGAAAATTTCATCCACCAATTGGCTTATATTTTCGAAAATGTCACGGTTTTGTACAAAGGACTGATCGAATTGCGTATTGTTTGTAATATCAAAATTATAACCGCGGCTGGGATACCACTCGGTGTAGATGCGGTTGAGTGCAAACGAGATCTGAGCTAGAATGTTGGCCCGCAGCGCACTGACGGGCCACGTGGGATAGATCTCGCTGGAGGCTACGTTTTTGATGTAATCGGGAAACGGAACGGTCACGTTGGGGGCGTCGGCGTTGGGTGCTCCCAGATGGACGGTGATGGTTTCCGGAATAAACGGCAGATCGGCCATTCAGAACCCTCCTTACAGGTTGTTTCGGGGGACGGGAAATTGGAGCTCTGTTAAATTTTGATCTTCAAACTCCGGCAGGGGGATCATCGCAACCGGTTGAACAGTAGGGATACCGCCGAACAGAGGCACGCCGCTGTTGCGTACGGAAAAGTATCCCGGAGCGGTGATCTGAATATCGTACGTGATGAGCGGGATGTTGTCTTCGGGTTGCTGCGTCAAAGCGGGATCGGTGGCAGGAAGGGTGACGGGCTGCGTCAGTCCGCTGATATCGGTCAGTAACACGTGCAGCGGTTTGCCGTCCTCTATGTCGTCACGGCTGATTGTGACGACGGCGTTGGCGATCGGGATCGCTTGATTCGCTGCGGTAACACGCACCTGAAGCGACGCGGTCGCTGTGTTTTCAGTGACATCCGAAATGGTTTCGGCGGGTGCTTCAACCGGTGTAACGGACACCGCTTGTTGCTGCAACCGCATCAGCTCCTGCTGATATTTTTCCATCAGCGATTTGAAATCGGTTTCTCTGTTGTCCACAGTATCACACCTTTCTTGTAATAACTATGTATATGAGCAAAAAGTGGGGAACATGAACGCAAAAACGCCGTCCTGTCGGTATGCGACAGAACGGCGTTTGATAAAGCGTTCGTTATTTACTCTGTGACAATTCACGCAAGCAGTCGGAACAAACGTTGCGTCCCATGTGCTCGATAGCGGCGCTTTTTCCACAAAACACACAGGAGGGCTCGTATTTACGCAAAATAATAGAATCGCCTTCTACGAAGATCTCCAAAGGAGCTTTATCCGCGATATCCAGTGTGCGGCGTAATTCGATGGGGAGAACGATACGGCCGAGATCGTCCAGCTTGCGCACAATGCCGGTGGATTTCATAGCGCACCTCCTTGCTTAATAGTTTTACGATATCATATTTGTAAAAAAATGTCAAGAAAAAGTGCTCTTTGAAAAATCCGGGCGAAGTATGAAGAAAAGTGAAAGAAATCTGTTGAATACCCATCAAAAAAATGTTATTATAAAATGTAATGATTTTTTCTCTTGAAGGTGGAGCGTACAATGAGCTATAAACGCTGGACGTTTTCACAATTGAATAAGGAACTGGCCGGTGAGCTTTCGGCAGCGTGCGGATTGGACCCACTGTTGTGTTTGCTGCTGACCGGACGAGGCATTACCGATTCAGAGGAAGCGTTAGAATTCTTGGTGGGAAATGAGTTGTACTGTGATCCCTTTTCTTATATCGATATGGATGCTGCCGCGGATCGTGTGCAGCGCGCGATCGACGAGGGTGAGAGTATTGCTGTCTACGGCGATTATGATGCGGACGGTATTACGGCAACTGTGCTGCTGTATACCTATTTGCGCGACCGCGGTGCGCGTGTGCAGTACCGTTTACCTCGACGTGACGGGGAAGGGTACGGTCTGCACCGTGAGAGCATCGATGAATTGCTTGAGGCCGGTGTACAGTTGATCGTTACGGTCGATAACGGCATTACTGCCGTGGACGAAATAGCCTATGCCAATTCCTGTGGTATTGATGTGGTGGTGACCGATCATCATCAACCATCGGATTGCTTGCCAACGGCGGTGGCCGTGGTTGATCCTCATCGCCGGGATTGCCCGAGTGAGTTTAAAGATCTCGCCGGTGTCGGCGTAGCGTTTCAGTTGGTCTGTGCGTTGGAGGGCGATACCGATCGTATGCTCTCTGAATATGCCGATCTGGTCGCGCTCGGAACGCTTGCTGACGTGATGCCGCTGCACGGGGATAACCGTGTGCTGGTTCGCCGCGGACTTCAGCAGATCAACCGCTCCGACAGCCGACTTGGTCTGCGCCGTTTGCGCGAATTCGGTGGAGTGGAAAAGACCATGAATGCTACCGGTGTGGCGTTTACGATCGCACCGCGTATCAATGCTGCCGGTCGTATGGGCGATCCGTATAAAGCTGCCTCGTTGCTGCTCAGTGAGGATGAGGAAGAGGCGTCGACGCTGGCCAATGAGGTGCATCAGCTCAATAATGAGCGGCAGGCCACCGAGATGGCTATTTTGAAAGATTTGCTTCTTTCCCTGCAGACGGATGCTGATCTGCTTTCGCAGCGTGTCTTGGTAGTATGGGGCGAGCAGTGGCATCAGGGTGTACTGGGCATTATCGCTTCGCGGCTGCTGGAGCGCTTCGGTAAGCCGTGCTTGGTGCTCACGGTTGAAAATGGGATCGCACGCGGTTCGGGGCGCAGTATGAAAGGCTTTTCCCTTTACAATGCGCTTTGCGCTTGCGATGACTGCCTGTTGGGCTACGGCGGTCACGAGCAAGCTGCCGGCTTGACGTTGGAGGCTTCTCGTCTGGAAGAATTCCGCGAGCGTATCAATCGGTATGCACGGGAAGCCGTACCGAGTATGCCGGTCGCGGAGCTGGCGGTTGATTGCCGTTTGCGTCCCGGACAGATCACGCCGGATATTTTGCTGGCGTTGTCGGCTTTGGAACCGGTGGGAGCCGGTAATCCGCGCCCGTTGTTTGCTTTGATGCGTATGACACTGGAACGCGTGGAATCGGTAGGTGGCGGTAAGCATTTGCGACTTACTTTGACGCGTGACGGCGCGCGCATTACTGCGATGAAATTTTCGACCTTGCCGGAAAATTTTCCGTACCGTGTCGGCGAAACTGTGGATCTGGCGGTTTATCTTGACCGTAATGAATATCATGGAACGGTGAGCGTATCCATCGTAGTGAAGGATGTGCGCCTTACAGATCTGCCACAGGATGAGCTGATCGAGGCGGTTGCGCAGGTCGATGCAGTGGTTCGCCGTGAGCCGGAGACCCCGTATGCAGTTCGTTTTCCGGAGCGCGAGTGCACGGCGCGCGTATACCGTTTCTTAAAGCAGCAGCCATATTGCGGCCCGCTGGACGTGCTGTGTCACCGCCTTAAGACACAGACCGTCACGTGCACGGATATCCTGGTTGCTTGCCGCGTTCTGCGTGAGGCGCGATTGATAGAATGGCGTGACGAGGGAGATACTGTATTTGCTTGTGTACGTGCGACGACGGAAAAGGTGGATCTGAATCAAACGGCGACCGCCGTGTATTTGAATACGAGTAGGGAGGTGTGACCGCTGTGGCACAGGAGATCAAGTACAAAGAAGACGCGATTGCTGCTTTGCGCGAGGCAATCGGTGAGAATGAGAAAAATTACGATACGGCAATGATCGACCGTGCGATCACCTTGGCGTGTGAAGCACACAGCGGTCAGTACCGGTATTCCGGCGGCGATTATGTGTGTCACCCCTTGCAGGTAGCGTGTATTCTGATAGAACTGGGCATGGATAACGAAGCGGTCGTTGCGGCGATCCTGCATGATGTGGTGGAGGATACCAGCGTTGAGCTTACGGATATCCGTCAGCAGTTCGGTGACGATGTGGCGCTGTTGGTTGACGGTGTCACAAAGATCACGCAGATGCCCTTCTCGACCAAGGAAGAGCAGCAAGCGGAAAATGTCCGCAAAATGCTGATGGCGATGTCACAGGACATCCGCGTTATCATCATTAAGCTGGCCGACCGTTTGCACAATATGCGTACCAATTCGGGCTGGGACCCGCAGAAACGCCGCGATAAAGCGAAGGAGACCTTGGATATCTACGCGCCGATTGCTCACCGTCTTGGTATCCGTGCGATCAAGGATGAATTGGAGGACATTTCGATCCGGTTGCTGGATCCGATGGCATGTCAGGAGATCGAGGAAAGTCTGGATATGCACAGCGACGATCGTACGGCGTTTTTAGCGGATATTCAGCAGCGTCTGCAGGAACGGATGCAGGAATACGGTCTGAAACCGTATATCAGCGGCCGTATCAAGAGTATCACCGGTATTTACCGCAAGATGTATATGCAGGGCCGCTCGTTTGACGAGATCTATGACATTTATGCGATACGCGTGATCGTCGATACCGTTAACGACTGCTATAACGTGTTGGGTATCGTGCACGATATGTTCCGTCCGCTGCCCAATCGGTTCAAGGATTATATTTCCACGCCGAAGAGCAATATGTACCAGTCGCTTCATACCACGGTGATCAGTCAGGAAAAGATTCCGTTTGAGGTGCAAATCCGTACATGGGAAATGCATCATACAGCGGAATACGGTATCGCGGCGCATTGGAAATACAAGCTGGGTATCCAGAAGAAAGACCGCCTGGAGGATAAGGTGGCGTGGGTGCGTCGCTTTATTGAAAATCAGCAGGATGTGGACGATGCTGAGGATATCGTACGTTCTATCAAGACCGATCTGTCCTCCGACGACGTATTCGTCTTTACCCCGCGCGGTAAAGTGGTTAACCTTCCCAGCGGTTCTACAGTCATCGATTTTGCATATGCCATTCATTCCGAGGTCGGCAACAAGATGGTCGGTGCGAAGGTGGATGGCCGTATCGTATCCATTGATTATCAGGTCAAAACGGGTGAGATCGTAGAAATTCTTACCTCCTCCGCTTCGAACCGCGGTCCCAGCCGAGACTGGCTGTAGATGGTCAAGACCAGCGAAGCGCGCAATAAGATACGCGCATGGTATAAGCGCGAACGCCGTGAGGAGAATATCGAGCAGGGTAAAGAGGAACTGGAACGCGAGATCTCGCGTAACTGTATTCGCTTGTCCGAGGAGGATATGCAGGAATTTTTGTTGGCGCAGGCAAAGCGTCAGCATTGTGCGACATTGGATGACTTTTATGCGGCGATCGGTTACGGAGGTATTTTACTGTCCCGTTTGATTCCCCGTATGAAAGAAGAGTCACAAAAATATATCAAGGCCGAAGCTGTTACACCGGAAACGGTGACAGCCTCCCGCCCGCACAAGCATCATAACGGCGGTGTCATCATTGAAAATATGGACAACTGTCTGGTGAAATTTGCGCGGTGCTGCAATCCGGTTCCCGGCGACTCTATCGTTGGTTTTATTACACGCGGTTACGGTGTTTCGATCCATCAGCGCGATTGCGTCAACGTGCCGCGTGATCTGAAAAACTGTGCCGAGCCGGAACGCTGGGTGTCAGTAAAATGGGAAGACACGGTACGCGAGGAGTTCAAGGCAGAGCTGCACGTGGTGGCGACTGACCGCATTGAGCTTTTAGCGGATATTACCGCGCAACTGGCGGGGATGCACGTGATGATCTACGGTATGCAGGCGCGTGAGAGTCGCGGTGGTAAAGGTGAACTTCTGATGACCGTCGGTGTTAACAGTTTGCAGCATTTGCAAGAGGTCATTAACCGCCTGAAGCGAGTCAAGGGTGTTGAGGAAGTTGAACGAAGCGGGGTGTAAACGGTATGAAAGCAGTGTTCCAAAGAGTATATAATGCTTCTGTGACGGTCGACGGTCGCACCACCGGTAGCATTGGTGCCGGTGCTTTGATCCTGTTGGGTGTACTGCGGGAGGATACCGAGGCGCATGCGGCGTTGATGGCACAGAAGATCGCTAATCTTCGCGTGTTTACCGATGATCAGGATAAAATGAATCTTTCGCTGCTGGATATCGGCGGTGAAGCGTTGGTGGTTTCCAATTTTACCTTGGCGGCCAATTGCTCACACGGACGGCGTCCTGAATTCTTTGCGGCGGCGCGCCCCGAGCAGGCAGAGCCGTTATATGAGCGTTTTATGGATGAGTTGCGAGCACTTGGTATTCGTGTTGCCTCGGGTGAGTTCGGTGCGGATATGACGGTTAACATGAATGGTGAGGGTCCGGTAACCATCCTCCTGGATACAGCCGATTGGGAGAAAAAGACATGAAGGTGACGTACTATCCGGTAGGTGACTATCAGGCGAATTGCGTGATACTTTCGGATGAGTCGGGATGTGCCGTCGTGATCGATCCCGGCGACGAGGCTCCGCGTTTGTTGCAAAGATTAGCAGATCAAAAACTTCGGGTGGCGGTGATCCTGTTGACCCACGCACATTTCGATCATTTGTTAGCCGTGCGCGAGCTGCAGACAGCGACAGGTGCTGCGCTTTACATTCACACGGAGGACGCCTCCGCGTTATCCGACACAAGACGTAGCCTGATTCCGCCCCACCGTCTTCCGTATGAATTAACAGCCGATCGGCTGCTGATTGACGGCGATACCGTAGTTGTTGGAGAACTGATGTTGTCTGTGCTGCACACGCCGGGGCATACGCCGGGAAGCTGCTGCTATCAATGCGATAACGTGTTGATCTCCGGTGATACGCTGTTTGCCGGCAGCGTGGGACGGACCGACCTTCCGGGCGGCCGGACGGCGGCGTTGCTTCAAAGTTTGCGCCGTCTGGCGACACTGCCGCCGGAGCTGCGCGTTATTCCCGGGCATGGCGAAGCTACTACGATTGGCTACGAGTGCCGTTATAATCCCTTCCTCGCGGGAGTGTAAGTATGGTTTTATTGCTACAGGGTCATACCTATCATTTTGAATTACAAAATATTTGCCGTTTATTTTTTCCTCAGGAAAAGATCGTGATACCTGATGATAACACTCTCCCGGCGGAGGGGATCGTCGCAGTGACACGGCTGGAACGCGGGGAAGAGCAAACGATGCTGTTCTGCCGCCTGCTGTGGGATGATTTTGATGAGTCCCTGTCTGCATCGGTTGAAAATACCCATCCTGAATACCGTGACGAATGCGAGTTGGTATTGTGCGATCTGCTGTATCGGTTGTTTGTCCGTATGTGCGGTATTGCACAGGATTGGGGAATCGTCACAGGTGTGCGTCCCGTCAAGCTGCTGCGGCGGCTGACGGCGGAATACGGTGAGGAAAAAGCGGTAGCGTGGCTGCGCGACCGTTTGTTGGTCAGTGAGCACAAACTGCAGCTTTGCCGCAACACACTGGCGGCAGAGGATGCTTTGTTAGCGCTGTCTCGACCGGATTCGTTCAGTCTGTATATTTCGATCCCGTTCTGTCCGACACGCTGTGACTATTGCTCTTTTGTTTCGCAAACGGTCACGCGAGCGGCAAAGTTGATGCCGACGTACGTGGAGTTACTGATGCAGGAGATCGCCTATACAGGTGAACTTGCCAAGGAATTGGGGCTGCGGCTGGAAACGGTGTATTTCGGCGGCGGCACGCCTACCACTTTATCGGCATCTCAGCTGCAGCAGCTGACCGCTGCGGTGGCAAGGCATTTCGATTTGTCTACCGTGCGGGAATACACCGT
>JAGBFF010000032.1 GCA_017936615.1 Clostridia bacterium | reverse complement strand
GTATTGTATCATACTTTTCAGTAAAAGGAAAGAGAAAACCATCCACATCTGTTAAAAAACATAAGATAAACTGCATTTCACCTCTTGCAAACCAGATTTATTTTTGGTATGCTATACGTTAGATTGGTCAGTTGCTGCGAGGATGGTGGATACGATGAAAAAGGGCTTTGACAACACCTTGTACATGGCAAAGCAAAAAGAACATATCTTGGAACGCATCTCGCAGTTTAACGGCAAGCTGTATCTGGAATTCGGCGGCAAGCTGTTCGACGATTATCATGCTGCCCGCGTGCTTCCCGGTTTTGAGCCGGATGCCAAGATCCGTCTGTTGTACGAGCTGCGCGACAAGGCTGAAGTTGTCTTCTGCATCAGCGCCGGTAACATTGAAAAGACCAAGATTCGCGCCGACCTCGGCATCAGCTATGAGATGGATCTTCTACGTCAGATCGATGTCATTACCAAGATGGGCATTGAAGTCAACAGCGTGGTCGTCACCCAGTACACCGGTCAGCCGGCGGCGGACGCTTTCGTTCGCAAGCTCGAGGCTCGCGGTGTCAAATACTACATTCACCGTCCCATCGAAGGATATCCGTCCAATGTTGACCACATCGTCAGCGATGCCGGCTACGGTGCTAATGCGTATATTGAAACGACCAAGCCCTTGGTCGTTCTCACCGCCCCGGGTCCCGGCAGCGGCAAGCTCGCTACCTGCCTGTCACAGGTTTACCACGACCACCGTCGCGGTCTCTTGTCCGGCTACGGCAAGTATGAGACGTTCCCCATCTGGAATCTGCCGCTGAAGCACCCCGTCAATCTGGCATATGAAGCGGCAACCGCCGATTTGCAGGACGTCAATATGATCGATCCCTTCCATTTGGAAGCCTACGGTGTCACCACCGTCAACTATAACCGCGATGTGGAGGCATTCCCCATCGTACGCACCATTCTGTCGCGTATTACCGGCAATGACCATTTCTATTGCAGCCCTACCGATATGGGCGTTAATATGGCCGGCTATGCCATTGTGGATGATGAGGTTTGTCGCGAAGCAGGCAAGCAGGAGATCATTCGTCGGTATTACAAAGGGCTTTGCGATCTCAAGCAGGGCAAGGAGCGCCACGAAACGGTGGACAAGCTGAGTATGCTGATGCAGCAGGTGAATCTCAAGAAGGAAGACCGCCCCGTTGTGGTGCCGGCGCTGGCCAAGAAAGAGGCGTGCAACGGCGCGCCTGCAGCAGCAATTCAGTTGCCCGACGGCCGCGTGATCACCGGCAAGGCCACTCGCCTACTCAGCGCGTGCAGCGGTGCCATGCTTAACGCTATCAAGGTATTGGCAGATATCCCGAAAAGCGTGCTGCTGATGAGTCCTCAGGTGCTTGAGCCTGTCCTCAAGCTGAAGCTGGAGCTGCTGAAAAGCCAAAGCAGCGTTTTGAAAGCCGATGATGTGTTGACTGCGCTGTATATCTGCGCTGCCTCCGATGAAACAGCCGCCGCTGCGGTAGCTCAGCTCCCGAAGCTGCGTGGCTGTGAGCTGCATTCAACCCAACTGCTGCATTCCGGCGACGAATCCACGCTGCGCAAGATGGGACTTAACATCACCTGCGAGCCGGAATTCCCGGATAAGAATTTGTATTTCACCTGAGAAGAGGGTTGTGTATGTCGGAAAAGCAAGCCGGAAAAACCGCATTTGAGTTGTTAGTCATTCTGGTAGCAGGTGCGCTGTCGGCGTTGGGATTGTACGTGTTCGTTTATCCCACCGCCTTTGCCCCCTCGGGTGTCGACGGTTTGGTGACCATTCTGCACAGTCTGACACAATGGAATGCCGGTTTGCTGACATTCATCCTGAATGCGCCGCTGTTGCTGTTTGCTTTCTTTACCTTGAAGCGGAAGTACGTTGTCTATACTGTGCTGTATACGGTGGCAAGCTCCGTGATCCTCTCTTTGCTGGAAACGCTTTCCTTTTACCAGTATCATACAGCCACCGACCGCTGGATCCCGGTTGTTTTTTCGGGTATCATCCTCGGTATACGCACCGGCCTGATGCTCAAGATCGGCGGTTCTTCGGGCGGTGTAGATATTCTCTGCAGTGCCATTCAGCAGAAAAAACCGCACATCAACGTGGAAACACCCATCACACTTCTCAGCCTTATCTCGGTGGTGTTGTCCTTCTTCGTTTACAACCGAGACGTCACCTGCATTCTGCTGTCGGCGGTGCAGATCTGTGTTTCCAACTGGACGATCAGCGCCGTACTGAAAAGCACGCGCAACGCGATCGAAGCAAAGATCATCACGCCCAATCCGCAGGAGTTTGCTGAGGAGATCACCAAGCAGCTCAAGCACGGCGCAACGGTTGTTCCCTGCTCCGGTATGTTTACCGGCGAAGAGAAATCTATGATCGTCACCGTGGTCAACATCCGTCAGATCAGCGACCTGATCCGTATGGCCAAAGCGCACAAGAACACCTTCGTCTATTTTACGCCGACAAGCGGCGTGTGGGGCAATTTCCGCTGGCGCAAGGACGAGATCGCCAAATAACAAACAACGGGGACTCCCCGTTCATACGCCGCTGTGGTGGAATAGGCAGACACAAGGGACTTAAAATCCCTCGGTAGCAATACCGTACCGGTTCGACCCCGGTCAGCGGCACCAAGCAAAGCGCCTCGGTTGTCACTGTGACAACCGAGGCGCTTCGTTAATGCCCAAGCTTCTCAAATCGGTCGGCAAGCTCGCGCGCAGTTTGTGCCATACGGCGCAGCCCGTCAGCAACAGTGGCGGCGGTGTGATCTTTCAGGTAGTAAACCGCCTCCAATGTGAGTTCTCCTTGGTAATCCACCTCACGCAAAGTATGCATTACCGCATCAAAATCGATCGACATCGTTAGCGGTAATTGATGGCAATCCGCCTTGCGATCGTTATCATGAACGTGCAATGCGGCTAAGCGATGAGCCACCGCCCGAATCATGGCAGGGGCGCCCTCTCCTGTGGGAAGCTGTTCTGCGTGACCAATATCCACACACGCGACAAAATACGGGTCATCCACAGCATCCAATAACGCCTTATAGTACTCGGTCGTTCCACAAGAAGCGAAAAAGCATTCTTCCCGTTGATCGTCCCAGCCTAACAAGTTTTCCGCAGCGATTTTAATACCACATTCATGAGCAATTGGAAGCAGCTCACGGTAAAACGCCGCATTCTCCTCCACCGAGGCGTTGAATGCGATCGGGTGCACCACACAGATCGGTGCACCCGCTTCCGCCGAACAGCGGATTGCCGTTTTGATTTGCGGAAGATTTTCAAATGACGAAGGGAAGGGTGCATGGGATTGATTGCACACAATTCCATGTTCCAGGCCGATCGTTTTAAGCTTGCGAGCAAGCGTCAAACCTTCAGCCTCCGTGGGAAAATCTTCGATTCGAAAACATACCAGAGAAAAATCCCAGGCATCAAAGCCTGCCTGTGCGACCAGGTGAACCGCCTCTTCATAGCCGACCAAACGTGCGGCTGCCCCTATTTCAGTGGAAATCTTCATTCTTTTCCCTCCGTGCCGCTATTCTATTTTGATTCTACCACGAATCTATTACTTGTCAAGCAACAAGATATACAAATAAGGGATCATAGACTTTTCTGCGGTTTTTGAATTTTTTTGTTGCCAATATTGCATTTTTCTGTTAAACTGATAATATCTTTATCAATTACCCGTTAGGAGGGGTTTTATGTCTTGGGAAACCATACAGATCCTGATCGCCATGGTAATCTATATGGCGGCTGTGATCGTCATCGGTGCGCTGTATGCGAAGCGCGCCAACAAAAGCTCGGAGGAATACTTCCTCGGCGGTCGTTCACTCGGTCCGTGGATGACGGCAATGAGTGCCGAAGCGTCCGATATGAGCGGCTGGCTGTTGATGGGTCTGCCCGGTGTTGCCTACTGGTGTGGCTTGGCGGATGCCGCGTGGACGGCGATCGGTCTGGCCGTCGGTACATACCTGAACTGGCTCATCGTCTCCAAGCGCTTGCGTCGGTACAGTGTGCGTGCCAACAACTCCATCACCCTGCCGGAGTTTTTCTCCAACCGTTTCCGTGAGAAGAAAAAGACCATTATGTTTATCGCCGCTGCGTTTATTCTCGTGTTCTTCACGGTGTATGCCGCCAGCTGCTTTGTGACCTGTGGTAAGCTCTTCTCCACCCTGTTCGGTCTGGACTACCGCCTGATGATGCTCATCGGCGCAGCGTTCGTGTTGCTGTACACCCTGCTCGGCGGCTTCCTTGCCGAAAGTGCCTCCGACTTTATGCAGGCGATCGTCATGATCGTGGCACTGACGGTCATCGTCGTTATCAGCACGATCAACGCCGGCGGCCTGGGCGCTGTGTTGGATAACGCCGGCAATATTCCCGGCTTCCTCGAGTTCTTCGGCCTGGCCACTCCCGAAACGGTCGAGGTCGGCGGTGTCGCCACGCAGGTCGTAGCAAACGGTGCACCCGTCTTCGGTACTGCGTCCGAGTACGGCATCCTGTCGGTATTCTCGATGCTGGCATGGGGTCTCGGCTACTTCGGTATGCCGCAGGTCCTGCTGCGCTTTATGGCGATCCGTAAGGAGAGCGAGCTGAAGCGTTCCCGCCGTATCGCGATGATTTGGGTCGTCGTTTCACTGGCCGTTGCCGTGTTCATCGGTATCGTCGGTCGTCAGCTGTTCCCGACAGCGCATCTCACCGCTTCCGGTGCAGAAAATATCTTTATCACCTTGGCGACCAGCTCACTCCCGGCGATCATTGCCGGCTTCGTTATGGCGGGCATTCTCGCCGCGACCATCAGTTCGTCCGACTCCTATCTGCTGATCGCTGCTTCCGCATTCTCGAAGAATATTTTCCAGGGGATCTGCAAGAAAAATGCCAGCGACAAGCAGGTCATGATAATCACCCGCATTACCTTGCTGGTGCTTGCCCTTATCGGTATCGTGATCGCACTGGACGAGAACAGCGTCATCTTCAGCATCGTGTCCTTTGCGTGGGCCGGCTTCGGTGCTACCTTCGGCCCGCTGATGATCCTTTCGCTGTTCTGGAAACGCATCAACAAAGCGGGTGCTATCGCCGGTATGGTCAGCGGTGCTGCTATGGTGTTCCTGTGGAAGCTCGTCATCAGCAAGCTGGGCGGCGTGTTTGCCATCTACGAGCTGCTGCCGGCCTTCATCTTCTCGGTCATCTGCATCGTGGTCGTTTCGCTGCTGACCAAAGCGCCCTCTCAAGAGGTCGAGGAAGACTTCGAAGCCGTTCGCAGCGGCGCTGTGGAAAACGCATAAGTTCTTCAACCCAATCGCCCCTCGCAGATAGCGAGGGGCGATTTCTTTTGCTTGCTATTTTGAAAGCAACTCGGTATAATGGCACTATAGCACTATAAAGGAGCCAGCTGTATGAGTACCGTTCGCTTGTTCGATGACAACAGTTATCTTACCGAATTCACCGCCACCGTTACCTCATGCCGACCGTGGGAAAACGGCTTCGCCGTAACGCTGGATCGAACCGCCTTCTGTCCCGAGGGCGGTGGACAAAAGGGCGACAGCGGCATCTTAGGCGATGCCACCGTGATCCACACTGTGGAGGATGATGATATCCTACACCTCACCGACCGTCGGCTTGTTGTGGGACAAACGATTAAGGGCCGCATTGATTGGGATCGCCGCTGGTATCGGATGCAGCACCATTCCGGTGAGCACGTACTATCCGGTCTCGTGACCGCACAGTATGGTTTTCACAACGTTGGTTTCCACTTGGGTGACGAGCTGGTCACCATTGATTACGACGGCGTACTGTCGCGCGAGCAACTGGATGCACTGGAATGTGAGGCAAATGCAGTGATCTGCCAAAACCGCGCAATCACTGCCTCCTATCCTTCGCCCGAGGAGTTGTCCACTCTTCCCTATCGCAGCAAAAAGGAAATCGACGGTGCCTTGCGCATCGTTGTGGTTGAAGGCATCGACATCTGCGCTTGCTGTGCACCGCACGTCGGACATACGGGCGAGATCGGCATTTTGAAGATCACCGATATGAAGCACTACAAAGGTGGCGTGCGACTGCAGATGGTGTGCGGCAATACAGCAGTGCGTGACTACCAGCAAAAACAGGCATTAACCTCACATATCACAACGGCACTGTCCACGGTACAGGAAAAGGGTATCGCCGCGTTTGACGCCCATATCGCGGCGGTTGATGCGGCAACGTACGAGAACGACAGGCTGCTTCTTGCCGTTGCAGAGGAGTTATCGGCCGCCTACGCAGCCGCCGAGACGACCTGTGTGGTGGTCTCCGCTCTCACAGGCGATGCTGCGCGCCATCTGGCGCGATCCGTAGCCGAGCGTACTCACCGAACGTGTGTTGTTCTCAATGCCGTTGACAGTGGATATCGCTACACTATGTATTGCGAGCACGACAACTTCACTGAACTGGTCAAAGCCGCCAACGCTGCTCTTCAGGGCAAAGGTGGCGGACGTCCGCCCTTTGCTTCCGGCGCGTATCAAAGTACCCTCGGCGACATCCGCCGTTGGTTTATCGAAAACAGCTAAAAAAACGCTTGCGGTTCGACGCAAGCGTTTTTTGTTTACGGCATGATGCGGCGTAGTTTTGGGAATTTATCCTCAAAACGCCACAGACGGTCATACAGTTTTTCGAACAGGCCGATGAGCGTACCGTTGACCAACGCGCACACGATCGTGCCCCAGTTGACACCAACAAATTCACCGAACCCAAACAAGGTAAACGATAAGATCAAGCTGAACAAGCAGCTCAAGCAGTCGTACACCGTCTTACAAAAGTGAAACGGCTTGCGGAATTTCTTGGACACCTTGACCACAAACAGCTCGTAAACCTCCGGTGCAATATACGTGTAGCAAAAGAACGCCACGCCCGCTGAGGTGATGACCATACCGGCAATATACAAGACGATGCGCATAGCAAGTGTATACGGCAAATGCTCGACCAACAGGATCGCGCCGTCGAGACAGCAGCCATAGATCACCGAGGTGACAAACGAGAAGAAAAACGAAAAGCGAAAGCTGCGCAGGATCAGACATAAAACGGCAAGCAGTATCGCCTGAAACACGATCTCCGCTACACCAAAGGAGAACCAGCTAAGCATCGGCATCGATGCACGGTGTAACAAATATGCGGGAGCAACGACCATCGACAGGCCAAAACCGGCATGCTCCATAAACGCCGCACCGAACGCCATCGTCAAAATACCGGCAAGGTACGCCCATTCTCTGTAAAACAACCGCTGTTTCATAAAACCCTCTCTTAATGAAAATATACGAATCCTATCATACGGTATTTCCGTGTCGATTGTCAAGCGAAACAAGACGTCAAAACCGGCAGGAAACCCTGCCCCTTTTGACGTTTCTTGTCATTAAATCAGATTCAATACCGAATCAAAGCCCATTAGCGCCAAGGCGAAGAGTCCCAAATACACCAGCATACCCGGTAAGCCGCGGAACGCCGCAGGGGTGTCCGGATTGTCCATTCGTTCCAGTGCCTCGGCGCTTAACGCCGACACCAGCATAAAGCCGAGCGCCGCACCCGCAGCGATACCGATTGCCGGGAGGAAGGACACTGCCAGCTGGTGATTGGTCACCAATGCCGCGCCAACAACGATGTTGTTAAACGCCGCCAACGGCAGCAGACGACGTATCCGACGGTACCATGTGGGATAACGGCGGATCGCAACCAACACCGTACCGATGTAGAGCAGTGCCGTCAGCAGAATGATTACCAGTGGGCGCAGCATACGGAATTGCCATTCGTACGGAAGCAACAGATCCAAGGGATAAAACAGTGCCGTGGTCGTCACCGTAAAGGCAAGCAACAACTGCGTATACGCCCGACGGTAACGTGGGCGGCGCACCATACGCGCCAAGGTCGAGGAACCGAATCCGGCGGTAAGAACCAGATTCTGCATCGTCGCTGTAATCAGCAGATACAGCAACATATTACGCAGCTCACTCACAGCTCGGTCTCCCCCTTTCTTCCGGAAAGACGGCGAAGCCCTTGCTGAATCCACTGCAAAGCAGCGGCCATAAAACCAAGCAGCACGTAACCGATAAACGGATGCTGTGCTTCGGGGAAATGTGTCGTGATCCCAAGCGGTACGTCCCAAACCGTTCCAAAGATCGCGATCTCACGTAGGGCAGACGCCACACACAACACCAGTGCAAAGCCCAATGCCGCACCGAGAGAATCTGCCAGCGACAGCAACGGTTGCACCCGCTCCGTCTGAACGCTGACGGTACGCATCGTAAACAGCGAGTTAACCGCCATCAAGGGTAAAAACAAATACAGTGCCGCGTAAATATCCAAAGAGATGTACTGATGCAGCACGAACGCCGCACCCAACAGCAACACAGACGTAAACACCGCGTAAACGGGAGGTCGCAGCCACAGCGGGAATTTTTCCCCGAACAGCGACAGTAAAACGTTCGCGGGTACCAACACCAGCGCAGTACATACTGCCAGTGCCACACCGTACTTCAGATCATAACCGATCGCGAGGATGGGGCACAGTCCCATTGCTTGGACCAGCACCACGTTGCGGGGCAAAAACGCATCCCAAAGCACCGTAAGCAAGGAGCGGACGGTAGGACGTTGCTTCATACGCGCACGACCTCCTTCCAATGGCGAAACCGCCGCAGCAGTGACCAACAGGTGCGATCCAATACTGCGGAAAACGAATTGACCAGCAGCACCGCGAAGAATTCACTGCACACAAATCGGCCGTAGTGACGAAGCACCATCACCAAGATACCGGCCATAACACCGTACACGATACGGGCAAGCCAAAAGCGAGGTGCGGTTACCGGATCACTGAGCAAAAACACACCGCAGAACAGAAGCAAACCCGTGCACAGCTCAAGTTGTACGCTCATACCGATGCCGATATCCATCCGCGGGAAAAGCGCTGCGATTACGGCGCAAGTGACAAGATAAGAAACCAGAATATACGGTGATGACGAGCGACGTACAAACAGGAACAGCGCCGACGCCACCAAAATCAAGATGCCAGCCGAACCGATGGGACCCGGGAAGTCACCGCTGAGCAAAGTTACCAAATCCAATTTCGGCACACCGCCACCTGCCAACTGCTGCATCGGTGAAACCGCCGTGATAACACCCGTGGTATCCCACAGCGGCAGTCCCTCGCTTTGCGACGGGTCGGGATATTCAAACAGCCGTGTTGCAAAGCAGATCGCGCAAAACGCCATACCCGCCGCCGCAGGATTGAAAATATTGCGCCCGATACCGCCAAACGGCATTTTGGTGACCCCGATTGCAAACATTGCACCGATCACCGGCACCCACAGCGGTGTGAGTGGTGACATCATCGCACCGATCAGAGCACCCGTTACCGCTGCCGTGCCATCCGACAACGTGGGACGGCGATGTGCCGCCATACAGCACAGCAACTCGGTAAACATTGCGCCAAGCAAACCGAAAAGCACCAACAGCAACGGCCGTATGCCGTAATACATACATGAAAATCCCGTCAGCGGCAGAAGGCACAGCAACACACCGCCCGTCTGATAAAACGGATGACGCGGCTCTCTGAGATGGGGAGCAACAGAAGCTCTAAGCATCAATATCCTCCTCCAATTCCAACAGGATCGCACTGTCCGCGCCACGCGCCTCGGCGATGGTGGCGGCCAGATCAATGCCGCAGGGGCAAACGTAAGAACAGGCTCCACAGCCGTCACAGGCGGAAACCTCCAACGCACCCAACCGCTCGTAATGCATATTGCGGAAACGGCGGGCGATCTCAAACGGAAGCAAGCCGGCATGACAAACCTCCGCACACCGTCCGCAGCCGATGCACGTGCGCGGCTGAACTGCGCGGATCGTACCGGCTGTAAACGCGAGCAGGCAAGTCATGCCCGGCAGGATCGGAATATCCTGCGTAGCCGCCGCCGTGCCCGTCATGATCTCACCCAAGATCAGGTGCGAGGGATCCTCGGTCAGACCGCACCGTGCCAACACCTCCTGCACCGTCGTGCCGAAGGGAACCGTAACATTCTGCGGCTCACGCACGGCATTCCCCGCTACGGTGAGGGTACAGCGGTCGTGCGACTGATGAAAATAAATAGCGCGATACAGCGCCAAGCATGCCTGTACACCGATACGACACACCCGTGCATCGGGAGAAACCGTGCGCGAATGCGGCCGTAAGGAACGACGGATCGGCTCTTCGGCCGGATAATACGAATCAGTCTGGTACAAATGCCGTCTGCCGATACGAAGTGCCAACGAACGTCGCCGCTGCCCGGACAGGCACACGGCAATGTGATACCGCGTCGTCCCTGCGGCACGCGCAGCAAGCGACAACCCCTCCACGACCTGTTCCGCGTAGTCACGCAGTACCGCCCACGCACTAGACTCATACGGCTGGATCTGCACACCGTCAGCAACCAGATAATCACAACCGGATTCGTACCATTCACGCAGCTTCAGCACCAACGGAACGCCGTCCAACTCATCGATGATATGGGCAGCTTCCGCAGCCGCACATACCTCTTCCCTGCCGATCTCACCGGTAACCGGCACCGGAACATCCGGCTCTGCCTCGGTGGACAGGCGGTCGATCACCGCACAATGCAAGGTTCCGTACAGCGGATGCACAACCTCGCGCGAACCGCTGACCGCGCCGGTCACGCTGGAGAGCACCGTCGCCTGCGAATCGGTATCCGAGGAAGACAGCGGCGTGCCGCGCCGCACCGTATCGTATAAGAATACCGCCGGACGCACATCCGCTTCGGCAAAATACGTATACGGCAACACGACCTGAGCAACGTCCGTCCACTCTGCTGTGGGACGATCGATCGCCGGGGCCTTGCGGAACAAAAGCCGGACTCCTTTACCGATGCGCACCGGAAGCACCACCTTTCCTGTTTAGTCGGGGTTCCCCAAAATTTACTCCTTGCCAAAAGCCTGTACCCATAATATGATGATAATAACGCACCCATGGGAGGGATCACGATGAAAATGGAACCGCTGAGCAGCGGATGCCTGAAAATATGGATGACACAATCCGATATGCAGCGCTTTGGGCTGTCCTTTGAAACGATGAACGCCCGCGACACTGCCACACGACAGGCTGTATTCAAGCTTTTGAATGTGGCCAAGCTGCGCCACGCCTTTCACGTCGACGAAGGACTGACCGTTGAGGCACTGCCGATAGACAACGGCTGCCTACTGCTGCTGACGCCCGGACGCCACCGCCCGCTTTTCGCGCTGCCGCAGCCGACCGTATACGCCATACACAATGCAGACGATCTTCTGCGATTCGGGAACAGCCTGGCACATATATCCCAAAACGATCTGCCGACAGCCTCGCTGTTCGGCTGGAAACAAGGATATCGCCTGATACTTTACCCGGATATCACAACAAGCGAGCCGTGCAAGCGGCTCCTATCGGAATTTGCCGAGCCGATCGCCGACAGCTACACCGCGGCCGCCTATACGGAAGAACACGGGCACGCACTGGCGATAGGAAATGCCTTACAGCGACTATTTACAGCGCATGGATCTCACGCACCAGAGCCACCGGATCCTCTGCATTAAACAGTGCACTGCCGACGACGGCAATATCAGCACCTGCCGCAGCAGTTGCAGGAGCGGTGGACGACGCCACACCGCCGTCTACTTCGATCTTGACCGACAAGCCGCGACGGTCGATCTCCTCGCGCAACGCACGCACCTTCGGCATCATATCCGCCATAAACTTCTGACCGCCAAAGCCGGGCTCCACCGTCATAACCAACACCATCTCCACCTGATCGAGGTACGGAAACACCGCCTCGGCGGGGGTCTTCGGCTTGAGAGTGAGCGCCGCCTGCTTGCCCAGCGCATGGATCTGCGCCAAGGTCTCCGCCACGGGCGCATCGCTTTCGATATGGAAATTGATGAGATCCGCACCGGCATCGGCAAACGCTTTGATAAGACGGTCGGGATGCTGCATCATCAGATGAACGTCGAAAAACATAGAGGACAGCGGTCGTATCCGCGCAATGACCGGCGGGCCAAAACTCAGGTTAGGTACGAATACCCCGTCCATAACATCGAGATGTACCATATCTGCACCGGTAGATTCCACAAACGCCAACTCCTCTGCCAGATGCGCGAAATCACAGGTTAAGATCGACGGCGAGATCTGCATAACTGTCCCCTCTTTTTTAAAACTCACATTCAGCGGTATTGTACCGCATTTTCGAAAAAAAGTCAAATATACAGGTAAAGCCGCTCTCCTGACAAATACAGGAAAGCGGCTTTTTCTCTTTATTTCGTGCCGAAAATGCGGTCACCAGCATCGCCGAGGCCCGGAACGATATAACACTTCTCATTCAGATGATCATCCAACGCGGCACAGTAGATCTGCACGTCGGGATGCGCTTCACCCAGCGCTTTGAGTCCTTCCGGAGCAGCGATAATGCACATAAACTTAATGCTCTTTGGGCCGCGCAGCTTGATCTGGCTGATCGCATCCACAGCGGAGCCGCCTGTCGCCAGCATCGGATCCAGCACGATGACCTCGCGCTCGTGAATATCACCCGGAAGCTTGCAATAGTATTCCACCGGCTTGAAGGTCTCTTCATCACGATACAGGCCGATATGACCCACGCGTGCGGAAGGTACCAGCTCGACCGCACCATCCACCATACCTAAACCGGCACGCAGGATCGGCACGAACGCCAGCTTGCGGCCGGCGATCTTTTTGCCGGTCATCACCGCCATCGGGGTTTCCACAACGGCATCACGTAGCGGCAGATCACGCGTTGCCTCATACACCATGAGCTGAGTGATCTCGCGAATCAGCTCACGAAACTGCTTGGAACTCGTATTCTTGTCGCGCAGAATCGAAACCTTGTGTTGGATCAACGGATGATCCGCAATGAACGGCTTGGACATAAACGATCAACCTCCCAAATTTTCATACCGCGCTGTCGCGCGGATAACTCCCTCACGTTTGCTCTCCAGCTTGACGGCGGCGCAGCTCACGCTCCGCCTGCGGCAGGCGCAGATACACCGGCAACAGTGTATCTCCCGACACAGCCTCACCGACAGCCAACCGCGGCACAGCGGCACGCGCTACCCCGACGGCGCTTTGGTCACGCTGACCCGCAGGTGCGAGCCGCAACCACGGCATTTCGGTACAGCACAGTGCCGCTCCATCACCCACAACCAAGATCGGATGCTCACGTCCGGCAAGACGCTGCGACAGCTCATCCAGTGACAGCGCTTCATCCGGTGTTTCACGGGTAAGTACCCCGTCCTGCAGCGAAAACAAGGCGGTGTACACCTGACGGCAACGGGCATCCATCGCCGTCAGAATATCGCAATTCATCGGCAACCCTTCAAAACGACGCGCCATGCCTTCCAGCGTAGAGACCGGTACACACGGCAGATCGTTCGGAAATGCCAACCCCTTGACTGCAGCAACGCCGATACGGACACCGGTGAACGAACCGGGACCGACAGCCACCGCCAACGCATCCACAGCCTCCAGCGACGAGCCGGCGTTACGAAGCATATCCTCGATCATCGGCATTAAAGTTTGACTATGCGTCAGTCGTGTGTTGACCGACGCCGAGCAAAGCAGCGTCTCCCGTCCTTCCTCCACACGCAGCAACGCACAGGAAGCGGGGCCGGCAGAGGACTCCACCGCCAGTAACGTATACGATTCCGGCAACGCCTTCACAGTGAACCCCCCTCTACCGTAATGGCACGCTCCGTCTCGGACAGCCGCTCAAAGGTGACGCGAACCGCGTCCGACGGCAGCGCCGCCTCAATATTCTCGCTCCACTCCACCGCGAGGATCGCACCGGCATCCTGATAATCAAAAAAGCCTGTGGTGTCAAGATCCTCCCAGCCGGTAACGCGGTACATATCAAAATGAACGAGCGGCGGTGTTCCGCCGTAATCGTTTACGAGCGCAAAGGTGGGACTGGACACCTCCGCCGTCGGCGCCAACACCTGCGCCATACCACGGACAAACGCCGTCTTACCCATACCCAAACCGCCGAAGAACGCCACGACCGTACCGGCGCCGCACTGCGCCGCCAAACGACTGCCGAGGGCTTCGGTTTCCGTCACGCTATGGGTAACGATACGGGTCATCTGACATTCTCCTTTCGTGTATCTCCTACAGTGTACCACAAAAATCGCGCGGTGCAAAGAGATTTATGCAAAAAACTTATTGCTTGGCATCATACCAGGTCTTTCCGATCTGAACATCGGCACGCAACCGCACCGGCAGCGATGCCGCAGCCTCCATCTCCTCCTGCAGAATACGCGCCGCACGATCGGCATCGTGCTGTGACGCTTCCACGATCAGTTCATCATGCACCTGCAGAATCAGCTGCGCGTCCACGCTTTCCTTTTTCAGACGCGCGTGTACGCGGATCATCGCCAGTTTGATGATATCCGCCGCAGTGCCTTGGATCGGCATATTCCGTGCCACGCGTTCGCCGAAGGCACGAGTCGCATGATTAGAGACCTTCAGCTCCGGCAACGGACGGCGGCGACCAAACAGCGTTTCGGCATACCCCGTCTCCTTTGCCGCCTCTATAAGTCCGTCCATATAGCCTGCCACCGCGCCGTAGTGCGCCAGATACTGCTCGATATACCGTTTGGCTTCACTGTAGCTCACGTGGATATCCTCCGACAATGAGTGAGCACCGATGCCGTAAACAATACCAAAGTTGACAGCCTTGGCTTGCGAACGCATCAACGGCGTCACCATCTCCTCGGGCACATTGAATACCTGTGCCGCAGTAATGCGATGGATATCTTCTTCGCCGTTAAAGGCATTGACCATCGTTTCATCACCTGACAGCGCCGCCAGCACGCGTAATTCGATCTGCGAATAGTCAGCGTCGCACAATACCGCACCGTCCCGCGCATGGAAAAACCGACGAAGCTCTCTGCCCAGCTCCTGCCGCACAGGAATATTCTGCAGGTTCGGCTCAGTAGACGAAATACGTCCGGTGCGCGTTTCTGTCTGATTAAAGCTGGTGTGGATGCGGCCGTCCTCGGCGATCTCCTTTTCCAGGCCGTCGCAATAGGTGGATTTTAGCTTGGACAGCGTGCGATAATCCAAGATCATTCCCACCACGGGATGTGCGTTTCGTAAGCTTTCCAGCACCTCC
This sequence comes from Clostridia bacterium, assembly GCA_017936615.1. Classification (GTDB taxonomy): domain Bacteria; phylum Bacillota; class Clostridia; order Oscillospirales; family Acutalibacteraceae; genus RGIG3009. The sequence goes on along the minus strand of JAGBFF010000032.1, from coordinate 6,419 downwards.
GCGTTGGTGGAATATCCCGATTTCGTCTTCTTTTTCGCCGGAAGCCCCAGATCCTCAAACAGCGCCTTGGCAAGCTGCTTGGGAGAGTTCAAATTAAAGGTATACCCCACCGCGTCGGCGATACCGGCAGTCAGCTCGTCGATCCGCGCACCCAGCACTGCGCCGAATTGCCGCAGCCCTTCACGGTCCACCGCAAAGCCGACACGCTCCATATCCGCCAGCACCAATGCCAGCGGGATCTCCATTTCACGCAGCAGCTTGTCCTGATTTGCCGCAGCGATCTCCTTTTCCAACGCATCTGCCAATGGCGAAAGCGCACGCAGTTCTTCCGGCTGCTCACCGTCCGGTATCGCCACACCGTACTGTTGTGTCACGCGCACCAGATCATATCCCGATGCCAACGGATCCAGCAGATACGCCGCCAGACGCACATCCATCGTAATATTCACAGGTGTGACACCGTGTCGAAGCGCCAACGCCGCCAGTGCCTTGGTATCTGCTACACGCTTGGCAACCACGGGATCCGCAAGCAGTTTCAGAAAACGTTCGTCCAGCACCGACAACGACGTGCCGTGGCCGTCTGCCGACAGCCACGCCGTTTCCTCGGCAACCCACACATCCACCGCCGCAGACGATAACACGGTATCCGCATCCACCGTCGTCAGTGCCGCAGACGCCACCGTAGCCGTAGGTGCCTCTGTTTCAGGAGACAGTCCCATGCGATCCATCAGCTTGAACAGCTCGAGGCGTGTCATCAGCAGCGCCAATTCATGGCGTTTCGGCTCACGGAGCGCGTACGCCTGCGGTGCGGTATCCGAAAGCGGCATCGTGCGGCAAATTTCACCCAGTTTGCGGCTGAGATAGGCGCTTTCGCGCCCCTCGATCAATTTATTTCGCAGGCTGTCACGGATATCCGGGGATGCCAAATTATCGTACACACCGTCCAGTGTACCGAACTGTTGCAGCAATCCCAGGGCTGTTTTTTCACCGACACCGGGAACACCGGGAATGTTATCGCTGGAGTCGCCCATCAGCGCCTTCAGGTCGATGAGCTGCTCCGGCGTCAAACCGTACTTTTCAAAGATCGCGGCACGGTCATATACCAACGTTTCCGGCTGGCCCATCCGTGTCGCCGCGAGCAGAACGGTAACGTTATCCCTCACAAGCTGCAGCGAATCTCGGTCACCCGTGGCAATAAAGCAAGGGACTTCCGCTGCCGCCGCAGACGCCGACAGTGTGCCCAAAATATCGTCTGCCTCATAGCCGTCCTGCTCCACCACGGTACAGCCCATATACGTGAGTAGCTCCTTGATTAACGGCAACTGTACCGCGAGCTCCTCCGGCATCCCCTTCCGCCCCGCCTTGTAGTCGCTGTACATTGCGTGGCGGAAGGTCGGTGCTTTGCGGTCAAAGGCGACCGCCACCGCATCCGCGTGCGTCTGTTCCAACAGGCGGTGATAAATATTCAGAAAGCCCACCAACGCGTTGGTCGGTGTGCCGTCGTGCGTTGTCAGCACCTTGATGCCGTAAAACGCGCGGTTCAGGATACTGTTTCCGTCGATGACCAAGAGGGACATGGTTACTCCCGTCCTTTCGTGTATCTACAGCAAGACCCTGCCAACCGAGATCAGCAGGGTCTTGGATAGAGCTGAGAGATTAGGCGCGGCCGGCGCTGCCCAGAACGTTCTGGATCTTGTGCTTCACCACTTCGGTGATGCAGCCGCGGCCTTCGCCGAGGTACTGGCGGGGGTCAAAGTGCGTCGGATTTTCCGCCAGATGGCGACGGATACCGGCAGTCAGTGCCAAACGCAGATCGGAGTCCACGTTGATCTTGCAGACCGCGAGAGAGGCCGCTTCACGCAGCATATCCTCCGGGATACCGATGGCATCTGCCATCTGACCACCGTACTGGTTGACGACAGCGACATACTCCGGCATCACCGAAGAAGCACCGTGCAGCACGATCGGGAAACCAGGCAGGCGATCCATAACTTCCTTCAGAATATCAAAACGAAGCTGCGGCTTCTGACCGGGCTTGAACTTGAACGCGCCGTGGCTGGTGCCGATGGCGATCGCCAACGAATCCACGCCCGTACGGGTCACAAAATCCTGCACCTGATCGGGATCGGTGTAGTTGGCCTTATCCGCCTCAACACTGACCTCATCCTCAACACCGGCGAGCTGACCCAGTTCGCCTTCCACCGTGACACCGCGAGCGTGGGCATACTCCACGACCTTGCGGGTCACTTCCACGTTTTCCTCGTACGGCAGATGCGAGCCGTCGATCATAACGGAGGTAAAGCCACCGTCGATACACTCCTTGCACAGTTCAAAGCTGGAGCCGTGGTCCAGATGCAGTGCGATCGGAAGGCCGGTCTCCTCAACAGCTGCCTGCACCATATGATACAGATAGGCGTGACGGGCATACTTGCGTGCCGAACCGGACACCTGCAAAATCACGGGAGAATTGAGTTCCTTACAAGCATCGACGATACCTTGCACGATCTCCATGTCATTGACATTGAACGCACCAATGGCATAACCGCCCTCATACGCTTTCTGAAACATTTCTTTCGTATTTACCAAAGGCATAATTTTGACCTCCTAATTCAATATGAACATATTATACACCATCTATATGGAAATTCAAAGCCTTTCTTCAAAAAAATCCGCTGTTTTTTCAAAAAAACTTGTGCCGACCACAAGATATTGGTATACTGGACAGGAAAGGATGTGTTACCATGCGTGAGGATATTACCAGTATTCCCGTAAGCGAGGTGTTTGAGCCGAAGGACGGCTGTCCCATTTGCCGGATGCGTGACCTGCTGGAGAAGCGCGTCGCGGAGTATATCACGGGTGCCGCGATGATGGAGCCTGACATCCGCATTGAAACCAACCGTCTTGGCTTTTGCATCGACCACTATCGCCTGATCTTAAAACAGCGCAACCGCTTGGGTGTCGCGCTGATGCTGGAAAGTCATTTGGCAGAGCTGGAGCAGCAGGTGTTCAAAGGAAAGCCGATCGTCGGCAAGAGCAGCCGCAAGCAGGCCAAGAGCGCCGAGGAACGCCACGCCACCTGTTTCCTGTGCCAACAGGTTGATTGGGCGATGGTACGGATGCTTGCCACCGTCTGCCGCCTGTGGGAAAACGAAGAGGACTTCCGCAAGCTATTTGCAGAACAGCCGCAGTTGTGCCTCCCCCATTTTACTGCGCTTGTCAGTGCCGCGGAAGGCGGCGGTATGAATAAAAAGCTGGTGCCGGATTTCGCCAAAGTCGCCGCAGAGCTATCACGGCGCACCCTGAACGAACTCCACGGAGATGTGGCACATTTCTGCAAAATGTTTGACTATCGAAGCAGCAGTGAAGGGGCGGATTGGGGCAATTCGCGCGATGCTGTCGAACGCTCGGTGCAATATCTCACCGGACGCATGCCGTGATGCATCGGTATGCGGTGAAAAATTCAACAGTTTGTATGCAAAAAAATTCTTAAAAGTGGAAATTTGCGGGTTTTTCGACGGCAAACGCCTGTGAAAACCCCTTTGAAACCGCGATTTGTTCACATTTTCCACATAGTTTTCCACCAAAACTGTGAAAACCAAATTATTACAAAGAGTTATATTGCCTTGTCTGACACGCGATTTCGACGGAATTTTTACCCTCATTTTTTGCATAAATCACCGCCGCTGACCCATACTCGTTCCGAGACAACAGGAACGAGGAGTGGCGCGTAATGATAAAAGGGGTCAGCCGTCAGATCGTGGAGGTCACCGGCACAGGAAGCCCGTATTTTGAGCGGGCGTTTCTGGTAGTGCGTCCGGCGTGTGCAGACGAGGATGAAGAGCTTCTGCACGATGAGGCGCAACGGGTACTGCAGTCGCAGGAGGGCTATACCGGACTGCGCCGCGCACGCCGCCAGCGGCGCTGGCAACGCTTTGCCCTGCTCCTTCTCGGCGGCGCCTTGAGCCTATTGATAGAAAAACTGATGCTCACCCTGTGGGGGTGAGCATCAGTTTTGTTTTTTACTTATTTCGTCATGAACAGAATACCCAGCGTGTTAGGGCCACAGTGGGAGGAAATGGTGCAGCCGGCACGGGTAACGAGGATCTCATCAAACTGCTTGCATTCGCAAACTGCCTGACGCACCAACTCGATGCGCTCCTCCGAAATGCCGGAGTGTGTGATGAAAATGCGGTCGGTACGGATATCGTCACGATCCTTCAGGCGATCGTACACGTATTGCTGCAGCGCCTTATCCAGTGAGCCGCGATACTTCTTGCTGACGCCCATCTTACCGGACGTATTATCCACCTCAATGCAGGGCTTGAGCTGCAACAGATTCGCGCCCATCATAGCCAGAGCGGAGCAACGACCGCCTTTGTGCAAGAACTCCAACGTATCGATAACAAAGCTGGCTTCTACCTTACAGGCCAGTGCCTGCACCTCTTCCGCCACCTGCTTCGCCGACTTACCCTCGGCAATGCGCTGTGCCGCTTCCAGCACCAGCAGACCCATACCGGTCGACAGATTACAACTGTCGACTACATACAAACCCGGCAGCTCCTCTGCCGCCAGACGGCAGTTGTTGTGCGAGGTGGACAGGCCGGAACCGAGATTGATATAGACGACCTCGTGCTCGTCGTCGATAAACTGCTCGCAGAAGTCGATATACTCCGCCATGTTGATCGCGGCCGTCTTGGGCAGAATATGCTTTTCGTGGTAAATACGATAAATATCGTCCGGCATCAGATCCACACCGTCACTGTAGGTATCCTCACCCAGCGAAACGTGGAACGGATAGGTGTGGACACCATAGCGTTCTTTCAGTTCAGGGCTGAGGTCGCAGGTGCTGTCTGCACACAGAATCACTTTTTTGCTCATTTTGATATTCCTCCACTCTAAATAGGGTGCTTACTTTGTCGTGATAATTACCTCGCGGCCGCAATATTGAATCGAAAAGGACTTACCTTTCAAATTCGCGGCTGCGCTGATATCTGACAGATTCGCCTGAAACCAAGTCAAAAACTCGTTGACCGTGTTTTTCGAAAGATAGATCGTTGCCGTGCCGTTACCCCTAACAAAAAGCTCCGCGATCTTGTCGACGGTAAACGTCTTCAATTCGATATTCTCATGAACGAAATAACTGTCATTCGTAGAGTTACAGCTCGGAATAGGATACGGATTGTCAGCACTGATCGTGTGTCCTTCCTTGATAAACGCATCATTCAAATCAAAGAAAGCGTGTATCACAGAGAACAGCGAGTCCGACTGATCGTCCCACGTTACGTCGGTATGATAGTATTTCCCGTTGATTTTCACAACATTCCAGGCGTGTGCCTCGCCCTTGCTGCTGCCCGGACGCACGCTGGTCCCTTCCACGAACAAGCATTGCATACCGGCCTGATACAGTAAGTACTGAAATGCGCGAGCGTATCCTTCACAAACCGCCTTACCTTCGACAAGCGCACCATACAAATTGTGTGCGTTGGTGCCGTCAACATATTTTACGCGATCGGCCAAGGCATCATGCAAAATCAATTCGCGGTCATACTCTGTTTGGCCGTATGCTGCTTTTTCCAGCAAATCCTTAACCGCTTTGTCTACCTTCTGCTGGGCGGTCTGCTTCTGCGAGGTCGTCATCGTGTAGGTCGGCTTGACGGACAGCACCTCGCCGGAACCGTTCATAACGTAACTATATGCGCCATTATACCAGAAATGCTGCGGATAATCCGCGTGGTAACAGCGCATCACCGATTTCAGATCCTTTTCGGAAAGAGCAACACCGGTATTCTCCAACGAGATCTCGTCCTGCATTTTCTCAATACCGGAAGCCACACACTCGTAAACCGCCGTCGAGCCGCCATTACCGGCCAGATACTGATAACCGTAATACTCATCGGTCGACAGTGCCGTCAGTTTCACAGGATTGGGCTTCACCGGAGGTTTGGACTGCGGTTGCGTTGTCACCGTAGTCTTTACGGTAGTCGCCGCCGTGGTCGTCACCTTGTTGCCGCCGGTCGGTTTGGTTGCCGCAGTGGATACAGCCGCACCTGTCGTAGTGGATGCTGCAGGCTCGGTCACGGTAGTTACATCTTGTGACACCGTTTCCGACACGGTCGGCTCACCGCTTTGCGTACCGGTTGTCGAAACCGCTGCATTCTCCAGCGTCGTTGCGGTCGTTGTCCCCGAAACCGTGCTGCTGGTACCGCTTGTTTGCGGCTCATCGGAACCGCACGCAGTAAGACCGGTGATCACCATAAGGAAAGCTAATGCAAAAGAAACAATACGAATCGTCTTCATACATATCCCTCCAAGTATAGCATACCGAAAAGTTCGGGATTTGTCAAGAAAACAGAAACGCGCATCCGCTAAAAGCGGATGCGCGTCGAGTGAGCCTGTAAGCCGAGTTCTGTCGTGGACAG
>JAGBFF010000031.1 GCA_017936615.1 Clostridia bacterium | reverse complement strand
TTTCGTATAAGTTCCACCCATTTGTTCAAATAATGATTTCATTGCAGTTTCCTCCAAATATATTTTAGATTTTCTGCAATATACCGTACCGATTGTCTTTACCACTTGTTTTCAAAACCTTCGTTACGGCACATCATCATACGGTGAGGGACTTTTTTCTTGATTATGAGAAACAGGTGGTATATAATGGCTGTAGGAAGAAGGCGAAGCATATGAAAATCGCAGAATTGATGAAAAACGAGACGCTATCCCTGTCATTCGAGGTTTTCCCTCCCAAAACGGAGACGGCGTTTGACAGTGTGAAAACGGCGACGGAGGAGATTGCCAAGCTGCGTCCCTCGTTTATGAGCGTGACCTACGGCGCGGGCGGCGGTACCAGCCGCTACACGTTGGATATTGCGAAAAATATCAAGGAGTTGTACGGTGTGCCGACACTGGCTCACCTGACCTGCGTTTCCTCTTCGCGTGAAACGGTGCGGGAAAAGATCGAGGCCATCAAGGCGGCGGGAATTCAAAACGTAATGGCGCTGCGTGGGGACATTCCTGCCGATATGCTGGATGCTGACCGTAGTGGATGGGATTATCGCTATGCCATCGATCTGGTGCGGGAATTAAAGGAAGCCGATCGGGATTTTTGTATCGGTGCAGCGTGTTATCCGGAAATTCATCCCGAAAGTGCGGATCAAAAGACGGATATCCGCTACCTGAAGGAGAAGGTGGAAGCCGGTTGTGATTTCCTGACCACGCAGATGTTTTTTGACAACAATCTACTGTACAATTTCCTGTATAAGATCCGCGAAGCGGGGATTACCGTACCGGTCATTCCCGGCGTCATGCCGATCACCAACGCGAACCAGGTGGAGCGCGCCGTCAAGCTGTCGGGTTCGTTTATGCCGCAACGGTTTAAGAGCTTGGTGGATAAATTCGGGCATGATCCGGCCGCGATGAAGCAGGCGGGTATTGTTTATGCGACCGATCAGATCATCGACCTGTATGCGAACGGCATCACCAATGTCCACGTCTATTCGATGAACAAGCCGGACGTTGCCGAGCGTATTCAGGCCAATCTGTCCGCGATTTTGGGACGATGAGTACGATGATTGTGCGGTATGACGAGCTGCCGCTGAACGTGACGGACGTTCTGCGTTATGCCGGCTGCCGTGAGGCAGACGCGGCGGCGCTGGATCTGCTGTATGCCTGCTGGGACGAACTGCGCGACGGTTTGACCAATACGGTGTGCTATGACGAATTTCCCGTGACCGTGCGCGGAACATTGTGCGATTTCGGTCGGTTTTCGTTATCCTCCGACGATTTGGCGGCGTATTTTGATGGGTGTGACCGCGCCGTATTGTTTGCGGCAACGGTGGGAGTTGCCGCCGATCGACTGATCGCTAAGTACAGTCGGTTGTCGCCATCAAAAGCGTTGATGATACAAGCCCTCGGTGCAGAACGTATCGAAGTACTCTGCGATCGGTTTTGTGATGAGGTGGCAGAGCGGTACGGTGCGTCCGCTCCTTCGCGCTTCAGCCCCGGCTACGGTGATCTGCCGCTTGCGGCACAGCGTGACATATTCCGTGTACTCGACTGTACGCATAAGATCGGTGTGTGTCTCAACGATAGTTTGCTGATGTCACCCTCCAAATCGGTGACAGCGTTTATCGGTATCAAAGAAAAGAAGGCGAAACTATGACGTTTTCTGAATTCCTGAAAGATAATATTATTTATTTGGACGGCGGTATGGGAACCCTGCTGCAGGCGCGCGGTCTGCAGCCGGGGGAGTATCCTGAACGCTGGAACCTGACCCATCCCGAGATCATCACCGAGATCCATCGGCAGTACTACGAGGCGGGCAGTCACGTGGTGTGCACCAATACCTTTGGTGCTAATTCGCTGAAATTCGATGATAACGAATTGGAAAATATTATCCGCGCGGCAGTGGAAAACGCTCGCACGGCGCGTGCCGCGGTGTCGGCGGATCGTCCGCGGTTTGTGGCACTCGACATTGGCCCATCGGGCAAGCTGCTCCGCCCGCTTGGTGATCTGGATTTTGAGGATGCGGTGGCGGTGTTTGCCAAGACCGTACAATTTGGCGTCAAATACGGCGCCGATCTTATCGTGATCGAGACGATGAACGACAGCTACGAGACCAAAGCAGCGCTGCTCGCCGCCAAGGAAAACAGCACGCTGCCGGTGATCGTGACGAACGCTTACGGTGAGGACGGCAAGCTGATGACGGGTGCTTCTCCGGCGGCGATGGTCGCCCTGCTGGAGGGTATGGGTGCTGATGCGATCGGTGCGAACTGTTCGCTCGGGCCGAAGCAGCTGCGGGGTGTGGCGGAAGACCTGCTGCGAGTTGCCTCAGTACCGGTGGTGCTCAAGCCCAATGCCGGCCTGCCGCAGGTGGTGGACGGAAAGACGGTATTCGACGTTACTCCCGCTGCCTTTGCGGAAGAGTTATCCTCACTGACCGGTGAGGGGCTTCGTGTGGTCGGTGGCTGCTGCGGCACGACACCGGAGTATATCCGTGCTTTGACTGCTGCTACGGCGACAGCGGTGCCGCTGCCGTTGACAAATAAGCAACGCACGGTGGTGTCCTCGTATGCACGTGCGGTTTCTTTTGGCGAGATACCGTTGCTCATCGGCGAACGCATCAACCCAACGGGCAAAAAGCGCTTCAAGCAAGCGTTGCTCAACAACGAGATCGACTATATTCTGAACGAAGGCATTCGCCAGCAAGAGGCGGGAGCGCACATTCTGGATGTGAATGTAGGTCTGCCGGATATTGACGAGCCGACGATGCTGAAAACGGCGGTGTGCGAGTTGCAGGCAATTACCGATCTCCCGTTGCAGATCGATACGGCGGATGTGGCTGCGATGGAAGGTACACTGCGGTGCTACAACGGCAAGGCGATGGTGAATTCCGTCAATGGCAAAGCGGAAAGCATGCACGCTGTGTTTCCGCTCGTGAAGAAATACGGCGGCTTGGTCGTGGCACTGACGCTGGATGAGGACGGGATTCCCGAAACGGTGGAGGGACGTCTGGCAATTGCCCGTAAGATCGTCGATACTGCTGCCGCGTACGGTATCGAAAAGCACGACTTGATCTTTGATACGCTGACGATGGCGGTCAGCGCAGATGCGACCGCTGCCGCGGTTACGTTGGAGGCACTGCGACGCATCCGCACGGAGCTCGGTTGCCACACCTCGCTTGGCGTGTCCAATGTATCTTTTGGTTTGCCGAGCCGTGAGGCGCTCAACGGCACGTTCTTTGCGATGGCGTTGGCGAGCGGGTTGTCGGCGGCGATCATGAATCCGTTTTCTGCCGAAATGCAGAAGGTGTATCACAGCTACAAAGCCTTGAACGGCCTTGACCCCAACTGTGAAGGCTACATTCGGGCAGCGGAGTCGTTTGCCGCCGCTGTGCCGTCGGCACAGACGGTCACCGCCTCGCCGCTGACGGCAGCGAGCGAGCTGCAGCAGGCAATCGTTCGCGGCCTCAAAGATAAGGCTGGTGAGACGACGGCAGTGTTGCTGCAGACTACACCGCCGCTGGAGATCGTAAACGGCGAGATCATTCCTGCGCTGAATTTGGTGGGAGAAGGGTTTGAAAAAAAGACCGTGTACCTACCGCAGCTGCTGATGAGTGCCGAGGCGGCGAAGAGCGCGTTTGAAAGCATTAAAACGTTTATGGTGGCGACGGAGGCCGCACCTGCGTCGGCGGGCCCGTTTGTGCTTGCGACCGTCAAGGGAGATATCCACGATATCGGCAAGAACATCGTCAAGCTGCTGTTGGAGAACTATGGCTTTGAGGTGATTGACCTCGGCCGCGATGTGCCGCCCGAGACGGTGGCGCAGGCTGTGATCGAACGTCACGCGCCGTTGGCGGGACTCAGTGCGCTGATGACCACGACCGTGCCGGCGATGGAGGAAACGATCGCGTTGTTGAAAGAGCAAGCACCGTGGTGCAAGGTCATCGTGGGCGGCGCGGTGCTGACGAAAGACTACGCCGACAAGATCGGCGCCGACCATTATGCGAAGGATGCTATGGAAACGGTGCGGTACGCGGAACAAGTGATCGGATAATAAAAGAACCGGCTCATCGAGCCGGTTCTTTTGCATTATTTGTTTTCCAGTAGTGAGCGGATCATGCGCGCGCATTTGTACACGTCGCCGCCGCCCATGGTAAGGATCAGGTCACCGGGCTTCGCGTTATCCGCTACGAAATGGCTGATTTCCTCGAAGGTGGCGAGGTAGTGTGCACCGTCGATCTGATCGGTGATCTGTTTGGAAGATACGTTCCATTCGTTCGTCTCGCGGGAACCCATAATGTCACTGACGATCACCTCGTCGGCGATAGCCAGCGCCGTTGCAAATTCGTCCAGATGACGCGCAGTGCGCGAGAAGGTGAAGGGCTGGAAGATTGCCCACACGCGATCATACGGCATTGCTTTAGCGGCCTTCAGAGTCGCTTCGATCTCGGTGGGATGGTGGGCGTAATCGTCAGCAATAGTGATCCTGCCGACCGTACCGAGGAATTCAAAGCGGCGTCCCGCACCGTGGAAGGCGGCGAGACCGTCGGCAATTTCCTCACCGGTAGCACCGCACAGATAGGCGGCGGCGGCAGCACCTAGGGAGTTGAGTATGTTGTGCCATCCGGGAACGCCCAGCCGCACGTCAGCGAGTTTTTCGCCATTGTAGTACAGCTCGTAACAGCCGTAGGCACCGTCCTCGACGTGGGGATTCTTCGCCTGCCATTCACAGCCATCCGACAAACCAAAGCGGATGATGCGTGCGTGATCCAGACCTTCGATAGCGCGGCAGGTGTTGGGGTCGTCAGCGTTGATGATGAGAGCTTGCGTTGTTTGAGTGGCAAAATTGCGGAATGAGGAAATGACACCCTCCAACGAGCCAAAATAATCCAAGTGATCGGCATCTACGTTGAGTACGATGGAGATCGCGGGGGTCATTTCAAGGTAATGATCCTTAAACTCACACGCTTCGCACACGAAAATATCCGAGTCACCCGCACGACCGTTGGCATCAATGAGCGGCAGACGGCCGCCGATGAACACCGACGGATCCCGCCCGGCCTGCAGCAAAATTTGAGATACCATCGACGAGGTGGTTGTTTTTCCGTGCGTACCCGCAACCGCAACGGTGGAAGCAAAGCCGCGAGATAGCAGTCCGAGCAGCTTGGCACGCTCCATCAGCGGAATGCCACGCTCGGTCGCGGCGATCAGTTCGGGATTGTCCGCCTGCACGGCGGCGGTGTAGACTACCAACTCGGCGTCACCGATGTTTTCTGCCGCCTGAGGCATCATAACGGTAATGCCCAGCCGACGCATCCGCGCGAGGTTATCCGATTCGTTGACATCCGATCCGGTAATGATAAAGCCTTGGGAATGTAAAATTTCGGCAAGCGGGCTCATACCCGAGCCACCGATGCCGACGAAATGCACCCGCCGGATACCGGGTAAAAAGGTGTTTTTCATCATAACGCCCCCTAATAGCCTTATTATATTGCTTTTGTCGGGAAAAATAAACACCTTTTTCGTAATTTGCAAAATCTTTTCTTCAGAGCGCGAAATAGTGTTGAATAACGGCGCGGAATTTGCTATAATATATCTAATTATCGAAATTCATCTGCACCGTCGTTCGGCGGTGCGGTAATGGGGGACATTCATGGCAAATACCCGTGTGATCTCACCTGAGGAGCTGGAGCGGCAGCAGCCGTTTATGCAGCAGGTCCGACGGTTTTATGAAGAACGCCGACCCGACGTGTCACCGCTGGCGTGCGTCCGTACTTACGGCTGTCAGCAGAACGTGTCGGACTCGGAGCATATGAAGGGTCAGCTTGCACAGATGGGGTTCGGTTTTACCGAAAATCCGGAGGAAGCCGACTTCATTCTGTTTAACACCTGTGCGGTGCGCGAGCATGCCGAGGACCGTGTGTTCGGTAACGTGGGTGCACTTAAGGCGCTCAAGCGCCGTCGTCCCGAGGTGCTTATCGCCGTGTGCGGGTGTATGGTACAGCAGGAGCATATCGCAAAAAAGTTTTACCAAAGCTACCCGTTCGTCGGTCTGCTGTTTGGCACGCATGTACAGCACCGTTTGCCGGAATTGCTGGTCAAGTCGCTCGTCGAGCGCCGCCGTGTGGTGGAGATCCCGTCGTGTGATGGCGTGATCGCCGAGGGGATCCCGACCCATCGAGACGGCACTTTTAAGGCGTTTTTGCCGATCATGTACGGGTGCAACAATTTCTGCACCTACTGCATCGTACCGCACGTGCGAGGACGGGAGCGCAGCCGTGATCCTGAATGTATTTTGGCAGAGGCGCGTGAGCTGGTGCGGCAGGGGTATAAAGAGATCACGCTGCTGGGGCAGAACGTCAACTCCTACGGCAAGGGCGAGGCGCACGGTGTCAACTTCCCTGAACTGCTGCGCCGGCTGAACGCCATTCCGGGCGAGTTTCTCATTCGGTTTATGACCTCCCACCCAAAGGATGCGACACCGGAACTGTTCGACACTATCGCGCAGTGCGAAAAGGTGTCGCGGCACTTCCATCTGCCGTTTCAGTCGGGCAGCAACCGTGTGCTGAAGGAGATGAACCGCGGCTACACGCGTGAGCAGTATCTGGAGTTGATCCGCTACGCGCGAAAAACCGTGCCGGGCATTGCATTTACCAGCGACGTGATCGTGGGTTTCCCCGGCGAGCAGCGGGAGGATTTTGAGCAGACACTGTCGCTGATCCGCGAGGTCGGTTTCGTGTCGCTGTTTACCTTTATCTTCTCACCGCGTGAAGGAACACCGGCGGCGAAAATGCCGGATCCGATCTCGGCAGAGGAGAAAACCGCGTGGTTCCGCGAGATGACCGCTCTGCAGGAAACGCTGTCCGCCGAGCGGTTGCAAGCGTTGGTGGGAACCGAGCAGAAGGCTTTGCTGGAGAGTGATGCCGGCGAGTATCTTGAGGCGCGGCTCCCCGAAAACAGTATTGTACGTGTGCAGGGCGATCCCGCCCGCATCGGTGAAAGTGTCACGGTACGTATCACCAGCGCACGCAGTTTTATATTAACAGGTGAAATTATTTAAGGAGGAACACACAATGGAACAGATTTTGGAAATGGCGAAGGAACTGGGTCGCGCGATCCAGCAGGACGAGCGTTTTGTTAAGGTGCAGATGGCACAGGCGCGCGCTGACGAGGACGAAGCGTTGCAGGCACTTATCGGCGAGTTTAACCTGAAGCGTATGGCGATCAACGCTGAATCTGCCAAAGGTGAGGAGCAGGATGAGGAGAAGCTTCGCGCACTTAACGTAGAGATCCGTGAGGTGTATGCCAAGGTGATGGCGAACGAGTCGATGGCGGCATACAACGAGGCAAAAACGGAGATGGACAAGCTGACCAATGCGGTCAGTGCGATCCTTAACATGGCGGCGCAGGGTCTTGATCCCGATGATTATGACGAGCACTCTTGCAGCGGCAATTGCAGCAGCTGCGGTGGCTGCCACTAAAAGTGATTTTTAAGTTTAAGCAGGGAGAGTGATCGGTATGGCACCGCTCACGCCGATGATGCAGCAGTATCTGGCGATCAAAGAACAATATCCGCAGTGTATTCTGTTTTTTCGCTTGGGTGATTTTTACGAGATGTTTTTCGAGGATGCTAAGCTGGCATCCCGCGAACTGGAACTTGTGCTCACCGGTCGGGATTGCGGACAGGAGGAGCGCGCCCCGATGTGCGGTGTACCGTTTCACAGCTGCGAGAGTTATATTGCGCGGCTCGTCAACAAGGGCTACAAGGTCGCTATCTGCGAGCAGACGGAGGATCCCGCAACTGCCAAGGGCCTTGTGAAGCGCGACGTGGTGCGTATCATCACCCCCGGTACCGTCATCGAAGGCAGTATGCTGGAGGAGACCCGCAACAACTACCTGTGCACGGTATTTGCGGGAGACGGCTTTGTTGATGCGGGACTGTGCTTTGCCGACACCTCGACCGGTGACCTCCACGTGTGCCAACTCACCGGCACCGATATTCGTGCACGACTGATCAATGAGCTGTCGCGGTTCTCGCCGCGCGAGGTGTTGCTTAACGATGTGGCAATGGGCGACACCATGACTGTTACGTTCTTAACCGATCGCTTGATGGTTCAACCGGAGCAGGCGGAGCTTGCCAGCTTTGATTACGGTGCCGCCGAGGCCACCATTCTGGAGCATTTCAAAAAGGGCTCGCTGCGCGATATGGAGCTGGATGAGAAGTTCTCGGCAGTGCGCGCACTGGGCTGTACCCTGCATTATCTGTATATGACGCAGAAGATCGGCCTGGAGCGTATGGCGTATCTGGATGTGTACTCCGATATTCAGTATATGCGTCTGGATCTGGCCACACGCCGCAATTTGGAATTGGTGGAAACGTTGCGCAGCGGCAAAAAGCAGGGCTCTTTGCTTGGCGTATTGGATCGTACGCGGACGTCGATGGGTGCGCGCTTGATGCACGCATGGATCGAGCAGCCGCTGCTACATCCTGCACAGATCACGCGCCGCCAGGGCGCGGTGGACGAGCTGGTTCACGATCCGATGCGCCGCGAGGAGCTGCAGGAGTTGTTGGCGGGCGTATATGATCTGAAGCGTATTATGTCCCGTGTGGTGTACGGCAGCGTCAACGCCAAGGAACTGCGGTCATTGCACCATACCATCAGTCGTTTGGCCCCCGTGCGTGAGCGGCTGCAGGGAGTCAGAAGCACCCTGTTGAACGATCTGCGTGAGCATATCGATCCGCTGGAGGACGTGTATTCACTGATCGGTCGGGCGATCGTAGACGATCCGCCACTGACGGTTAAGGAGGGCGGTGTCATTCGCCACGGCTACCACGCCGAGCTGGACGAGCTGCGGCTGGATATGACCGACGGCACGGGTATCATTGCCCGCATCGAAGCGGAAGAAAAGGAGCGCACCGGCATCCGCACACTGAAGGTCGGCTATAACCGCGTGTTTGGGTACTATATTGAGGTATCCCGCAGCTTTGCCGAGCAGGTGCCGGAGCATTACATACGCAAGCAAACACTGGCGAACGCCGAACGGTATATCACGCAGGAGCTCAAAGAATTGGAGGCCCGCGTGCTGGGCGCAAAGGATCGCTCCATCGCGTTGGAGTACGAGCTGTTTGCCGAGGTGCGTCGTGCCGTGGCTGCGGAGCTGTCGCGGATTCAGATGACCGCCGAGTCGGTAGCAACGCTCGACGTGCTGTGCGCGCTGGCGGAGGTGGCGCTGCGGAACAATTACGTGTGCCCGATTATTGATATGAGCGGCACGATCCATATTAAGAACGGTCGCCATCCGGTGGTGGAGTCGCTGCAGAAGATCCCGTTCGTGCCGAACGACGTGCAGCTGGATCAGAGCCAAAACCGTGTGGTGATCCTCACCGGCCCGAATATGGCGGGTAAATCGACCTATATGCGCCAAACGGCGCTTATTACGCTGATGGCGCAGATCGGTAGTTTTGTACCGGCAGAAAGCGCGACCATTGGCATTGTAGACAGCATTTTTACTCGTGTCGGCGCGTCAGACGATCTGGCGTCAGGACAGTCTACCTTTATGGTGGAAATGAGCGAGGTGGCGACGATTTTGAAGCACGCCACAGCTAACAGTCTGATCGTATTTGACGAGATCGGCCGCGGCACCTCGACCTTTGATGGTATGAGTATTGCACGCGCCGTGCTGGAGTATGTGGCTGATCCTCGCCGCATCGGTGCTAAGACGTTGTTTGCGACCCACTATCACGAGTTGACGGTAATGGAGAATCAGCTGGATGGCGTGAAAAACTACAGCATTGCGGTCAAACGGCACGGGGATGACATCACCTTCTTGCGTCGCATCGTGCGCGGACCTGCCGATGAAAGCTACGGCATCGAAGTAGCAAAGCTCGCCGGTGTACCGGACACGGTGGTCTCACGTGCCCGTGAGATTTTGCAGGAGCTGAACGAAACCGGAACCACGGTGGTGCAGCGTGCTGCTCCTGTGGCGGAGGACAACGGTCAGCTGTCGCTGCTACCTGCGGTGGATAACGACCTGATCCGTCGCCTGCGCGATCTGGATGTCAACGTACTGACACCGATCGAGGCGATGCAGGTATTGTACGAACTCAACCGCGAGGCACAATCGTATTGATGAAAAGGAGGGAGCACTATGGCAAAAATACAGGTACTGGATAAGCACACTGCGGAGTTGATCGCCGCCGGTGAGGTGGTAGAACGTCCTTCGTCGGTAGTAAAAGAGCTGGTGGAAAACGCGATCGATGCCGGTGCGACCTCCATCACCGTCGAAATACAGAACGGCGGCGTGACCTTCCTGTCGGTGTCGGATAACGGTTGCGGCTTCGCCCGCGAGGACGTGCCGACGGCGTTCTTGCGCCACGCCACCAGCAAGATCCGCGAGGAAGCGGATCTGGAACGGATCGGCACGCTTGGTTTTCGTGGAGAAGCGTTGGCGTCGATCGCGGCGGTGTCGCGCGTGGAGCTGATCACGCGGACAGAGGATGATCTGGCGGGGACCTGTTATCGGTTGGAGGGCGGCGAAGAAGTTTCGCTGTCGGATGTCGGCTGTCCCCGTGGTTCGACAATTTGCGTGCGGGATCTGTTTTATAATGTCCCTGCGCGTATGAAATTTCTCAAAAAAGATGTCGGTGAGGCGAATGCCGTCGCCGGCGTTGTGGATCGGTTGGCACTGTCGCATCCCGAGATATCCTTTCGGTTTATCCGCGAGGGACGTGAGGAATTGCTGACCCCCGGTGACAGTGATCTGTATTCCTGCATCGGCGCGGTGTTGGGCAGGGAGTTTGCTAAAACGCTGATCCCGATCGACTATACCCTCGGCGGTATTCACGTGCATGGATATATCTGCCGTCCTGAGGCGGCACGCGCCAATCGCACGATGCAGCATTTCTTTATCAACGGTCGTTATGTCAAGACGCGTACCGCCATGGCAGCGCTGGAGCAAGCGTACAAGGGAGCGGTGATGGCCGGCAAATTTCCCGCCTGTGTGATGAATGTGGATATGCCGCCCGAAACGGTGGATGCCAATGTCCATCCGGCAAAGATCGAGGTGCGGTTTGTTAACGAAAAACCGGTGTTTGACGCGGTGTATCATGGTGTGAAATCCGCGCTGGAGGGAGATAGCACACCCAAACAGGCGACCTTCGCGGCACCTGTGCGTGAGCCGATGGCGGAGCTGCCGTCGCGCCCGGCGGCAGCAACAGCGAAGCAGATCGCGCACCGTATCGATACGGTGCCGCTGTCTGCAGAATCGCTGCCGATCACAAAAACGCCGACACACACCATGCCGCCGACATGGAATAAGCATCCGGCGCCGCGTGGCGGAGCTTTGCGTGACGAAACGCCGCTGTCGCAGGAATTTTTCCGCCCGATCGTTAAGGAAACGGTGACACCGGAGGAACCGCCGTTGCCTGCTGTCCCCGAAACGGTCGTTGCGGAGGAGCCGACTTTCGTGGAAACGCCGGAGCCGGTACGTCTGGTAGGCGAGGTGCTGCACACGTACATTGTGGCAGAATGGCGAGGTTCGGTTTATTTCATTGACAAACACGCCGCACACGAGCGGCTTCTCTATAATGAACTACGAAAATCCGATCACAGTGATGCTCAGTTGTTGCTTACACCCCTGACGGTCTCTTTCAGTCGGGAGGAGCTGGATGCTCTAATGTCGTCCGAAGAAGCATTGACCGAAGCGGGATTTGAGATCGAAGAATTTGGGGGCGGTTCGCTGTTGGTACGAGCAGCACCGATGGTGCTCGCTGACGGCGATATTGCGGAAAGCTTGCGCGAGATCGCAGGTGGGCTGCTCGGAGGTCGGCGTGAGGTCACAACCGCACGGCTGGATTGGATCTATCATTCGGTGGCGTGCCGCGCGGCGGTCAAGGCCGGCGACAGTAGCACACCGCAGGAATTGCAAAAATTGGCGGAGCGGGTGCTGTATCAGGATGATGTGCGTACCTGTCCGCACGGTCGCCCTGTGTGCTTTGAGTTGACCGCGCGCGAGATCGAAAAACAGTTCGGACGTATTGTATAAAGGAGAATCGACCATGGCAGTAGGCCGGATACCGTTGGTGGTGATCGCCGGACCGACTGCGTCGGGGAAAACGGCGCTGGCGGTCGAGCTTTGTCGTCGTTTTGACGGCGAGGTGATCTCTGCGGATTCGATGCAGGTGTATGACGGCTTGCGCGTAGGAACGGCGCGTCCTACCGAGGACGAAATGGCAGGCATCCCTCACCACTTGATGGGGTTTTTGTCGCCGAATACCTCGTATAGCGTAGCGCGTTATGCCACCGCTGCTCACGCGGTGATCCGCGAGGTGCATCACCGCGGCAAATTGCCGATTCTGTGCGGCGGTACAGGCTTGTATATTCAGGCGGTCGTGGACAACCTGCAGTATGAGGAACAGCCTGCCGACCGCGCCGTGCGTGAAGCGCTGAATTGCCGTGCCGAGCAGGAAGGCACCGAGGTGTTGCTTGCGGAACTGGCAGCGGTGGATCCCACTACCGCGGCGCGTCTGCATCCCAACGACCGTGGCCGTATCGTCCGCGCATTGGAGATCTTTCAGACGACGGGTCGTACCATCACGCAGCAAAACGAAGAGTCGCGCCGTCAGCCGTCACCGTATCGACCTTGTGGGATCCGCTTGGATTTCCGCGACCGTGCGGTGCTGTACGATCGCATTGACCGTCGTGTCACGCAGATGCTTGAGCGGGGGCTGACGGAGGAGGCACAGTGGCTGCGCTCTCAGCCGCAAGCCGATACCATCCGTCAGGCAATCGGATACAAGGAATTGGAACCGTATTTTACCGGAGAATGCTCTCTGGAAGCTGCGGCAGATGCTATTCGCCAGGGCAGCCGTCGGTATGCCAAGCGACAGCTGTCGTGGTTCCGTCATCAGGCATGGATGACACCATTGTACGTCGATGACGGTGATGTTCTGCAGCAAGCAGAACGCTTGATACAGGAAATAGTGTGAGAAAGGGCGGTGACGCCGAATGAATCCTGTTGTAAAACGTATACTGGCGATCGCCGCTGCAGCCTTGTTGCTGGTCTACGTCGGCGTGCAGGGATACCTGATCTTGGTGTCGCCGTTGGAGACCGAAACCATCGTACGGGCGACCGGATATCAGACGGTGGAGACAACGGGTGTCGTATACCGTACCGAAACGGTGATCAAGGATAAGCCTGAGGGGTATTTGTTCTATACTATCCAAAATGGCGGCCGCGTGTCGCGCGGTGGCACGATCGCAGAGGTCTATCTCAGCGAGGGCGATGCGTTACGGCAGCAAAAACTGGATCTGCTGGACGACGAGATCAAAGTGTTGGAATCGATCAATGCACAGGGGACCTCAAATCGTGTCAATTTATCCACGATCAACCAGCAGATCAACGAAGTGTGGCTGTCCATCGCCACCGAGGCGCAGTCACTGACCTTTCACGAAATGAATGCGTTACACACCCGTTTGTTGGAACTGCTGAACAAAAAGCAACTGACGATCGGCCGCGTAGAGAATTTTAACGAGAGATTAACCGCCCTGCGCACCGAACGTAAGGAGCTTGCCGGCACGTTTCAACCGGCGGAAAGCAGTGTTTCATCTCCTGCGGCGGGGTATTTTATCAGCCAGTTGGACGGCTATGAAACGGTATGCGTTGCAGACGACGTGACGCAGCTGACCACCGCAGAGATCCACAAGGTGATCGAGCATCAACCGCGAGTAGAACAGACTGGTATCGGGAAGATCGTCGGGGACTATGAATGGTATCTGGCGTGTACGGTCCCACTTTCCAAGGCTGCGGCGCTGAAGGTTGGCGGGCAGTTGGAGGTCAAGATGCCGTTTGTCAGTGGTGATGCCATTCCCATGACACTGGCGGCGATCAATAAAAGTGCTGACGATACGGCGGCACTGATCTTTAAGTGTACCAATATGAGTCAGGAACTGTCCACCATCCGTGTGGAGCAGATCGAGATTCGCTTACAGGAGTATAACGGCATCCGCATTCCGGATGATGCGATCCATTTTAACGAAAAACAGGAGCCGGGCGTGTACGTGCAGGTAGGTAACGTGCTGGCGTTTCGTCGCATTCGCGTGTTGCATCACGACGAGAAAAACAAGATCTCGGTGTGTGAGATGCTTGAGGATAAAACCTACGCGAAGCTGTACGATAAAATGGTGATCAAAGGGGAGGATCTGTATGACGGCAAGCTTGTCAAGTGAGTTTGAGTATATTCGTGACAATTTGAAACACATCGAAGAGCAGATTCAAAACGCCTGCAACGCTGCGGGGCGGTCTCGCGAGGAGGTCACCCTGATGGCGGTCACCAAAACCGTACCGCCGGAGCGCATCAACGCCGCGCTCGCGTGCGGTCTGTCGTGTATCGGCGAAAACCGTGTGCAGGAGTTTTTGGAAAAGCGCGACGAACTTCATCTTGACGGCGTGCAGGCGCATCTTATTGGACATTTGCAGACCAACAAAGTCAAGCGTATCGTCGGGCAGGTAGATATGATCCAATCCGTCGACAGTGAGCATCTGGCGCACGCGGTGTCTGAAGCTGCCCTGAAAACGCCGCAGGGCTGTGTGGATGTGTTGGTCGAGGTCAACATCGGTGATGAAGTATCCAAAAGCGGTGTTCCCGCGGAAGATTTGCAGGAACTGTTGGAGAAAATCTCCGGCTTTAAGGGCATTCGGGTGCGCGGATTGATGGCAATTCCGCCGATTTTACCCTCGGAAGCGGAAAAACGTGCAATTTTTTCGCAAATGAGGAAACTGTTTATTGACATTAAGGACAAAAATGTAGATAATATAACTATGGAGATTTTGTCCATGGGTATGTCAATGGATTATGTGGAGGCTATCCGTGAAGGATCAACACTGGTTCGGATCGGTTCGGCAATCTTCGGAGCAAGAGATTATACTAAGTAAGCAGGAGGAAATAACCATGGGTCTTTTCGGAAAATTGCAGGATCTTCTCGGTGATGCGGAAGACGAGCGCGAAATCCAGGAGGAGGGCAGCACGGAACTGATGTCCCGTCCTTCCGAGCGCGCGGCGGAGCAGGATGCTTCCCGCAAAGGAAACAAGGTCGTTAACATTCATGCCACGGCGCAGCTGCAGGTCGTATTGGTCAAGCCGGAGCGTTTTGACGATGCCAGCACCATTGCGGATCATCTGAACGCGAAGCGCACGGTGGTTCTGAATCTGGAGTCTTCCAACAAGGATGTGGCTCGCCGTATTCTTGACTTCCTGAGCGGCGTGGCGTATGCCAACGACGGTCAGATCAAGAAGGTCGCCAACTGCACCTATATCATCACGCCCTATAACGTCGGTTTTATGGGCGATCTGTTGGATGAACTGGAGAACAATGGCCTGTATTTCTGATGCATCCGAGGAGGACGCGCTGCTGCGCGCCCGCGTCGAGGATGCGTGTCATCTGTGTACTGTACGCTCGTGTCCCCGTTTTGTTGGGTTTCTGGATGAACACCGACAAGCGGTGGCACGAGCCGTCTTGCATGAAAAGGGTGTGTCCGATGCCCTGTTTTTCGGCGGTTATCCGGATGCGGAACGCGTGATTTTGGGCGTTTTTCCCTCGTTTATCCCGCCGGAGGAGGCGCTGTTTCCCGTGCGTGCGGTAGCGTTTCGGTACCGCACGGTGGCTGCGTTGACTCATCGGGACATTCTGGGCGCCTTGCTGGCAACGGGTATCCGTCGGGACAAGCTGGGGGATATCGTGTGCACACCCGGTATGGCGATCGTGATGGCGGATGAATAGCTGGCGCCGTTTTTAGCGGAGTCGGTTGCGAAGATCGGTTCTGAAGGGGTGCGTGCGGAGTATCCGTATACCGGAGAGATCGTTGTGAAGCGCGAGTTTCGTGAGCTGCAGGATACTGTGCCTTCGCCGCGCTTGGATGCGGTGCTTCACGTGGCGCTGCGCACCTCACGCGAGGAGGCGGCACGACGCATTGGTGCCGGAATGGTATCGGTCAATCATATGCCGGAGCTGTCTGTATCCGCCACTGTAAACGAAGGGGATATTTTGTCGGTGCGCGGAGCCGGTCGGTTTCGCGTGGCACAGATCGGTCCGCTGACGCGTAAGGGGCGGCTGATCGTCCGCTTGGAGCAATATATCTGAAAGAATTGAAGGAGGAGTTTCTCATGATGACATTGGAGAATATTCGCAACGTGGAATTTAACCGCGGCCGTGGCTACCGTGCCGAAGAGGTCGATGATTTTATTGATGCTTGTGCCGACACGGTCCAGCAGTTGATACAGGAAAAAGAGGAACTCACTCAAAAAATGAAGGTGCTCGCCGACAAGTTGGTGGAGTACCGTAACGACGAGGACAGCATCCGTGCGGCGCTTCTCAACGCACAGCGCACCGGTGATACGGTGCTTCGCGAAGCTGAGCAGAAGGCACAGCAGCTGATGGAAGAGGCAAAAACAGAGGCTGAAAAGGCGCGTCAGCAACTGCTTGCTCAGGTGGAGGAAGAAAAGCAGGAATTAGAACGCGTTCAGCGCGAGGTCGCGGCGTTTAAGGAGCGTATGCTGGCTCTGTATAAAGAGCATCTGGAGTTGCTGCGCCTGCTTCCTGCACAGGAAGCGGAGGCACCGACCCAGCAGGTTGCCGAGGAACCGCAAGCAGCGGTCGAAACGGCCCCGATGGACGCTGTAACGGCGGAGATCCCGATCCCCGAAGCCGCGGAAGTAACGAAAACTGACGATGTGATCGTCGCGCCGCCGGTTGAAGAGGTCGTGGCGCTCCCCGATCAGGAACAGGATATGAAGCCGGTTTCTCGGTTTTCCAATCTGAAGTTCGGCAATGATTATGATATCAGCGCAGACGATGACGATGAACCGACACCGCGTCGTAAAAAGCGCAAATAAACGAAACGTCTGCCAAAGGAGATAAAACAATGCAACAGCAGGATTACAATCAGACACTCAATTTGCCCCAGACCGAATTTCCCATGCGCGGCAACCTGCCGCAGCGTGAGCCGCAGTTCCTCGAAAAGTGGGACAACGAGCATATTTACGAGGAGCTTATCAAGAAAAACGAGGGTAAACCCCGTTTTGTACTGCACGACGGCCCTCCGTACGCCAACGGCAATATCCACATTGGTACCGCGCTGAACAAGATCATCAAGGATATGATCGTGCGGTATTACAATATGAGCGGCTATCAGTCACCGTTTGTGCCTGGCTTTGATACGCACGGTCTGCCCATCGAGCTGAAGGCGCGCGCCAAGGTAGGTACGGACAAGGCGTTGTCGATGTCGCCGGTCGAGCTGCGCGATATCTGCCGCGATTTTGCGGAGAGTTATATTCACGATCAGACCGAGCAGTTTAAGCGCCTGGGTGTGTTGGGCGATTGGGAAAACCCGTATGTGACGCTCCGTCCCGAGTTCGAGGCGCGCCAGATCGAAGTGTTCGGTGAGATGGCGACCAAGGGATATATCTATAAAGGCCTGAAGCCGGTGTACTGGTGCCCCGAGTGCCATACCGCACTGGCAGAAGCTGAGATCGAGTACGGCGAGGATCCCTGTTATTCGGTGTATGTCAAATTTCCGGTGGCAGACGAGCGCGGCGTGCTGTCGGCGAAGGGCGTTGATCCCGCAAAGACCTCGTTCGTGATCTGGACGACCACGACCTGGACTTTGCCTGCTAACCTTGCCATCTGCCTCGGTCCGAACTTCACCTATCAGGTTGTCAAGTGCGGCGAGGAAAACTACATTTTGGCGGAAGCACTTACCGAAGAAACGCTGGCGGTTGCCGGCATCACGGATTACACCGTTCTTGCCACCTTTACGGGGCAGGAACTGGAGTACATGACGGCGCGTCATCCCTTCCTTGACCGTGAATCGCTCATCATCGTGGGCGATCACGTCACGCTGGAAAGCGGTACCGGCTGCGTTCATACAGCACCCGGTCACGGCGTGGATGACTTTAATGTCTGCAAAAAATACGAGCAGATCGGCATCGTGGTGCCGGTCGACGGCGAAGGCCGTATGACGGAGGAAGCCGGTTCGATCTGTGCCGGCAGGACCACCGATGAAGCAAACAAAGCGATCGCGATCCATATGGATAAGACCGGTTCGCTTTTGGCGATGAAAAAGATCGTTCACCAGTATCCGCACTGCTGGCGCTGCAAGAAGCCGGTGTTGTTCCGTGCTACGGCGCAGTGGTTCTGCTCGGTGGAAAGCTTCAAGGATGACGCCGTGCGTGCCATTCAGGAAGTCAAATGGATGCCGTCCTGGGGCGAGGATCGTATCACCTCGATGGTGCGCGAGCGCAGCGACTGGTGTATTTCCCGCCAGCGCTTGTGGGGCGTGCCGATCCCGATCTTCTATTGTGAGGAATGCGGTGAGCCGATCATCGACGGTGAGTTTATCAAGTCGGTTTCCGAGCTGTTCCGTCGGGAGGGCTCCAACGGCTGGTATACCCACGAGGCGGACGAGATCTTGCCGGCGGGTGCGACCTGTCCCCATTGCGGCGGTCATCATTTCCGCAAGGAAAGCGATATTATGGACGTGTGGTTCGATTCCGGCTCCACCCACGCCGCTGTGCTGGACGAGCGCGCCGAACTTACCAATCCGGCTGACCTGTATATGGAGGGTGCTGACCAGTATCGCGGTTGGTTCCAATCCTCGTTGCTGACCTCGGTTGCCTGCACGGGCAAAGCACCGTACAAAGCGGTGCTGACGCACGGTTGGGTCGTGGACGGCGAAGGCAAAGCGATGCACAAGTCGCTCGGTAATGCTATCGCCCCCGACGAGGTTATCAAGGACTACGGCGCAGAGATCCTGCGTCTGTGGGTCGCATCGCTGGATTACCGCGTGGACGTCCGCTTGTCGAAGGATATTCTCAAGCAGTTGTCGGAGGCATATCGCAAGGTGCGTAACACCGCGCGTTACATTCTTGGTAACCTGCACGATTTTGATCCCAACACCGATTGCGTGGCGGATGACAAACTGCTGGATATCGACCGCTGGGCGTTGCTCCGCCTGGAGCAGGTCGTGGCGGCCGTGCGTGAGGCGTACGAGAACTACGAATTCCACGATGCGTTCTATGCGATGCATCACTTCTGCGTCGTCGACCTGTCCAACTTCTATCTGGACGTGTTGAAGGATCGCTTGTATGTCGAAGCAAAGGACGGCGAGAAACGCCGTGCTGCCCAGACCGCGATCTACCGCATTCTGAACGCGCTCACCCGTATGTTGGCACCGATTTTGGCGTTTACTGCGGAGGAGATCTGGTCGTTTATGCCGCACACCGAAGCGGACGATGCCCGCTCGGTGCTGCTGAATGAAATTCCCCAGCCGAAGGTTACGTCCGATCCCGAGTTTGAGGAGAAGTGGGCGCGCATCCACGCCATCCGCGATGATGTGCAGAAGGTTCTTGAAACCGCCCGCGCCTCCAAACTGATCGGCAGCTCGCTGGAAGCGAAGGTTACGCTGTTCTGTGCTCCGGAACTGCTGCCGTTTATGCAGTCGGTGGAGGAACTGTTGCCCACCGTGCTGATCGTATCGCAGGTCGCCGTTCAGGGTGAGGGACAGGGTGACTATACCGGTGAGGTAGAGGGTCTGTCTGTCTCGGTCGCTCACGCAGACGGCGGCAAGTGCTGCCGCTGCTGGTCGTACAGCGACACCGTCAAGGAAGACGGCGAAAACGCCGGTCTGTGCGCGCGTTGTGCGGCGCTGCTCGGCCTGTAAACAGGGAGGGATCCGATGTTTCAGTGCATGATTCTGGCTGTATCGGCGGTGTTGGTCGGACTCGATCAGCTTACCAAATGGCTGGCTGTTATGTATCTCCGAAACGGCGAATCGATCACGGTGATCCCGCGTATTTTGGATTTTTCCTATGCGGAGAACACCGGTGCCGCGTTCAGCATTTTGTCCGGTGAACGTTGGTTCCTGATCGTTATTACTCTGATCGTGATGGTGGCGCTGGCGGCGTTCGTGCTGTTTGGTCAGTTCCGCCGTTACAAGCTGTTTAACCTGAGTGCCACACTGATCTTGGCCGGCGGTATCGGCAATCTGATCGACCGCTTGGTCCAGGGGTATGTTGTTGATTTTATCAAGGTCACCTTCATGGATTTCCCTGTCTTCAATGTGGCGGACTGTTTTGTGGTAGTCGGCTCGGTATTGTTGCTGATATTCTTCTGCTTTATCTACGAGGATAAAGCACCGACGGAGGCTGCTCATGGAAAAGCAACTGACGATTCCTCCGGAAGCTGAGGGGGAGCGTGCCGATCGGTTTTTGTCGGAGGCGCTGTCGATCACGCGTGCCGCTGCGCAAAAATGGTTGGAGCAAGGTAATGTAACAGTTAACGGACGGGCGCTTGCAAAAAGCGCCCGTCTCTCTCAACGTACCGTGTTGACGGTGGTGATACCGGAGCCGCAGCCGTGCGAGGCAGAGCCGCAGGACATTCCGTTGGATATCGTGTACGAGGATTGTGATCTGCTCGTCGTTAATAAACCGAAGGGTATGGTGGTACATCCTGCCGCCGGCAATCCGGACGGCACGTTGGTAAATGCCCTGCTCGCGCATTGTCCCGACGGTTTATCGGGTATCAACGGCGTGATGCGTCCGGGTATCGTTCACCGTATTGACAAGGATACCAGCGGTCTGTTGATCGTTGCCAAAAACGACCGCGCGCATCAAGGCTTAGCCGAGCAGATCAAGGAGCATAGCTTCACCCGTGTGTATGAAGCGGTGGTTGTCGGGCATCTGCGCGAACGGGAGGGGACGGTCGATGCCCCCATCGGTCGTCATCCGGTACATCGCAAAAGAATGGCGGTAACCGAGCGTAACAGTAAGCACGCTGTTACGCACTATACTGTGTTAGAAGAGTTCCCCGGTTACTCGTATATTCGACTGAAGCTTGAAACGGGGCGCACCCATCAGATTCGTGTCCATATGGCGTACCTGGGGCATCCCGTGGCAGGGGACGCCGTATACGGTGGCGCCGAGCAGCCCGCCGAACTGCAGGGGCAGTGCCTACACGCGCGCTGCATCGGGTTTATACATCCCGTTACGGGGGACTATTTGGAATTTGACAGCGGCTTGCCGCCGTATTTTGAAGCGTATCTCGAAAAATTGCGAAAGCTATAAAAGAAGCCATCCAACCTCGGTTGGATGGCTTCCTTTATTGTTTTCAGATCGCTTCGCCGAAGTGAGCTTCGACAAAATCAATGATGGGCTGCGGATCGGTGAGACCGTGCGGGTGATGGTTGCACATAGACTTGCAAATGACCTTGATGGTGCCGCCGTTTGAGCGATAGTAGTCCTCCAGGACCTTGCCGTTTTCGGCGTAGATAACGACGTCGTCGGCGTTGCCGTAGATCATCATGACGGGGATGCGGTGCTCAAGCAGCGGCTTCATATTGTCGATCGGGCTGCCGCGGAAGGTGACCAACGAGCATTTGTTAAAGCCGTAGGTATCCACCAGCTCGCGGTGGAACTGTTCCGAGTACGGCGCTTCGCCGAGACCGGCCAAGCTCAGAATGTTCATGACCGGTGCATCAAGGTACATCACGGCGATCAGCTCGGGATGAGCCTCCGCCAAGCGGGAAGACATCAGGCCACCGCAGCTCATACCGACGGCGATACCGCGGGTCTCCAGTTTGTAGGTCTCTGCCACGTAGCGCAGGAACGCGGCACTGACTTCGACCTCGCTGTCGGGCGCCCAACGCGTCGGGTGATCCAGATAGCAGATATGATAGCCCTTTGCGACCATTGCCTCCTCGAAATTCGGGAAAGCATCGTAATACTCCGCTTTCCAGATCCAGCGGCCGTTGGAGGGGGCGGTCGGATGCACGACGATCGCTTCGCGCTCTTCAAATACGAAACGGTCGATTACGGCGTTATCATACATAGCAAAAAACTCCTTTGCAAACGTATTCTTCTATATTATACTGCCCACAGAAAAATTGTCAAGATTTATGCGCTGCCGAGCAAGCGGGAAATGATCGCATTGGATACAAGAAACCCGTCGCGCGTCAAGCGGATACTGTCATTATCCGTGCGGATCAACGAGGGCGGCAACGTTTTTGCCGCAACGCGCCACGCGACAGGAATCGGCGTACCGAAGCGCGCTTGAAAAGCGTCCTCACGCAACCCGTCGGCAAGCCGCAGGCGCAGCATGGCGTATTCCTCTGCCGAATCCTCGGCGATAACGGTGGGGGTGACGGCTTCGGCGATCGGCGGTTTTCCGCTCAAAAAGTCAGCGAGTGAGCGGGAATACGCAAATCGTTTTCCGCCGAGGAAAGAGTGCGCCGACGGACCGATGCCGAGATAGGGGTCGAGATTCCAGTATTTCGTGTTGTGACGGCTTTCACAGCCGGGACGGGCAAAGTTGGAGATCTCATATTGACGGTAACCGTGCGCCTCCAAAGCGTCAGCCGCTGCGTGATACAGTGCCACGGTGGTGTCCTCATCGGGAAGTGGCGGGGGAGCAGCGGCAAAAGGCGTGCCGTTTTCCAGTTTTAGCAGGTATGCCGAAACGTGCGAAGCGCCCCATTGTTCACAGCACGCTGCGGCGTGCTCCACATCGCGTACGGTCTGTGCAGGTGTGCCGAGCATCAGGTCCAGCGAATAATTGGCGATACCGGCGCGCTGTGCGGCGCGGATGGCCGATTCGGTCTGAGAGACGGTATGACGTCTTCCGAGGACACGCAATTGGGTGTCATTGGTGGATTGCATCCCGAGCGACAGCCGATTGCCACCAGCTGCGGAAAAGGCGCTAAACACTTCGTCTAACGCATCACCCGGGTTGGCCTCCAACGTGATCTCCGCGCTGTTGGGAATCGAAAACAGACGGCGTGCGGTCTCGGCGAGCCGTGCCAATCGCTTGCCGCCGAGCAGGGAGGGCGTGCCGCCGCCGAAATACAGCGTGTCGGCTGTTTCGCCCGTTTTGCTCGCCCAATCGGCCAACGAGCGTGTCAGCGCGTCTGTGTAGGTATCCAGTTGAAGGTCGGTCGTTGTCACCGAATAAAAGTCACAATAAGGGCATTTGGAAGCACAAAACGGGATATGAAGATATAATCCGATCGGCAAGTCGACTCGCCTCCTTTCTTTCAAAACGGTGCGCGGTCAGTTCTGCCGCCGCACGATACGGTAGTCGTCACGGATTCGGAAAAACGGACAGCGGCTCTGCCGGGAAAGCGCAAACCGCTCGAAATCGTCCATATCCAGATTCATTAGGCATTCGTAGGTATCGGTTTCCTCGTCGTAATCGAAGTTTTCACATTCCTCGCAATTCCAGTCAGTCATTGGATTCACCTCGTTGGTAAGTATATCATAGTAGTTCAGAGAATTCAAGAATATGCCCAACAGAAAGCGGCACAGATGCATTCGCATCTGTGCCGCTTGCGTTATGTGTGATGGGATCAGTCGTCGGTGTCGAAGAACTTGCTGTGCACCGAGGCGACGGCGCGGTCGGCGTCCTTGCGGTCGATCAGCACCGAGATTTTGATCTCGCTCGTGGAGATGGTCTGGATGTTGATGTTGGCGTCCGACAGTGCCTCGAACATTTTGGAAGCCACACCCTCGTGGGTTTCCATACCCGCGCCGACGATGGAGACCTTGGCGAGGTCGGTGTCGCAGTTGATGGTCTTGACACCGAGGCGCTCACAGTACTCTTTCAACGCGGCAACCGTCTTCTCGCCGTCAGCCTCCGGCACGGTGAAGGAGATGTCCTTCGTGCCGTCACGGCCGACAGACTGCAGGATGATGTCGACGTTGACGTGCGCCTGCGCTACCAGAGCAAACACCTTGAAGGCGATGCCGGGTGAGTCGGGCAGACCGACGATCTCAATACGAGCAATGCTGGTGTCCTTAGCGACACCGGTGATCAACATTTTTTCCACGTTGGTGACCTCCTTAACTTTGGTACCGGGTTTCTGAGTAATACTGGAGAGAACCTCCAGCTCAATGCCGTATTTCTTCGCCATTTCCACGGAACGGTTGTTCAGCACCTGCGCGCCCAGCGTGGCGAGCTCCAGCATTTCATCGTGGGTGATCTCGTCGAGCTTGATGGCGTTCGGGACCTTACGCGGGTCGGCGGTATAAACGCCGTCCACATCGGTGTAGATCTGGCAGAGATCGGCGTGCATCGAAGCGGCGATCGCCACGGCACTGGTGTCCGAACCGCCGCGACCCAAGGTGGTGATATCGTCGTATTTGTTGAGGCCCTGGAAGCCGGCAACGATGACGATCTTGTTCTTGTCCAGCTCCGCACGGATGCGCTCGGAATCCACCTTTTTGATGCGCGCGTTGGAATACTTGGAGTTGGTGCGGAAGCCCGCCTGCCAGCCAAGAAGCGAGATAGCCGGGCAACCCAGCTTTTCGATGGCCATAGCGAGCAGTGCGATGGAGATCTGTTCACCCGAGGCAAGCAGCATATCCATTTCACGCTTGCTGGCTTTGGGGTTGATCTCGTTGGCTTTGGCGATGAGATCGTCGGTGGTATCGCCCTGTGCGGAAACGACGACCACAACCTCATTGCCCTGCCGATAGGTACGGGTGATGATGTCCGCGACACGCATCACGCGCTCGGCATCAGCGACGGAGCTGCCGCCGAATTTCTGTACGATCAGCATAATGTATGAGTCCTCCTTTTACAGTTCTGCGATCCGCAGACGGCGAACGACCGTAATATCGGTGAGCGTTGCCAGCTGACGGTTGAGTTCTTCTTCGGTAACGGACGGAGTGCGTACCGCCAGTTCCTCCTCCGGAGCACCGGGACAGGAGACGACGGCGATGTCGCCCAGTGCTTCGTGAAGACGGTTGAGAAGTGCTTGCTTATCCGCCGTGCGGAAGCGCAACAGGTAAGCGTAGGCGTCGGTTTTGGGATCCAACACATAGTCCGGCTCACCGCGATCCCAGAACAGATATTTGCGGGCGTTCAGGTGCTTGACCTCGTCGATAACGTCCGCCACCACAGCCGAAGCGGTAGGCAGCTTGCCGGCGCCGCGACCGTAGAACACCACGTCACCGATAGCGTTCCCGCGCACCATAATGCCGTTGAACACGTCGTTAACATCCGCAAGCAGACTGGTTTTCGGAATGAGCATGGGGGCAACCAAACAATGGATCTTATCACCCTGCTGACGCACGCGACCGATCAGCTTGATAACGCAGCTCAACGCGTCGGCATAGCGCACGTCCTCCGGCGTCAGTTCGGTGATACCCTCGGTATGTACCTGATCGGGATACACGTGCTTACCGAACGCCAAGGAAGCCAGAATGCAGATCTTACGGCAGGCGTCGTGGCCCTCGATATCGGCAGCGGGATTGCGCTCTGCGTAGCCGAACTGCTGCGCCAGCGCCAGCGCGGTGTCAAAATCCATGTGATCCTGCACCATGCGGGTGAGCATAAAGTTGGTCGTGCCGTTGAGAATACCGGCGATCTCGTACACCTCGTTGGCAGCAAGGCACTGGTCCAGTGGGCGCAGGATCGGAATACCGCCGCCAACGCTGGCTTCAAACAGGAAATTCAGGTTGTTTTCCTTGGCGACCGCCAGCAGCTCGTCGCCGCAAGCGGCAACCAGCTCTTTGTTGGAGGTGACGACGCTTTTGCCCGCGAGCAGGCACGCTTTGACATAGTCGTACGCCGGATGCAGACCGCCCATCGTTTCCACCACGATGCGGATGTCGGGATCGTTCAGAATCTCGTCAAACGAGGTGGTGAACAGCGAGGCATACGGCAGATCGGGAAAACTCCGCAGATCCAGGATGCGTTTGATCTCAATGGAATCGCCGGCCTTGTGTGTAATGGTTTCGTGATTTTGACGCAGCACCTCCGCCACGCCGGAGCCGACAACGCCGTGCCCCAAAATTGCAACCTGTATCATAGAACTGCCTCTCCTTTCGGTTTCTCCGAAGACGCGGCGTTGTTTTGCCGCCGCACACTGATAACATGCTGGACACCCGGGATGCGTCCGATCTGTTCAATGAAAAGATCCAGCGGTGTCGACATCGTGTCGGTCCGCGCACACAGAGTCGCCTGCGCTTTGCCACTGTCGGGGGAGTCTTGATTGACGGTGAGAATGTTGGCGCCCGCCTTGGCAAACGCCGCCAGTACGCCAGACAGCACGCCGGGACAATCCTGCAGCAGCAGCTCCACCGTCATGGTCGCTGAAGCCGATTTGCCGACGTACGGCGTGACGGCGTCCCTATACTTATAATACGCGCTGCGCGAAAGACCGTGCAGACGAGCTGCTTCACTCACGGAGCGGATGCGACCGGAGGAAAGGTCCTCCCGCGCGGCAAGTACACGATGGTAAACCTCCGGCAGCACATCGGCGCGAACCAGGATCCATTCATCGGTTAAAGCCATAAAGTGTCCACCACCCAAGAACAGATGTACAAAATATGTGAACACTATATCACATTACGGATGAAAAAGCAAGCAAAAAATTTGAAAAATTCTTATTTTTCATCAAAAAATCAAAGAAAAAGGAAACGCCCATCCGACATACGGATGGGCGCAGAAAACAGGTTTCAGGGATCGTCCGTAGAGGTTGGTGTGGTTGCCGGCAGGGTGGTGGTCGTCGGTGCGGCGGTGGAGGTAGTGCCGGTCGAGGAGGTCGTCTCATGCTTGCCGGGAAGTGTGTCGGGCTTCTCCTCCTCGATCACGGCGCCGTGCGAGCAGGTCGCTGGCATGTGTCCCGCCTTGTATACACCGGTTTCGGTCCTTTTGCAGGCGTCGGTTGCCAACAGGCCGGTTTCGTCGCAGAAGACTGCTTCGACCGTCGCGGCTTTTACCGCATCAAAGGTCATCGGCTCGTCACCTTCGTGCAGTGCCAGCATAACGGTGTTCCACACGTTGCGTGCCACTTTTTTCTGTGCGGTGGTCAGTTCCTGGTTTTGGTCGTAGCCGTACCAGCTTGCCGCCACGTATTTCGGTGTGCCGCCCACCAGCCACACGTCGTTGTTGTCCTGCGTCGTACCGGTCTTGGCAAAGATCTCCCACTCCTTCCAGGACGATTTCAGGTCCTTGGCGGTGGGGGCGTCGTTACCGAAAACAACGGTTTGCAACAGACGGTTGGTGATGTAGGCGGAGTCCGCATCAAGTGCGCGTTCCGAAATGTAACCGGAAGCGCCCGGACCGTTTTGCAGGATCACCTCGCCGTTGCGTACGACCTTGGTGTAGGAATACGGCTCGTTGTAAATGCCGCCGTTGCCGAAGATCTGATACGCGGCAGCGATCTCGCGGCCGTAGACGCCGTTGGTCAAACCACCCAGCGCCATCGGTGCGAAGTCACGATCCCAGGTCTTATCCAACGAGGTCATATGCAGCGATTTCGTCAGGAAATCAAACGCGGTGTTGACCGGCATCAGTGAATTCAGGATCTGTGCCGGGACGGTGTTCATGGATGACTGAATGGCTTTTTCAATGGTCGTCATACCGCGGTCCTCGTGAGGACGGTTATAGTTCTTCGGCCATTTTGAACCGTTTTTCAGCGTGATATACATATCGCGGATCGGCGACGAATAGTTGATGACGTTATTGTACACGGCGGGTGCGTAAATGGCGATCGGTTTCATCGCCGAACCGGGCTGACGCATCGAGTCGGTGGCGCGGTTCAGAATGCGGTTCGCCTTCTTTTCTCCGCGACCGCCGGCGACGGCAACCGCCTTGCCGGTGTAGTCCATCACGAAGATCGATGCCTGGGCGTTTTCTTCGTCACCCTTGATATCTACGAAGTTTTCATCGTCGGCATAGATCGCCTCGACCTTGGCCTGCAGCTCCGGATCTTCACAGGAATAAATAGTCAGGCCGCCGTAAAACACCATATTTTCCGCTTGTACTTCGGTGTAGCCATAGGTGTTTTGCAGATCACGGATCACGTCGTCGATGACCATTTCCGTGTAGTAATCGTACACTGTGACGGCTTGGCTGCTGCGGGAAAAATAGATCTCCTCGCCCAGCGCTTGCTGGTATTCATCGGTGGTGATAAAGCCCAGCTCGTGCATTTTGCGCAGCACCGTACGCTGACGCTGAAGCAGGTTTTCAGGACGTCGGTAAGGATTATATTTGCTGGGGTTGTTGGTGATGCTGGCCAGCACGGCACATTCTGCCAGCGACAGTTCGCTGACATCCTTGCCGAAATAATACTGCGCGCCTGCGCCGACACCTTCAATGGTGCCGGTAAGCGGAATGATGTTCAGATATGCCTGCAGAATCTCGTCCTTGGAGTATTGCTGTTCCAATTCGATCGCGGTGAGGATCTCGGTGATCTTACGCTCAATGGTATGGTCGTCGTTGCCCGTTAGATTCTTGACGAGCTGTTGGGTCAGCGTGGAACCGCCGTATTCCGTCTCGCGGAAGTGCAGCACGATGTTAGCCACAGCGGACACGGTACGCTTCCAGTCTACACCGTAATGCTCATGGAAGCGTTCGTCCTCGATGGCGACGACGGCGTTTTGCAGGTTGACGGGGATGTTTTTTAAATCGACAAACTCGCGCTTAACACCATCCAGTCGTTGATGCTCGACGAACTCACCCGTTTTCGAATCCTGCACCATAATGATGGAGGTTTGACTCTGGTTGATGACGTCGATATCCGGCACGGCGTTTTTATCAAACGTGGTGGTTACGTAGATCGTCAAAACACAGGCGACGATACAGCCGGTGATGACGAGGACCAGGCAGAGCGATAGCAGGGCCTTGGCGAAAATACTCAAGCCGAAACGAACGCGACTCCACACGGTGGGGAACCGGGATTCCTTTTCCGCGGTGCTGTCGTCCGCGTTGGTTTTCTTCGGGCCCTTGGGATCGGGCGACTGCTTTTTAACGGCCACAGTAATTCCTCCTTCTGAGACAGACTATCAGCCGCAAAGACGGCGGTTTACACAATTCATCAAGGATATATTATAGCAGAAGCGGCAAAAAGTCAAATAGTAAAATGATAAATTCGCATATTCGTTTGGCGGATGTCCACACTAATATGGACGAAGAGGAGTGAAATTATGCCGCAGACAACGGATAAACGTGCAAAACGGCGGGAATGGATACCGGCGGTGATCGCCTGCTCCCTGTTGATCGGTTCCGCTATGTGGGTCGGGGCGCTGCTGCCGCTCGGTCCAAGCGAGGAAGCGCCGACACAGCGCGGTGGCGCTCTGAACGGCACAACCGCTACGACCGCTGTAACCTCGTCCTACGCCCGTATGCTGAAGGAATGGGACGGGCAGGTCGCACTGTTCATCGCGGGGGAGAGTGAGCCGCTGACGGTATACGAGGTCGACGTGCGGACACTGCCGGAAGAGGAGCAGCGTCTTTTGAAGGATGGTGTTGCGGTGAACAGCGAGGAGGAGCTGGCGGCGATTTTAGAAAATTATACGAGTTAACGAATAAAATTTGTCTTTTTTCGTTCGGTTTTTGCAGGTTTTTACTTGCCTGTCAACGAGAATTGTGCTATACTAGACCAAATATAGTGGTATAGTATTTGGAGGTCACGGTACGGTATGGCACAGGCACTAAACGGTTTTGAAGAATTGGAGCTTCGTCCGGAGCTGATGAAAGCGCTGTCTGTAATGGGTTTTTCGCAGGCGACGCCGATTCAGGAACGGGCGATTCCGCCATTGCTGGAGGGGCGCGACGTGATCGCCAAGGCGCCTACCGGTACCGGAAAGACGTGTTCCTTTGGTATTCCGCTGCTTGAATGCTTCCGTCCCGATTGCCACGATATTCAGGGCTTGGTGATCTGCCCCACGCGTGAGCTGTGTATTCAGATCGCTGACGATCTCAAGCAGCTGGCGGTGTTTTTGCCGGAGATCCACATTGTGGCGCTGTACGGCGGTCAGTCGATCAACCGGCAGATCACGGCATTGAAGAAAGAGCCGCATATCATCGTCGCTACCCCCGGTCGCTTGTTGGATCATATGAACCGCGGCACGGTGTGGCTTGGCAACGTGTACACCGCCGTGCTGGATGAAGCGGATGAAATGCTCAAAATGGGCTTTATCCGTGACGTTCGCAAGATTCTTAACGCTACGCCGAGTGATACGCAGGTAGCACTGTTTAGCGCCACCATTTCCCGTGAGGTCATGGACGTGGCGTGGGAGTATCAGCACGATGCGGTTGAGATCACGGTGGAAGCACAGGGTGAGGATCGACCGCATATCGTGCAGTATGCCCTGCAGGCGGAGATGAGCGATCGGCTGGAGCTGGTTTGCAAGCTGGTGGAGTCGCTGGAGCTGACCCGCGCGATGATCTTTTGCAATCGAAAGAGCACGGTGCAGTGGCTTACTAAACAGCTGCAAAAGCGTGCGTGCTCGGTGGATTGCCTGCACGGCGATATACCGCAGGCGCAGCGTAACCGCGTGATGGAGGGCTTCCGTAAGGGTAAGTTCGCCATCCTCGTTGCCACCGACGTGGCGGCACGCGGCATCGACGTGGATGACGTGGAAGCGGTATTTAATTACGACATTCCCGACGAAAACGAATATTACCTGCATCGCATTGGGCGTACCGGTCGCGCCAAGCGGCACGGTATGGCGATCACCTTTACGACGGATATGGATCAGTTCCGCATGCGGGATATCCGCAAATATACCCGTTCGGATATTATCGATATCACCGTCGACGAGTCCGGCCAACCGGTGTGTGCGGACGGCACCCCTTTCATCGGGGCGGCGGAGCAGCGAGAGGAGAACGAGCATGGCGGCATCGCGTGAACATACCCGTAACTTTTGCATCATCGCTCACATCGACCACGGCAAGTCCACATTGGCAGACCGTATTTTGGAACATACCCGCGCGGTGGCGCTGCGCGATATGGAGGATCAGCTGCTGGACAGTATGGATCTGGAGCGTGAGCGCGGCATTACCATCAAGGCACACGCCGTGACGGTGTCCTACGATGCAAAGGATGGTGAGACCTACATTTTCAATCTGATCGACACCCCCGGCCACGTTGACTTCAACTATGAGGTCTCGCGCTCGCTGGCGGCGTGTGAGGGTGCGATCCTGATCGTCGATGCCTCACAGGGCATTGAAGCACAGACGCTGGCGAACACCTATCTGGCGGTGGAGCACGGTCTGGAGATCGTGCCGGTCATCAACAAGATCGACCTCCCGTCGGCGCGGCCTGAGGAGGTACGTGCCGAGATCGAGGATATCATCGGCATCGACGCCTCGGAGGCACCGCTGGTATCGGCTAAGCTCGGCACCAACATTGAGCAGGTGCTGGAGGCGGTGGTTAAAACGGTTCCCGCACCGATCGGTGATGAGGAAAAGCCGTTGCAGGCATTGATCTTTGACAGTTATTATGATAGTTACCGCGGTGTTATCGTATACATCCGCGTGAAGGAAGGCCGCGTGCGTGTGGGGGATACCATCCGTATGATGGCGACCGGTGCGACTTTTGATGTGGTGGAGACCGGTATTCTTCGCCCCGGTGCGCTGGAGCCGTGCGAGGAGCTGCGCGCCGGTCAGGTCGGCTATATTGCCGCCTCGATCAAAACGGTCAGCGACGCCCGCGTCGGCGATACCGTCACGCTGGCATCCCGTCCCGCCCCCGAACCGTTGCCCGGTTACCGCAAGGTCAACCCGATGGTGTTCTGCGGCGTGTTTCCGGCGGATGGCGCACATTACCAGGATCTGCGTGAGGCACTGGAGCGGTTGCAACTCAACGATGCATCGCTTACCTTTGAACCCGAGACCTCAGTCGCGCTGGGCTTCGGTTTCCGTTGCGGCTTCCTGGGCCTGCTCCATATGGAGATCATTCAGGAACGCTTGGAGCGCGAATACGATCTCGATCTGATCACCACAGCTCCCAGTGTCATTTACCGTATCACCCGTTCCGACGGCGAGGTACAGTATATCGACAACCCCACCAACTTTCCCGACCCCGGAACGGTGTCGATGGCGGAAGAACCCATTGCCGAAGCTCATATTTTGTCTCCTACCGAATATGTCGGCAATATTATGGAGCTGTGTCAGCAGCGGCGCGGCGTGTTCAAGGATATGAAATATCTGGACGAAACGCGCGTCGATATTCATTACGAATTGCCGCTCAATGAGATCGTGTACGATTTTTTTGATGCGCTCAAATCCCGCACCCGCGGCTATGCCAGCTTTGACTATGAACTGAAAGGGTATCAAAAGTCGGAATTGGTCAAACTGGATATCCTGCTTAACGGCGAGGTGGTGGATGCGCTGTCCTTCATCGTATTTGCCGGCAGTGCGTATTCCCGCGGACGCCGTCTGTGCGAAAAACTGCGCGACAATATTCCGCGCCAGCTGTTTGAGGTGCCGATCCAAGCGGCGATCGGCGGAAAGATCATTGCCCGTGAAACGGTGCGCGCCATGCGTAAGGATGTGTTGGCGAAGTGCTACGGCGGTGATATCACCCGTAAGAAAAAGCTGCTGGAGAAGCAGAAGGAAGGTAAAAAGCGCATGCGTCAGCTCGGGAGCGTCGAGGTGCCGCAGGAAGCGTTTATGGCGGTTCTTAAGCTCGGCGACGACGAATAAAGCAATGGCTAAGTATAAGGAGGAACTAACGATGGTCAACATGAAAGCGGAAGAAAAGTTCTTGAAGGAAGGCTTGACATTTGACGACGTGCTGCTGATTCCGGCAGAGTCGGATGTGTTGCCGGCAGACATTGATCTGCACACCAAGCTGACCAAAACCATCACGCTGAACACGCCGGTGATGACGGCAGCGATGGATACCGTTACGGAGGCGCGTATGGCGATCGCGATCGCGCGTGAGGGTGGTATCGGTGTCATACATAAGAACATGAACATCGAAGCGCAGGCAGATCAGGTCGATCGCGTCAAGCGCTCGGAAAATGGCGTCATCGTCAACCCGTTCTTCCTGTCTCCCGACCATTTGGTGGCGGATGCCAACGAACTGATGGGTAAGTACCGCATTTCGGGTGTGCCGATCTGCCGTGACGGCAAGCTGGTCGGTATTCTCACCAACCGTGATATGCGTTTCCTCACCGATTTCTCGCAGCCCATCGGCGAAGTGATGACCAAGGATAATCTGGTCACCGC
This sequence comes from Clostridia bacterium, assembly GCA_017936615.1. GTDB lineage: Bacteria > Bacillota > Clostridia > Oscillospirales > Acutalibacteraceae > RGIG3009. Next base: position 10,329 of record JAGBFF010000031.1, on the reverse strand, counting down.
GCCGGTCGGTACGACCTTGGAGCAGGCACAGGAGATCCTGCGCCAGCACCGCATCGAGAAGCTGCCCATTGTGGACGATAACGGTTATCTCAAAGGTCTGGTCACCATCAAGGATATTGAAAAGGCTGTGAAATACCCGAATTCTGCGCGTGACAGCGGCGGCCGTTTGCTGTGTGCTGCGGCGATCGGTACGACCGCGGACGTGCTGGAGCGTGCGGCCGAGCTGATCAAGGCTCAGGCGGACGTGCTGGTGCTGGATTCTGCACACGGTCATAGCCATAATATTCTGAATTGCCTGCGCAAGGTCAAGGCGGCGTATCCGAATATGCCCGTCATCGCGGGTAACATCGCCACTGCTGCTGCGGCGGAAGCGCTGATCGACGCGGGTGCGGATGCGGTTAAGGTCGGTATTGGCCCCGGCTCCATCTGCACCACCCGTATCGTTGCCGGTATCGGTGTGCCGCAGATCACCGCGATCTACGATGCGGCTTGTGCGGCGGCGAAATACGGTATTCCGGTCATTGCCGACGGCGGTCTGAAGTATTCCGGCGATCTGGTCAAAGCATTGGCCGCCGGTGCCAGCACCGTGATGGTCGGCTCGTTGGTCGCAGGCTGTGAGGAGTCGCCCGGTGAGACGGAGCTGTATCAGGGCCGTCAGTTCAAGGTGTACCGCGGTATGGGCTCGCTCGGCGCTATGGCGAAGGGTAGCAGTGACCGCTACTTCCAGCAGGGCAACAAGAAGCTCGTTCCCGAAGGCGTCGAAGGTCGTGTACCTTACAAGGGACCGCTGTCCGATACCGTGTTCCAGTTGATGGGCGGTTTGCGCGCCGGTATGGGCTATTGCGGCTGCCACAACATCGAAGAGCTGCAGGCGAAAAGCCAGTTCGTGCGTATCACCAATGCCGGTCTGCGTGAGAGCCATCCGCATGATATTGCCATCACCAAGGAAGCGCCGAACTATTCGACCAACGCATAATTCGCGAGAGGGTAAGGCTCTCTTGTGTTAAGGAAGTGTGTTTATGACGCAACTGAAATTCGTTCCCGTTTTGTTGGGCAGTGACATCAATGTTTACGGCATGGCTCGCTCGTTCCATGAGGCATACGGGCTTCACTCTGTTGCTATCGGCAAGGGACGTCTCGGCGCCACCTCCAACAGCCGTATCGTAACCGTTGAGGTTGTTGAACCGCGTTTGGAAGAGGACGAGGTGTTCTGCAGTACACTGATCGAATTTGCGGGACGGTATGCGAAGGATACGCCGCTGCTGCTCGTGCCGTGCGGCGATAACTACACCAAGCTGTTGGTGCGCAACCAGGAAGCGCTGCGTCCGTATTATCGGTTTGCGTGTATTGACGAACCGCTGCTGATGCGACTCAGCATGAAGGAGTCTTTCTATTCGCTGTGCGATCAGTACGGGTTTGCGTATCCCAAGACGACCACGGTGACGGTGAATAACTACGAGGGCTTTGAGGTACCGTTTGCATTCCCTGTGGTCATCAAGCCGTCCAACAGCGTGGCGTACTGGAACTGCCATTTTCCGCACAAGAAAAAGGTGTTTGTGGCAGAGACCAAAGAGGAATTTGACGCCATCGTGACGGCGATCTATGGTTCGTCGTATCAGGACCACCTCATCATTCAGGAGTACATCCCGGGTGATGACAGCCATATGCGTGTGATGAAGTGCTACTGCGGCAAGGACGGCAAGGTGCGGCTGATCGCGCTGGGTCAGGCGTTGCTGGAGGAGCATTCTCCTGAGGGTATCGGCAGCTATGCGGCAATCATCCCGGCGGAGGATCGCCAGCTGGCGCGGCAGATGAAGGCGTTTTTGGAGGATATCGGCTACATCGGGTTTGCCAACTTCGATTTCAAGCTGGACAGCCGCGACGGACAGTACAAGCTGTTTGAAATGAATCCTCGCCAGGGCCGCAGCAGTTATTTCGTGACGGCGGAGGGCTACAATCTCGCGCAGTACATGGTGGAGGATATTCTGCTGGACAAGCCGGTGGAGTGCACGATCGCTAACGGTGAGGCGTTGTGGACGCTGATTCCGAAACACATTATTTTTGAGTATGTTTCCGATCCGGAGCTGCGTCAGAAGGCGCGCGAGCTGATCCGTCGGCGCAAGATGTGCAAATCGCTGATGTACAAGAAGGATTGGAGTTTCCGGCGGTGGATCTATTTCCACAAAAACCAGGCGAGCTATTTCAAAAAATATGCGCGCTATTTCGGTAACAAGAGTTTGAAGGATTAACAACGGTCTGACGGGAGGAACGGTTATGTGCGGCTTTGCCGGTTATTTTATCAACGGCTTCGGCGGTGATCGCGAGGCGGTCATTCGTGCGATGGCGGATCGTATCATTCACCGCGGTCCCGATCAGGCGGATTATTACGTAGATGACGATATTGCGCTGGGCTTCCGTCGCTTGTCCATCATTGATTTGGAGGGCGGCAGCCAACCGATCGAAAACGAGGACGGCAGCAAGGTGCTGGTCTTTAACGGCGAGATCTACAACTATCGCATTCTTCGTGAGGAGCTGGTGACAGCAGGACACACCTTCCGTACCCAAACTGACTCGGAGGTGCTGCTGCACGGCTACGAGGAATGGGGCGCATCCCTGCTTGACCGTCTGCGCGGCATGTATGCCTTTGTGATCTGGGACAAGCAAACGAAAAAGCTGTTCGGTGCGCGGGACATTTTCGGCATCAAGCCATTTTATTACTATCAAAATGGCGGCGATTTTTTCTTCGGTTCGGAGATCAAATCGTTTTTGTCGCATCCGTCGTTTGTAAAAGAGCTGGACGAGTCCAAACTGCCGGATTGGCTGTGCTATGAGTATATTCCGCAGCGCGAGACCTTTTTCAAAGGTGTGTACAAGCTGCTCAACGGCGAATATTTCGAATATCAAAACGGCGAGCTGTCGATCCACAAGTACTACGATGTCGCGGATCATTTCAAGGCTGACAACACCAAGTCTGCTGAGGATTGGGAGAAGCGCATTACCGAGGAGTTCAAGGAATCGGTCGAGGTGCATCAGATCAGCGATGTTGAGGTTGGCTGCTTCCTGTCGGGTGGCGTGGATTCCAGTTACGTGGTGAACGAAGTCCTCAAAGGCAACGACCACGTGCGCACCTTTTCGGTCGGCTATGCCGAGGAAAAGTACAGCGAGCTGAAGTATGCACAGGAATTTTCCGAGGTCATCGGTGTAGAAAACATCGCCAACAAGGTCTCGGCGGAGGAATACTTCGGCATGGCCGGTAAGATCCAGTATTTTATGGACGAGCCGTTGCCCAATCCGTCGGAGGTGCCGCTGTTCTTCCTGGCGCAGAACGCTGCGAAATACGTGAAGGTCGTGCTTTCGGGTGAGGGCGCGGACGAATTGTTCGGCGGCTATCCGATGTATCTGGAGGGCGGTCACTTTGCCAAATACAGCCGCATTCCGCGGTGCATTCGCCGCGGCGTTGCGGCAGTCGCCAAGCGTCTGCCTGAGCGCGTAAAGGGTAAACGTTTTGCCATTCGCGGTGCGATGAAGCCGTACGAGCGGTTTATGCGCGCCAACTACGTGTTCACCCGCGACGAGCGGATGAAATACTTGAAAAATCCGGGCACACCGTGCGATCCTGTGGAACTGTCGCGGCCGCATTTTGAAAAGGTGGCGGCACTGGATGAGCCGACCCAACTGCAATACGTGGATATGCAGACGTGGATGCTGTACGACATTCTGCAAAAGGCAGATCGTATGAGTATGGCGAACTCGCTGGAGCTGCGTGTGCCGTTCCTCGATCGCAAGATGCTGGAGCTGGCGGTAACGTTGCCGACCGAGCATCGTATTCAGGGTAACACCACGAAGGTGGCGTTGCGTACGGCGGCGCTGAAGCAGCTGCCGGAATGCACGGCTAACCGCCCGAAATGCGGCTTCCCGGTGCCGCTCAACGATTGGCTGCGACAGGATCGGTATTACGAGATGGTCCGCGAAGCCTTCACCGGCGAGATCGCTGAAAAATTCTTCAATCAAGAAGCGATCCTTGCATTGCTCGAAGACCATAAGCAAGGACGCGCGCTGAATATGAAGAAGATCTGGACGATCTATACCTTTATTCTTTGGTATGAACAGTTCTTTGTGCTGAACTGATCATATAAAAAATCACACAGAGTAGATCTGCGAGCGTTAAGTGCCGAGCGGACGGGGAGTTGCCGGTCGGACGAAAAGAAGTATCTTGCGGTTCGCAGATCGCATCCCGCTGTTGAATAATAAGGATATATATACCTCCTTATTCAACACACGGAGAATAAGGAGGGTTATTTTATGTCAAACAAAGCAACTTCCCGACACGTGGGGACGCTCGCTGTCTGCGGCATGATGATCGCCGTGGATGTGGTGCTGGCGCGGCTGGCTTCGCTGAACACCGAGGTCTCTCGCTTCGGTCTCGCGCTGTTCGTGGTGGCGATCGTCGCACGGTTGTACGGGCCGGTGGCCGCAATGACGGTACACGGGATCAGCGATATCATTGGTGCGATCGTGTTTCCGAACGGCCCGTATTTTCCGGGCTTTACCGTCACCGCGGTGCTCATTGGTCTCATCTATGGGGTTATGTTCTACCGTTCTGTTAACTGGTGGCGAATTCTCGTGGCGGTACTTGGCACGCAGGTGGTTTGTACCTTGTGCCTGAACACCCTGTGGCTGAGTATTTTGATGGACAAATCCTTTTGGGTGTTCCTGCCCGGTCGACTGATCCAGGCGGCAATCACCACGCCGATCCAGCTCGTGGGGTTGCCGTTTGTGTTCCGCTTTTTGGATCGTAGCATCAAACCGATGCTGAAATAATTGCAAAAGAGGTGCTCGCATGGCAGTGCTGAAGTGTAAAATGTGTGGCGGCGATCTTGAGATTCAGGAAGGCGTCACTGTCGCGGAATGTGAATATTGCGGTACGCGGCAAACGGTACCCACCGCGGACGACGAAAAGAAGCTCACGCTCTTTGGTCGCGCCAATCGGTTGCGTTTGGCGTGTGAGTTCGATAAAGCCGCCGGTGTGTATGAAGCGATCGTGGCGGATTTTCCCGACGAGGCGGAGGCGTATTGGGGTCTCGTGCTGTGCAAATACGGCATCGAATACGTGGACGACCCCGCCACGGCGAAAAAGATCCCCACCTGCCATCGCTCGTCGTTCGACAGCGTGATGGACGATGCGGATTTTGAACAGGTGATGGAAAACGCCGATATGGCGGCGCGGTCGGTGTACCGTGAGGAAGCCAAGTGCATCGAGGAGCTGCGCCGCGGTATCGTGGAGGTATCGTCTTCGGAAGAGCCGTACGATATTTTTATTTGCTATAAGGAAACGGATGCGAACGGCAACCGCACCGTGGACAGCGAGATCGCACAGGACGTGTATACCGCGCTGACCGAGCGGGGATATCGCGTGTTTTTCGCGCGTATCTCGCTGGAAGATAAACTGGGTCAGGCGTACGAGCCGTACATTTTCGCTGCGCTGAACTCCGCGAAGATCATGCTGGTGTTCGGCACGGATTACGAGTATTTTAACGCCGTGTGGGTGAAAAACGAGTGGTCGCGCTTCCTGCAGCTCATTGCCAAGGGGGAGAGCAAGACGCTCATCCCGTGCTACAAAGGCGTGGATGCCTACGACATTCCCAAGGAATTTGCCAAGCTGCAAGCGCAGGATATGGGCAAGGTCGGCGCACAGCAGGATCTGCTTCGCGGCATTGAGAAGATCCTGCCGCGTGCTGTGCAAACGCAGACGGTGGTGCAACAGGCGGCGCCGGCAAGCAATGCCACGGTGGACAGCCTACTGCAACGCGCGTTTATGTTCCTTGAGGACAGGGACTGGAAGAGCGCCGACGAATACTGCGAAAAGGTGTTGGATATCGACCCCGAAAATGCCAAAGCCTACCTCGGCAAGCTGATGGTGGAGCTGCAGGTGTCCAAGCAGGAAAATCTCAAATACTGCGACGAGCCGTTTAGCAATCGAAGCAATTATCAGAAAGTAATACGTTTCGCAGATGGTGGTCTGAAAAAGTAAGTAGAAGAATATAACAAGGTTGTAGAAGAACACTACGAACAAAGGCAAGCCACTTTTTTAAATAAGAAAGGAAGCCTCAAGCGCCTGGTTGTGCAAATTGGTGTAGGTTGTATTGTCACCCTCCTGTTTATTCTTGTTTTAAATTTATTAAGCCAAAACGAAGAATCTAGCGAAGCACAACCGCCTTCTGAGACGACTGGGTTGAGCGGCGCTTTAAATGATATTCAAATTGGCGATTACATTACGTTTGGTGTTTACGAACAGGATAACGACACTTCCAACGGCCAAGAGGATATCGAATGGCAGGTGTTGGATATCCAAAATGGGAAAGTGTTGGTCGTCAGTAAGTATGCCTTGGATAGCAAGCCCTACAACGCGGAATATGCACGCCCTAATGTAACGGATGTAACGTGGGAAACTTGCTCATTACGGACGTGGCTCAACACCGATTTTATCAGGATGGCATTTTCCGAAAAAGAAAAAGCCATGATCCCCACCGTGAAGGTAACGGCGGATAAGAATCCTGTTTTCGATACAAACCCCGGTAACGACACGCAGGATAGGGTGTTTTTACTTAGCAGTAACGAAGCAAATCAATATTTCGACTCTGACGGCGCACGCGGATGTCAGCCGACGGACTATGCCGTTGCCAACGGTGTTCCTAAATACTACAACGGCAACTGCTATTGGTGGCTCCGTTCACCAGGCAACACAAAAGGTGTTATTGCTGTCGTTGAGTATAACGGCCATAACAGTGTAGGTGGCAGCAGTGCTCATCTTGACGACTATGCCATTCGCCCCGCTTTGTGGATCGAATTGCCGCAATAAACAAAAAGCTCGCCGTCGCGTTCATCGCGGTGGCGAGCTTTGTTTGTGCGATTATTTCTGCTCGTCGTTGCCGTAGAGGTTCAGGCGGAACAGGCGGGTCTCGTCTTCCTGCTCACTGCAGTAGACGACCGCTTCGCCCACGTGACCCCAGTCGATGGCGTTGGACAGCGCCAACAGTTGAGTCAGGCGGCTTTTCAGGTTCAGCACGTCACCGTCGGGCGTTTTGAGGCAGACCTCACCCTTGGCGGTAGCGGCGAATTCGATGAGCTTGTTAAAATCAAAGTTGTGGATGATCAGATCAGACATAGTAAAACCTCCCTTGTTGGCTCATATTATATACACGATTAGTATATGTTGTCAAGAAATAGTTTTTTACAAAAGGTTCACAAATATATATTGACATATTCTGGGCAGAATGGTAAAGTAGAGAAAGATTAGCACTCGGAAGAAAAGAGTGCTAACGCGAAGACGTGGAAGGAGGCGCAGGATATGGAGCTTGGTACACGAAAGCAACAGATCGTTGCGGCGGCGGTGGATGCGTACATTCGCACCGGTGAGCCTGTGGGTTCCAAGCTGCTTGCCGAGTTGCTCGGCAACGCCGTGTCCTCTGCGACCATCCGCAATGAGATGGCGGATCTGGCGGCGGCGGGATACCTGATGCAGCCGCACACGTCGGCGGGGCGCATCCCCACGGCGCTGGCATTCCGATTATATCTGGATCGGCTGCTTTCCCACTGCTCGTTGTCCGAGGAAAGCAAGCTGGCGATCGATGAGGAGCTGCTGTCGGCATCGGGTGATCCGGAGCGGTTGCTTGGTCGGGCGTCGGATCTGTTGGCGGACGCCACCGGTGTGGCGGCTGCGGTTGCCACGCCCGACGGAAAGGGCGCGTGTGTACAGCGCGTGGAGATCTTTCCGACGGGGTCACAATCAGCGGCGATCCTGCTGATGACGGATTCCGGCGCGTTGCGCAGCCGTGTGTGTCGCTTGGAGTCCGGCTGTGAGCCGACGGTGCTGGCGCGGTTGTCCGTATCGCTGAACACGGAATTTTCCGGCAAAGCGTTGTCGGAGATCAGCGTGGCGTCGGTGCAGGCGGTATCGGCGCAGCTGTGCGAAAACGGATTGCTGTATATGCCGCTGCTCACGGCGTTTTTGAGTCTGGTACAGGAGGCGTCCGAGTCGGAGATCCGCTTGTCGGGGCAGCTGAACTTGTTGCAGCATCCCGACTATCCGATCGACCGTGCGCGGTCACTGCTCGCGTTCCTGTCGCACCGCGAATCGCTGGCAGGTATGCTGACAGCACATCCCGGTGGTTTGCACGTGGTGCTCGGCAGTGAAAGCCCGCGTCGCGAGCTGGACGGCTCCAGTATCATCGTCACGCGATACGGTCACGGCGGCAACGGTGGTTCGCTGTGCCTGATCGGACCGGTGCGTATGGACTACGCCCAAGCGATTCCCCGCCTGCAGCACGTTGCGCAGACGGTCAGCCGCTTACTGGCGGTATTTTAAGTAAAATCGTATCGCCCAAAGCGGCGTACAAAGGAGGTCGTTCCCATGGAGGAAACGAAACAGGAGCTTGTTACGGAAGAGCAGGAAACGGTTGCTGAAGACGTGACGACACCGGAGGAAGAGACGGTGGATCCGCAGGTTGAGGAGCTGCAAAAGCAGTTGGCTCAGGCGCAGGATCAGTATCAGCGCGTGCTCGCGGAGTACGCGAATTACAAGCGTCGTACCGACCAAGAGAAGGAACAGCTCGGTGCTTTTGTTAAGGGCGAAGCGCTGAAGGCACTCTTGCCGGGTATTGACAATCTGGAACGCGCGGTCGGCTCCCCCGATGGTCCGGAGTACCGCAAGGGCGTGGAAATGGTCATTCGCCAGCTGTTGGATATGCTGGTGGCAATGGGGTTGGAAGAGATCCCGGCCTTGGGGCAGGTGTTTGACCCTGAGCTGCATAACGCGGTGATGCGCGAGGATGCAGACGGTGTTGAGCCCGAAACCGTGACCGAGGTGTATCAAAAAGGCTACCGCCTGAGCGGACGCGTACTGCGTCCGGCGATGGTTAAGGTCGCCAATTAACTTATCAATTATTAAGCTCACAGAGCAACAGGAGGAAATTACTATGGCAAAAATCATCGGCATCGACCTGGGTACCACCAATTCCTGCGTGGCGGTCATCGAAGGCGGCGAGGCAGTCGTCATCCCCAATGCAGAGGGTGCGCGTACCACTCCTTCGGTCGTGGCGTTCAAGAAAGACGGCGAGCGTATCGTCGGTCGTGTTGCGAAACAGCAGGCGGTCTCCAATCCCGATCGTACCATTGCGTCGATCAAGCGCGATATGGGTACGGCAAATAAGGTGACCGTGGACGATAAGAGCTATACACCTCAGGAGATCTCCGCGATGATCCTCGCGAAGCTGAAGCAGGATGCGGAAAGCTATCTGGGTGATACGGTGACCGAGGCGGTCATCACCGTACCGGCGTACTTCACCGACGCTCAGCGTCAGGCGACGAAGGATGCCGGTAAGATCGCGGGCCTGGAGGTCAAGCGTATCATCAACGAGCCGACAGCAGCGGCGCTGGCGTATGGCATCGACAAGGAAAACGATCAGAAGATCATGGTGTACGACCTCGGCGGCGGTACGTTCGACGTGTCCATTATCGAGATGGGCGACGGCGTTCAGGAAGTGCTGGCCACTGCCGGTAATAACCGCCTCGGCGGTGATGACTTCGACCAGAAGATCGTCAACTGGCTGATCGAGGGCTTCCGCAACGAGACCGGCGTGGATCTGTCGAACGACAAGATGGCGGTGCAGCGTCTGCGTGAGGCGGCCGAGAAAACCAAGATCGAGCTGTCCGGCGGCATGACCTCCAACATCAATCTGCCTTTCATCACAGCGGATGCCACCGGTCCGAAGCATTTGGATATGACGCTCAGCCGTGCTGATTTCAACCGCTTGACCGCCGATCTGGTGGAAGCGACGATGGTTCCCGTGCGTCAGGCGCTGTCCGACAGCGGTTTGTCCGCTTCGCAGATCGATAAGGTGCTGCTTGTCGGTGGTTCTACCCGCATCCCTGCGGTGCAGGAGGCTGTGCAGAAGTTTATGGGCAAGGAGCCCTTCAAGGGCATCAACCCCGATGAGTGCGTAGCCATGGGTGCGGCACTGCAGGCCGGCGTTCTGGGTGGCGAGGTCAAGGGCCTTCTGCTTCTGGACGTTACCCCGCTGTCGCTCGGTGTCGAGACGATGGGCGGCGTGATGACGCGCGTTATTGAGCGCAACACCACCATTCCCACCAAGAAATCGCAGATCTTCTCCACCGCGGCGGATAACCAGCCGTCGGTTGAGGTGCACGTGCTGCAGGGCGAGCGTGAGTTTGCCCGTGACAACAAGACGCTCGGCATGTTCCATCTGGACGGTATCGCTCCGGCTCGCCGCGGTGTGCCGCAGATCGAGGTTACCTTTGACATCGATGCCA
>JAGBFF010000030.1 GCA_017936615.1 Clostridia bacterium | reverse complement strand
CCTCACCGAACGGTGCAACGTCTTCCGCGTCAAACCCGGGTTCACCGAACGGCAATTCTGCCGTCTCCAGTGTAAACTCCGGATGATCGTTCAAAAACCGCACGACCGTCCATTCGTTTTCCTCGGGGGCAAACGTGCAGGTCGAGATCACCAGCCTGCCTCCGGGGCGTACGCATCGCGCCGCGTTATCCAAAATTTCTTTACTGCGCTCGGCGCACAAGCGGATGTTTTCCTCGCTCCAACCGGAGAGTGCCTCCGGCTCTTTGCGAAACATACCCTCGCCCGAACAAGGAACGTCCGCCAGCACAGCATCAAACCACAGCGGCAGCGCTTCCGCCAACCGCACCGTATCCCCGCAGGAGACGGCAACATTGCGCACACCGCACCGCTCGATATTCTGTGCCAGTACCCGTGCACGGTTCGGCACGTATTCGTTCGCCCACAACAGCCCCGTCCCTCGCAAGGCGGCGGCGATCTGCGTGGATTTTCCGCCGGGAGCGGCACACAGATCCAGTACCCGCTCCCCCGGCTGCGGTGCCAGCAGCGTGACCGCCGACATCGCGGATGGCTCCTGCATATAATACGCACCGGCGTGGTGCAGCGGATCACTGCCGGCGCGGAACTCAGCAGCCGTCACAAACCCGCTCTCCGCAAACGGCACGGAGGTAAGCGACAGCCCGATGCAGGCATTCAGCCGCTCTGCCGTGCATTTCAGCGTATTGGCACGCAGGCCGCGCGTCGTAAGCGGCTTCTCCGCCCACGTCGCCAGTTCCTCATAGCGCGCACCCAACAGCAGTCGCATTCGTTCTTCAAATCGTTGAGGCAGCATGGTTTTCCCTCCGAAAAAAGCCGCCCGCAGGCGGCTTTGGGTTTACTTTTTTCCTTTTTTCTCTTCCTTCAAACGGCGCTGACGCACCGACCGTTTTTCACGGATCGGACGATTCCCCTCATCCGGCAGCTTGGACAGACGGAAATCGCTGAGCCCGCCCAAGATACTGGGAATCGCTTCCTTTTCCTCGGCGTACTTTCGCTCGTTTTCCAGCTCACGCAGATCCAAAAACAACGGGATCATCAGCAGCGGGAACAGCAGTGGCGACATGTGGCGGTAGATAACATCCCACAAGCTCAGCCCTGCCTCACCGCCGGAGGTCATATACGTGCCGCCAAAATAATCGTACAGTTTCAGCGCGATCGGCACAAACAATACCGTCATCGCTGCGGCGGCAATCAAGGTCACTAACCCGCACAAATACGCCGTCCGTTTGCCTTTGTACAACAACGGCAGGATAAGGAACGCCGTCACCGTCGCAAAAAACACAATGGTAAGCACCATCATCAAATTGACCGTGGGACGGATCTCCATAGAGTTGGCGGCCGTACCCGTGAAGGTCCCGTAGATCGCGCTGAACTGAAAAAACAACACGATCGGATACAGGATCCACATAGCCCAACGGCACACCGTAGAACGAGTCTGCATAACAGCGCCTCACTTTCATGACAACGGTATTGTAACACATTGTCGAAACGGTTGCAAGAGGAAGTCAAAAAAAGAAAGCCGCAAAGGCGGATGCCAAAGCGGCTTTCCCTTATTCCAGTTCAAATGCACCGGTGTAGAGCTGATAATAGGTTCCACGCTCCGCAATCAGCTTTTCGTGACTGCCGCGCTCGATAATGCGACCCTTTTCCAGCACCATAATGACGTCCGAATTCTTGACGGTGGACAGACGGTGCGCAATTACAAACACCGTACGCCCCTCCATCAATTTATCCATGCCGCGGGACACGATCGCCTCGGTACGCGTGTCGATGGAAGATGTCGCCTCGTCCAGGATCATAACCGGCGGATCTGCAACCGCCGCACGGGCGATTGCGATCAGCTGACGCTGACCCTGTGACAGGTTCGCGCCGTTGTTCGATAGATCGGTATCATACCCCTGCGGCAAGCGGGTGATAAAATCGTCCGTGCCCACCAGGCGCGCCGCCTCACGGCATTCCTCGTCGGTCGCATCCAAGCGTCCGTAACGAATGTTATCCATCACACTGCCGGTAAACAGGTTGGTATCCTGCAGCACGATGCCGAGTGACCGGCGCAGATCCGACTTGCGGATCTTATTGATGTTGATACCGTCATACCGGATCTTGCCGTCCGCGATATCGTAAAAACGGTTGATCAGATTGGTGATAGTGGTCTTGCCGGCACCGGTAGCACCCACGAACGCCACCTTTTGACCGGGTTCGGCGTACACCGACACGTCGTGAAGCACCGGCTTACCTTCCTCGTAGCCGAAATCCACGTTATTCAGCGTCACATCACCACGTAACAACGTATAGGTCAGTGTGCCGTCGGTGTGCGGATGCTTCCACGCCCATTTGCCGGTGCGACGATCCGTTTCGGTGATCGTACCATCCTCCGCGATCTCGGCGTTGACCAGGGTGACATATCCGTCATCCGCTTCGGGCTGTTGATCCATCAAACCGAACACACGCCCCGCGCCTGCCAGCGCCATTGCCACCGAATTGATCTGCTGTGAGAATTGGTTGATGTTACCGGTGAACTGCTTGGTCATATTCAGAAACGGCACCACCAGCGCCACCGAAAACGGTAAACCGGAAAACCCGACGTTTCTCGCACCGACTGCGATAAAAACACCACCGATCAAAGCGATCAGCACGTACAAAATATTGCCGATATTCATAACGATGGGCCCAAGCGAGTTGGCGTAGGCGTGTGCGCGATAGCTGTCCTCAAACAGTTCCTCATTCAACGCATCAAAATCCTTGCCGACCGCTTCTTCGTGCGAAAACACCTTGACGACCTTTTGGCCGTTCATCATCTCCTGCACAAAGCCTTCGGTCTTACCTACCGCCTGCTGCTGTCGGATAAAGAACTTTGCCGAACCGCCGCCGATCTTACCCGACACAAAGAACATCGCCACCACACCGCACAGCACCACCAGCGTCATCCACACGCTGTAATACAGCATAATGGAGAGTACGGTGATAACAATGATAGAGGACTGCAGCAAACTCGGCAGAGATTGCGACACCAGCTGTCGCAGCGTATCGATGTCGTTGGTATAGTGGCTCATGATATCGCCGTGCTTGTGGG
>JAGBFF010000029.1 GCA_017936615.1 Clostridia bacterium | reverse complement strand
TCGATCGCCCGGATTTCTTCTTCCGTGTAAATTAACGGGTAGTTAATTTCGTTCTTTGCATTGTTTAATTTTCAAGGTCCCTCACTGTCCCGCTCCGAGACAGCTTTGCTATCATACCACTCCAAACCCCACTTGTCAACACTTTTTTGACGGTTTTTTCGAATTTTTTTCGAAACCTACCAAACATACAGAAAAACAGCTTTTGCTCGCGCAAAAGCTGTTGTTTTTGCCTATATGTTATGCTTGACGGCACACTCGCCGCAGTATCCGTATATCTGCACTACGTGATCCATTGCCACGAAATCCGACCCGGCAGTCATCTTGCCCAACGTCTCCATCGGACACGCCGGCAGATCCTGCATACGATTACAATCCCGACAGATCATATAGTGATGGTGCTCTGATCCCGCCAAGCTAAAGAAGCTTTCACCGTTTTCCAAAAAGCCGCGGCAGAGCTCACCGCGCTGCACCATGGTTTCCAAATTGCGGTACACCGTAGACTTGGCAATCGTAGGACACTGCTCGGCTGCTTTCGTATAAAGCTGCATCGCCGTCAGCGGCGCGTACGCGTTCAAAATATCCAGGAGCAGCTGCTTTTGCTTGGTGTGACGTGCTTTTTCCATAACAACATCACTCCGCTGTGTACGCAATTACCCATTCCAACTGATCCTCTTCCGCCAAAGCGGTGATCTCCACGTCATCCGGATCAACGTAGTGCGTATAAGTCACGGTGCCGCCGGCGGGGATCGTCGTCGCCTGTGTGAGCGAAAGCTCACTCGAAGCCACCAGAAGTTTTCCCTCCTGATCCGGAACGATGCTGTACAGCTTTACCGCGACCTCTTTCATGCTGATCGCCGTTTCTTTGCCGTTGGTAAACACCACCGTCACGCACATACCGTTCTCCTTGGTATAATAGGCCTCGGTCACCGCATACGTCACTTCATCGGTGACGATCTGCGGCTTTTCACCGACGATCGTCACGGTGTCTTCCCGTTTTTCTTTTGCAAGCGCCTGCGACTCCTCGTCCACATCCGTGGTGACTTCAAGTTCCCACACAAGATCGATATTTTCTTTCAGGTCGGTAATTTTGACCAAACTGGGATCCAGGTAGAAGGTATAGTCCACGTCGCCGCTCGCCGGAATGATCAGATCCACGATGTTTCGCACTCTGCCGGAAGCCACCAGCTCATCGCCTCGCTTGAGCCACACGCTGATCTCAGTCACGGGAACCGCCGTAGCGTGGCCGTTAGCAAAGTTCATCGTGATATACATACCGTTTTCGTTGCTGTAATACGCACTGACCGCATTCCAAGTCACGCGATGCGCCAACAGTTCCGGCTCATCACCGGTAATGTAAATCGTATCCTCGCGCGGATCCTTCAGCGCTGCCAGGCGTGACGCTTCCGCTTCCTCTTTTTGCTTCTTTTCATACTGATAGTTCGATACAATACCTCCGAGCACAAACACCAAGGCCAGCGCAACGAGGACACACAGCACAATAACGACACTGATGATCGTCTGCTTTCGGGATGCAGCCTTATCCTTAAGTTCTTCTTCTGCAAAATCCGTTGTCAGCCGGGCGCTATTGGTATCCAGAATGGACGGCGAGTCAAACGACGCGTCCTTCATTTTCTTATCACGCTTCATTGTGTATACACTCCTTGATAATTATGTTTCCTTTTCGGTGAGACCCAAGCCGTGCAACAATGCCGCAGCCGCATCGCGCTGCGCCGCATCCACGGCGTTTACGCGCTTGAACTTCTTGGCGGCACGCTTTCTGTCCTTGCCAAACACTTTTCTGCCCAAGCGATGAAGCAAGCAAAAGGGGTACAACCACGGTTGCTGCTGCAACACCGGATATTGATATTTCAAATGACGGTATCGCGGAAACACCAACCCGAATAAATAACGGAACCGGCCGCCTTTACGGTTTTGCTGCACCGCCGTGAGTGTGTCGACGTTGCCATAGACACCGCCGTACAAAATAAATTTTTCCAGAAGTAAGCACAACTCGTCCGCCTCGCCGTCGGAAAACCAATATTCCGAAAGACGCTCCGCTGCTTCGGCAAACGGAACAAGTCCGCCTTGCTCCAACAACCGACGACGCGCACCCGTATCAGCCGTCACACGGTGATTCAGTACCCACAGATCCATAAACGTCCGCACACCGCAGCCGCCGACCTCCACGTGCTTTGCCATGTGAGCGATATGATAAAAATAAAACATAGCATCGCTCATGCGGTAACACGTTCCATCCGCGGTCGACGAAGATTTCCATACATCGCACAGGACATCTCCGGCACGCACAGCACGGTTTTCCTCAACCGTATCATAGTGCAATTCGACGTGCAATCCGCCGGGTGCAAAAAACGCCACGTCGTGTGTGCCTTCAATATGCTTTTGATACCCCAACCGTTCGGTCAGCACCCGCGTCGCCTGCTCCAAGTCCTCCGGTTTTACCAAAACGTCAATATCACAGCTCGTGCGCATCCACGGTTCGGGATACCAATCCCGAAGCACCGCACCTTTCAGCGGCATATACGATATGCCAGCGTCGCCGAATTCTCGGCAAAGCGTCTCCAGCTCATACCGAATCTGCTCGTAGCGATACACCGCCGCATAGCGTACCTTCTTGAATTTTTGGGAGACCTCGTCATTGCCCAGCCATCCCGCTTTTTCCAGCGCACCCGTTATGAGATGCGCCAGATCGTGCCGCTGTGCCAACGCGTATAGCAGTGGCAGCACATCGACAGTCAGCGCGTCGCACGCCGTCTGAAGGAGGGGCGTTCCCATCAACTCCGAGCGAAGCAACGCCAAGAACAGCTGCTCATTTTGCATAGCCATGTTGCCTCGCCCCTTTCTGCCAACCGTTGTCAGCGAATTCCGGTATAAGTCTTTTGCACCGTCTCGTAGCTTTCCAAATTACCGATATCATACCGCGAACCCGGCATTTCCATCGCATACACCGCCGTCTGCTTGCACAACCAGGCAATATAGCTACCCGGTGCATCGGTGCCGCAGCCGGCAGCAATACCCGCTTCCACCAGCTTGGCGTCCTCGCGTGTGTAAAAATAAAACGGCGGGCAGCACCAATGTGTGGCGGGAGTGGGAGATTTTTCAGTCATCTCGGTGATGCGGTCATCCTCATCCACCGTGACCACGCCGCATTTGAGCAGCTTCTGCTCGGACGGCTCATAGTAGCGCATAATACAGGACGCCTGCTTGCGCTGTGCATAGGCAATAAACGCCGTCAGGCTGAAGTCCAGCAGATTATCACCGGCGATGACCAGCATATCGTCGTCCAACTGCAGCTTTTCAATGGTGAACTGAATATCCTTCACCGCGCCGAGGCGTGTTTCGTTCGTCGAGGTGCCGTCGTCCACCACCGTGATCTTCTGTGTTTTGGTTTTCGCCCACTCGTCGAAGTGATGCGCAAACTTATGATTGGAGATCACAACGTACTCATCCACCGCGCCGAGCGTGTCGATATCGTCGATCAGCCAGTCCAGGATCGGTTTGTCCTGCACTTTAAGCAACGGTTTCGGGAAATTTTCCGTTAACGGATACAGCCGCGTCGCATAACCGGCCGCCAAAATCAAACACTTCATAAGCCAATACCATCCGCACTTTCACAAATATGCACCGAAAACTTACCTTTCAGTTCAGGGAATACCTTCAGGTACTCATTCGTCACCGTTGCGGTGATCGTCTCTTCAAACGAGGGGTCGATCAGCGCCATGCAGCACCCTTTGAAGCCGGCGCCGGAGAAGCGGCCGCCGTAAATACCGTCGGTGCGCGTCATGATCTCGTAGAGCGTTTTCAGCTCATCCGAACCAGTCTCCCAGTTTTCGATTGAAGAACGTCCGCTTTCAAACGATAAGCGGCCATATTCCTCAAGATCGCCGCGCCGCCATGCTTCCGCGCCGCGCTGCACGCGGTCGTATTCCGAATAATAATGCTCCGCGCGCTTGGCAAAATTTTCGGGGAGCCTGTCTTTGTACCGGTGATATACCTCAACGGGCACCTTGCGCAGTGCCGCCTCGGGGAACTTGCCGTACTCGATGCCGCTGTATGCCATCAGCGAATACGCCGCAGCGCGGCACTCATCGACACGCATATTGAATTTGCTTCCCGCCAGTGTACGCTCCACACCCGAGAAGAAGATCGCAATGCGGTACGGCTTCATCCGCGGATGTGTCGGGATCAGCTCATACGTATCATCCTGCGTATCCAGATACAGCAGATGATCCTTTTTGGAATATACCTCGCACGACTGATCCAGCTTGCCGCACGCCACGCCGACATAGTTGTTTTCTGCGGACAACGCCGTCATGATCATTTCGTGAGGGGTGAGTTCGATCTCATTGACCTTGCATAATGCCGACAAAAATGCCAAAATGACTGCTGCTGAGGAGGACAGACCACCGATCGGCAGACTGCCTTCGATCACGCCGCACAGGCCGTACGTCAAGGTGTACCGCTCGCTGAGAGCCACCGTCGCGCCGCGCAGATAGTCTGCCCAATCGTTCTCTTTTTCTGCGGCAACCGACTGCACATGCCACTGCGCACGCTTATCAAACTGCAACGACGTCAGCTCCACGATGCCACTCCGCTTGCGAGCGTAGGCAATGTGGATGCCTTTGTCGATAGCCAAGCCGGTGATCTTACCAAACTGGTGATCACTATGGGCACCAAGCGGACAAATGCGATACGGGCAAAACGAAACTCCGTCCGGTTCACGCTTGTAGATTTCAAAAAACTTATCAGTACATTTCATACCCTATCTCCTTACTTCACATTGATCGAGCGTCGGTATTTCACTGCATAGATACAAATATTGTAGCACAGTTCGTCCACACTTGCAAGTCTTTGTCGAGCAAATAACAAAAAGCGGTATCGGAGAATACCTTCCGACACCGCTTTCACTTATTTCTTGCGAATGGTAATGGTTTCGATGACCGGCTGCTGACTTGCCAGAATTTTGCCGTTACCATCCACCGGTTGAGCCGATTCACACACGGCATCCACCACTTCAATACCCTCAGTCACCTCGCCGAACGCCGCATAGTCACCGTCCAGGTGCGGGCTATCCTTGTGCATAATGAAGAACTGCGAGCTGGCGCTGTTGGGATCGCCCGTACGCGCCATCGAGATCACGCCGCGCTTGTGAGACAACGGGTTGTCATAGCCGTTGCTTTCAAACTCGCCAACGATGGTCTCCTGATTGTCATCGCTGATCCCGTCTCCGCCCGGATCGCCGCCCTGAATCATAAAGCCCTTCATAATACGATGGAAGGTCAGACCGTCATAAAATCCGCTTTCAGCAAGATTGATGAAATTCTCCACCGTGATGGGCGCCATATTCTGGTAAAGCTCCACCGTGATCGTACCGTAATCCTTGATCACAATATCGGCATAGTAAGTCGCCTCGGAATCCAGACCGCCCTCAATCGCCGACTCCTTGTCACAACCCGCCGCCAAGGTAACGATCAGCAGCACACTAACGACCGCGCATACCGCACGGCGTAAAAACGATGTTTTCAAAGTATTCACTCTCCTGTGTCATATAAGTTCTCTACTACTATATATTAAAATACAGAAAATTGCAACCGGAAATCTTTTTTTACAAAAAACACCGCGCGGAATTTCCGCGCGGTGTTTTTTGTATTACTTACAGATCAGCGCTGCACACGGCCGGAGCCGTCGCCGCCGGCGAGCTTCTCCACCTCGGCAACGCCGACGCGGTTGTAGTCGCCCTCAATGGAGTGTTTCAGTGCGGAGGCCGCCACCGCAAACTCAATAGCCTCCTGCGTGGACTTGCCGCTCAGCAGTGCGTAGATCAAGCCGCCACCAAAGGAGTCGCCGCCGCCGACACGGTCAACGATATGCAGGTGATACGACTTGGAAAAGCAGTAGTTCTCGCCATCGTACAGCATACCCGCCCAGTCGTTGTCGCTGGCAGAGATGGAAGAACGCAGCGTGATCGCGACCTTCTCAAAGCCAAACTTGTCGGCGAGCTGCTTCGCCACCGACTTATAGCCCTCGTGGTTGAGCTTGCCGCCGTAGATATCGGTGCCTTCAGCCTCAATACCGAACACATCCTTGGCATCCTCCTCGTTGGAGATGCAAACATCGACGTACTGGCACAGATCGGTCATCGCCGCACGTGCCTCGTCACGAGTCCACAGCTTGCCACGGTAGTTCAGGTCGCAGGAGATCTTCACGCCACGGGCTTTTGCCGCCTTACACGCCTGACGGCAGATCTCGACGAGATTTGCGCCCAGCGCGGGAGTGATACCGGTAAAGTGGAACCAATCTGCGCCTTCAAAAATAGCATCCCAATCGAAATCCTCGGGAGTCGCCATCTGAATAGCAGAATACGCACGGTCATAGATGCAGACCGAGCCGCGCTGCGAAGCGCCTTTTTCCAGATAATAGATACCCACGCGCTCGCCACCACGGACGATCTTGGAGGTGTCTACACCAAACGTACGCAGCGAGTTGACCGCCGCCTGACCGATCGCATGCTTCGGCAGCTTGGTCACGTACACGCTGTCCATACCGTAGTTGGCAAGCGACACGGCCACGTTGGCCTCACCACCGCCGAAGGTCGCCTGCATCTGGTCGTTCTGGAAGAAACGATAATAGCCGTTGGGGGCCAGACGAAGCATCAGCTCGCCAAAGGTTACAATTTTTGCCATGATATATTCCTCCTTATGTTATGCCTGCACCAGATGCACAGCGAAACCGCCGATTTCATCCTGCAGATAAATGGCCTTCAGTGCGCCCTTCGCATCGGTCTTGGCGGATTGGGGATTCATCTTCACACCTTTGGACTCGAGATAGCGCACGGCACGGTCGATAAACTTGGTGCGGATTGCAATGTGACCCTTTTCGCCGTAACCGGGGGTCTTCATCACTTCAATGATGTTGTTGACGAAGGTGGAGCTGTTACCCTCTTTCTTCGTCATATCAAACAGGGTGCTGAACGCATTGGCGATGCCGTTGGCTTCGGCCGCATCGGCAGCGTTGATGCCGATGTGCGCCAGCTCGAAGCCGAGCATCGTGGTGACCGCTTCACGGGTCAAGCGCTCGATCTCGTCAAACTTACCGTCGTTAATGAGGTCTGCCGTCACCATCCAGCTGCCACCGCAAGCCAGGATCTTCGAGAAGGACAGATACTCATTGAGATTCTTCGCGCTGATACCGCCGGTCGGCATAAACTTCAGCTTACCGTACGGTGCGGACATCGCTTTGATCATCGGCAGACCGCCTGCCGCCTCTGCCGGGAAGAATTTGACGACTTCCAGACCGAAGGACAGCGCCACCTCGACCTCGCCGGGCGTACAGACGCCGGGAGTGATGGGATAGCCCTTCTCCACACAGTGACGAACGACCTCGGGGTTCAAGCCGGGGCTGACAATAAACTTGGCACCTGCGGCGACCGCCTCATCCGCCTGCGCCGGGGTCAGCACCGTACCGGCGCCAACGAGCATATCAGGGAAGGCTTCGGTCATCGCCTTGATCGCGGCAGCCGCCGCATCGGTGCGGAAGGTGACCTCCGCGCACGGCAGACCGCCGTTAATGAGCGCACGTGCCAGCGGCACCGCATCCTCCGCACGGTCGATCTTCACAACCGGCACGATACCAATGGCTTCAATCTTTTTCAATACTTCATGCATACGTTTCACCCTTTTTTACAGATTCAAACTGAAAAACGTCCGTTTTTCCTCAGTATTTATTGTACCGCATTTCAGCAGAAAGTCAAGAGAAAGAACACGCTAAATAAGCCTTGCACTGTAAAAAGATTTATGCTATACTGGTGCATGTACTTTAAGGAAGGGAAGTCATATCCATGTCCGGACATTCCAAGTGGAACAATATTAAGCGCAAAAAGGAAAAGACCGACGGTCAGAAAGCAAAAATCTTCACCAAAATGGGCCGTGAGATCGCCGTGGCAGTCAAAGAGGGCGGCAGTGCCGATCCCGCCTCCAACTCCAAGCTGAAGGATGCGATCGCCAAGGCCAAGGCCAACAACGTGCCCAACGATAACATTGAACGCATCATCAAGAAGGCGGCAGGCGAAGGCAACGCTGACAATTACGAGGCTCTGCAGTACGAGGGCTACGGCCCCTGCGGCATCGCTGTCATCGTGGAAACACTGACCGACAACCGCAACCGCACCGCGGCCGACGTGCGCCATTACTTTGATAAGTTCGGCGGCAACCTCGGTCAGAGCGGCTGTGTCAGCTTCATGTTTAACCAAAAGGGCGTGCTCGTCATCGAGGCCGAGGGCCTGGACGAGGACAAGGTGATGGAGGATGCACTGGAAGCCGGCGCCGCCGACTTCGCCGCCGATGAAGACGTGTTTGAGATCACCACCGAGCCGGACGATTTCTCCGCCGTGCGCGATGACCTCGAGGCCAAGGGTTACACCTTCGTGTCCGCCGAGGTAGAAATGGTGCCCGACGTCTACGCCACCATTCCCGACGAGGATGCTGCCGTCAAGATGGAAAAACTGCTCGACGCGCTGGAGGACAACGACGACGTGCAGAACGTCTGGCACAACTGGGAACGCCCCGAGGAATAAGTATGTTATACATCAACCAGCGTTTGTATCCGCAGCTGCGGTATGACCACGACACGAAAAACGGGCCCCGTCCGCTGGAGCGAGCCAGCATTGCTTCGTCCGGTTGCGGCATCTGCAGCACGTGTATGGTGGTGGAGCACATCACCACGGAAACGTTGTCGCTGGAAGACTGTATTCAGATGTCATACGACAGCGGCGCCAACCAAAACGTCGGCACCGATATTCACATCCTAGGCCCCGCTGTGGCGGAGCGCTTCGGGCTGACGTTTGAAAAAACGCGCGACCCCGAAAAGCTGATTGCCTGCTTGCAACGCGGCGGCGAGGCAGTGGTCAACGTCGGCGGTGATACCGATGGTGAGATCGGTCTGTTCACACGCAGCGGTCACTATATTGTGGCAGTGTCCTATGCTGACGGCGAGTTCTGCCTCATGGATCCCGGCGGAGACGAAAGCAAGTTTGATATGGAGGGTCGTGCCGGCAAGGTTCGTGTCAACGGCCACTTTATCTACTGCCCGCTCGACACGCTCCTGAAGGAATCCATCGACAAGCGTGAACATCCGTTTTACCTGTTTAATCGCAAATAACACGACTGCCACCGGGTAGTGAAATGCAAAAGCATTCGTTTGCACATCGTTAGGTCTTTGAAGATGTGCCGACGAATGCTTTTTTTGGAGGTAATTATGAAACAACGGTATTTTTCAAACGGCGAGCTTCTGCTATGGGGCTCCTCTCTCTTGATGATTACGGTTTCCTTCGTGTTGTTTGACCGTGTCAACTACTTACCCTTTATCGCCTCTCTGATCGGGGCGACCTCACTGATCTTTAACGCCAAGGGCAACCCCTTCGGACAGCTGCTAATGATCGTATTCAGCGTTTTGTACGGTATCATCTCGTTTTCCTTTGCCTACTACGGTGAAATGATCACCTACCTCGGTATGACCGCTCCCATGGCACTGTTTGCGCTCGCCTCGTGGCTGCGACATCCGTACAAAGGCAACCGTGCGGAGGTAACCGTCAATCGACTGTCCGCCGCAGAGATCGGCTTGATGTCGCTGCTCACCTTGTTGGTAACCGCCGTTTTTTACGTCATTCTCGATGCCTTTCATACCGTCAACATGCTGCCAAGCACGCTGTCTGTAACCACCAGCTTCATCGCCGTCTATCTCACCTTCCGCCGCAGCCCGTATTTCGCTCTGGCGTACGCCGCCAACGACATCGTGCTGATCGTGCTGTGGATCCTCGCAACCGTTACCGATGCGACGTACCTGTCCGTTGTGATTTGCTTCGTTATGTTCTTGGTCAACGACATATACGGCTTTATCAACTGGAGGCGTATGCAGCGCCGCCAGCAAACCGAAAAATAAACGGCACCCGAATTGAAACTTCGGGTTCTCTCTTTATACCACGATCGATCGTTTATACTCCGTCGGGGTCATGTTGGTGAAGGATCGGAAGCACTTGGAGAAATACTGCGGACTGTCAAATTGCAACAGGTCAGCGATCTGCGTCATATTGTACCGTCCCTCGCGGATCAAGCGTTTCGCCTCTTTGACCTTGAGATAGTTGTAATGGTGAATGATACCGCTGTCGCGGTATCGCGCGAACTGCTGCTTGACCGAGCTTTCGCTCTTGCCCAGTGCCTCCGCAACCTCCTGTATCGTCACGCGGCCGTACACATGTGCTTTCAGGTAATCCAGGATCTCCTTAACAGTATGCGGCGTATCCACACCGTCGATCACATCCAACTGACGCATCGCCTTGGTCAATGTGTTGGTGTTGCGCTGCAACTTGATCAAAAAGATCTCCAGCAGATTTTTCGTCATCTGGCTGCTGCCGAACGGGGCATTGTCCGCCTTTTCCAGCCGCTGCAGCAGCGGGTTGGAGGAATCTGCCATACGGAAGCAGGACAATCCTTCCTCAAACAACATCGACAACAGGTTCTTTTCCTCGGCGTTCAGCCGAAAGATCTTGCCCTCAAAATGCTTCATCGCACGGCTTTTGCACTCGAACGTCAGGATGCTGACGTTGGGCGATACACTGTTATCTCCCGAAAGGTTATGAAACTCATTTGGCTTATGGAAGGTCATCTCGCCGCTTTTCAGGATAAAGCGCTTGGTATCGGCAGTGCAGATCATTTCGCCCTTGTCGATGTACACCATTTCCCAAAAATCGTGCCGCTCACCTTCGTAATAAAAATTCTTGGAGAACTCCATATAGAAGATAGTGATGATCTTTTCGATATTAAACACAGACTCGAAGCTCATTTTAACATAATTATCTTCCATATCGGCACCCCTTTGTCTTATTTTATCAATATCATACCTGATTTTGCACTCCATTGCAAGAAAAATTTGTTATAATAGGAGATGGAAAATAACAGGAGGTATCAACTATGTACACAGTATTGGCTATTTCCTGCCATCCGGACGATATGGAGATCGCGTGTGCCGGCACCCTGCTGAAGTGCAAGGAGCGCGGTGACCGCGTGGTCGTTTGCCATCTGTCCAGCGGCAATCAGGGACATGAGATCATTATGCCGGACGAGCTCACCGCGATGCGTGCCAAGGAAGCACAAAAGAGTTGCGCCCTTGCCGGCTTTGAGTGGATGTACGGAGGCTTTGATGATCTGGAGATCTACGACAACAACAAGGAAGCGCGCGACAAGGTCGTGGACATCATCCGCAAGGTAGACCCGGATTTCATCATCACCCACGATCCCGACGATTATATGCCGGATCACACCGCTGTGTCGCGTCTGGTGTTTGATGCCTGCTTCACCGCCACCCTGCCGCACTATCAAACCGCGGTGAACGGACGCGCGCGTATGGTACCGGTATATTATATGGACACCCTTGCCGGTGTGAACTTCAACCCCACCGAGTACGTAGACGTATCGGATCACATCGACAAAAAGCTCGAAATGCTCAACTGCCACGAATCCCAGATCGTGTGGATGCGTGACCACGACCATATCGACTTTCCCGATATGGTCCGCACCTGCTGCCGTTACCGCGGCTTCCAGTGCGGCGCCGACTACGCTGAGGGCTTCCGTCAGTGTCAGGTATATCTTAAGGGTACGACCAAACGGCTGCTGCCGTAAAATACAAAAAACATAAAGGAGAGGTACACCATGGATTTCAATTCAACCGTCAAAGGCTCCGCCCTCGAAGGCTTCTACCCTGCGGGATGGGATTTTGAGAAGATCGATGCCTGTATCGGCACGCCCGACAGCATCACCGAGCATCAGGCACATTGGAACAAGGACTTTACCCCCATCAAGTGTGAAAGCTTAACAGATTTTGAAACCTTTATGGGTCACGAGATCGCCCTGCAGATCAAGCAGGCGAAGGATCGCGGCGAGAAGATCGCATTCATCCTGCCCGTCGGCCCGATGGGTATGTACAAATGGGTCGTGTACTTCATTCGCGCGTGGGGCGTTTCCTGCGAGCACGTATATACCTTTAACATGGACGAGTGGGCAGACAGCGAGGGCAACACGCTGGCGTCTGACAACCCGGGTGCGTTCCAGTATGCGATGGAGCAGGCGTTGTTCAACCCATTGGGCGAACTGACCGTTCCCGCCAACCAGCGCAACTTCGCCACCAAGGACAACCTGCCCACCTACCCCGAAAAGATCGACGCGCTGAAGGCCGAGGGTGCCAAGCTGGTGTTGGTATACGGCATCGGCAGAATGTGCCACATCGCGTTCTGGGAGCCCACCTTTGCCGCGGAGTTCACCGCCGAGGAATGGGAAAAGCAGCCCTACCGCATCGCGGCGAAAATCCATCCGCTGACGGTGGAGCAGAATGCTCTGACCAGCTTCAAATCCCGCACGCCCCTCGTTCCCTGTCGCGCCAACACCATCGGCCCCGGCGTGTTTCTGAAAGCGGACTACGCCATCGGCGGTGCGGACGGCACACTTGGCAGAGGTATGCAGTGGCAGGGTCTGTCACTGTGGATGACGCTGCGCCACGAAAAGACCCCGTGGATCACCTCCACCTACATCCCCACCTTGGCCGGCAAGCTGTTCTTCCTGAAAGAGCTGGCGGGCCCGCTGGAGGCGGAGTGTAACTAATGAGCTGGGTAAGACGTAACGGCATTTCCGTAGCCGGTACCGCTCTGGTCGATACCATCTGCGATATCGCCGCCTACCCAAATTGCGGCGAACTGACACAGATCCGCGGTGTCGAACGATCTGTCGGCGGCTGCGTACCGAATGTCACTATGGATCTGAAGACCATCCGACCCGATCTGCCGGTCCGCGCGATCAGCAAGGTCGGCTGCGACAGCAACGGTGAGTTTCTCGTTAAAACGCTGAAGCAAGCCGGTATCAACTGCTCCGGCATTGCCAAATCGCCGGAGGAGCGCACCAGCTTCACCAATGTAATGAGCGTGATCGGCGGCCAGCGCACCTTCTTCACCTATGCCGGTGCCTGCGCCTCGTTCGGACACGAAAACGTTCCGTTTGACGACATCAACTCCAAGATCCTGCTGCTCGGCTATTTTCTGTTGCTGCAGAAGGTGGATAACGGCGACGGCGTTCAGATCTTGCGTGAAGCGCAGCAGCGCGGTATAAAAACTGCCATCGATCTGGTCAGTGAAAACTCGAATCGCTATTCCTTGATCCTACCTTGCCTGCAGTTTACCGACTATCTCATCGTCAACGAGATCGAGGCAGGACATCTGGCGGATATGACCCCCAGCGATCGCAATCTGCCGAAGATCGCGGAGCGATTGCGCAAGCTTGGCGTCAAGGAGAAGGTCATCATCCACAAATCGGATCGCGCTCTGTGCCTGTCGGACAAGGGGCTTTCGATCGTCGGCTCGTACGAACTGCCAAGCGATTATATCAAAGGCACGACCGGTGCAGGGGATGCGTTCTGTGCCGGCGCGCTCATCGGTCTGCACAGCGATTGGCCGGACGAAAGGATCCTGGAATTTGCCTCCGCCGCTGCCGCGGTGTCGCTGAGCAGTGCGGATGCTGTCAGCGGTCTGAAAAGCGAAGAAGAAATTTTAAAAATTTGCAGAGAATGGAAGCGGGTGCCTGTATGCTTGTAACATTAAACGACGTGCTGAAAAATGCACAAAAAGAACACTACGGCGTCGGCCTGTTCAACACGACCGACAGCGATATGCTGGAGGCGGTCATCGCCGCCGCCGAGGAGCTTCGCTCCCCCGTCGTCATCGGTACGGCAGAGATCCTGTTGCCGTACGGTGAACTGTCGCTTATCGGGCCGTCTATGATTGCTGCCGCCAAACGTGCCAGCGTTCCCGTAGTGGTACACTACGATCACGGCCTGACCTTTGATCGCTGTATGGAAGCTTTGAAACTGGGCTTCTCTTCGGTAATGTTCGACGGCTCCGCCGGCGATCCGACGCAGAATATGGCAGACACGCGTGAGATCGTCAAGATCGCGCACAGCTTCGGCGCCAGCGTAGAAGGTGAGATCGGTCACGTCGGCAACGCCGATACGCCGGACGATCTGTCCACCGACCTCTACACCACCCCGGCCGAGGCCAAGGCGTACGTCGCGTCCACCGGCGTGGACGCGTTAGCAGTAGCAATCGGCACGGCTCACGGTGTCTATAAAACGAAACCCTCACTGAATCTGGAGCGTCTTGCCGAGATCCGCCGCACGATCGACACACCGCTCGTTCTCCACGGCGGCAGCGGTCTTTCAGATGACGACTTCCGCAACACCATTCGCGAAGGCATTGCCAAGGTCAACATCTTCACCGACCTGTGCCTCGCCGGAACCCGTGCAATGCAGGACGGGCTGGATCAAGGCCTGGACTATCTCAAAGCCCGCAACCTGAAGGTGGAATACATCAAGCAGGCGGTTATGAATAAGATGCGCTTATTCGGTTCGGTCGGAAAAGCATAATGGAATGGGGAGAAAGCGAGTGCTTTCTCCCCAATTTTTATGGTATCAAGTGCGCCGTTGTTACGTAGTCCTCTATCAAATACCGTAATTGTACAGCATCCATCGGCTCACCTTGCAGTCGCTTGGCAAGGTGAACCACCCCCTCCGGCAAGGTCGCCACGTCATCCATCTTCAGTAAACTGCCGTCCGATAAATGCAAACAGATTCCGTACTGTCGGCATTCCGCACCGTCGCTGCTCACATAACATTCTCCCCACTCGACTCTTTTCATACTTCGCGCCCCTCTGAGTGTGATAATAAATCACAGCCTATAGTCTATACTATATCAGAGATTCTTGTGAGTGTCAATCACAACTTTAGTTTTTTAGAAGTTCTCTTGCAAAATATTCTCCGCAGCAAGTGTTCTGCGGAGAATATTTTTTAAAATTTTTAAGTTTTTTCAAAAAAAATTAAAAATTTTAAAACCTTCTTCCGCCTCGCGTTCCCCTCTATACCGGAAGCCAAACACAGAGGCACCAAAAACAACAATGAAAAGAGGAATTCTATCATGTCAACCAACACCATCTCCGTCAACAACACCACCGCCATCAAATCCGGTAGCGACACCGTCACACTGATCCGTCACTACCTCCCTGCCGTTGCCACGCTCGGCTGGATCATCGGCTTTACACTCGGCTCGATCCCCTTCTTCGAGACTCTGGGCATCATCCTGTGTGCGATCGGTATTGTTGCCGCTTTGACGATCTGCCCGCTGAAAATGCTCAAGGTGCCGCTGCTGTTCGCAGCCAAAGGCTTCAGCGTATGCCGCGCCTTCATCCCCGTCTACGGCGTCGCCGATCTGTGCGCGGCCATCTTTGGCTTCACAGGCGGTGCCATCCTCGGCTTGATCGCCGTATGCGGTTTTCCGGTCTTCTTCACGCTGCGCAAGTTGAAGGCTTCCAAGGCTTGATCGCAGCCTCGTCTGCGGTACGCGGTCGTCCTGACCGCGTACCGCAGAAAGTAACCCCACTTTTTTATGTATAAAATTTAAGATCTTATAAAACTTACTACTCATAAAATTTTTAACGTATAAAACTTTGTTGAGTAACGCAAAGAACCGCAGGACGTTTGTCCTGCGGTTCTTTTGCGATTTAACGATTAGTTGTCAGCCTGCTTTTTCTTACCGCGCACGGTAGCACCCAGGATGCCGCCGCTGACAAACATCAGCGCGATCATCAGGAGCAGGTTGCTGCTGACACCCGTCTGCGGAATATCGGGCGTATCCGGCTCTTCCGGAATTTCCGGCGTAAAGACGTTCGTAAACACGATCTCATTCACCGTACCGGTAGCACCGACCTTGGTGATCTCCTTGGTCGCAACCAACGCGCCCTTACCGTCATCCGTGACAGTCACAACGATCTGATAGACGCTCTCATCGAAGGCGACGTCCTCGGCGTCAACGGTGGCATCCTCCTTGAAGAGGTAGTAATACGTACCCACCTCGTCGAAGACCAGCTCGTCAAAGACGATCGTGCCGTCTGCGCCGTTGAGCGCCGTCATCGGCGCAGCGGTGTCGGCAATCGCGAAGGTGTCGTCCGTCTCGTACAGCAGGAAGGCAAACTCGCCGTCTTCCAATTCCTTGCCGACCAAATCCTTGTCCGCCGTGATCTCCACGCCGACCTCTTCGGCCTCGTAGGTGTTCACAAAACGAATCGGACCATTCGTGATATCTGCTGTCGCGGTGATCGTACCGTCACCGTTATCCTTCACCTCAACGGTAACTTCATAGAACGTCGTGGAATTGGTCAAGCCGTTTTCGGTCTCGCCTGCACCGACTTCTGTCACGATGTAATAGAAGGTCTTGCCGGCATCGTCGGCATCGTACGTCAACTCGAACTTGAAGTTTTCACCGTCGTTTTGGACTATCTGCGTCGAAGAAGTCATTGCGATATGTGCCGTGAGCGAATCAACTTGCGACAGCTTGAACTGGAAGATGTCCTCTGCCGTCATCTCGCGGCCGTCGATCACCTTGGTGCCTTCCAGCGTGATCGTCGTTCCCGAGGTGATGCGGTACTCGTTTTGGAAGCTGACCTCCGTCTTTTCGGCACCGGTAACATCGTAGAACTTAACTTCCTTGTGCAGTGCACCGAGAAGATCGTCGGTGATCTTGACGTGTACGCGATACACCGTGGCATCGTAGAGAACGCCGTCAATATCCTCGCCGCCGTTCTTCTCGCTGATGAGGTAGTAGTAGTCGCCCGCCTCAGTAAAGGCGTAGACATTGTTTACGGTATCCAGCGTGCCGATCTTGGTGAAGGTGAAGTCGCCGTTGACATCGTTCTCGACCGTCTCCAGCAACACGCCCTGCGCCCAGGTCGCATCTGAAGCATACAGTTCGAACTCGTAGTCGGCACCGTTGAGCACCTTACCCGTCAGCACCTTATCACCGGGGATGGTGACGTTGGTGGAGGTCGCCGCATAGGCGTTGACGAAACCGATCGTCTTTGTGGCACTGCCGTCCACCGTCGCGGTCGCGGTCAAGGTACCCAGACCGTCATCGGTCACCGTGACAGCCACCAGATACGTCGCGCCGTCATAGGTGATACCGACGTTGGCCGCACCCGCTTTTTCACTTACCACGTAGTAGTAAGTGCCCACCGCATCGAAGGTCAGCGTCTCGAAGGTGATAGTACCGTTCGCTTTATTCTTCGCTTCATAGCTCTTGCCGTTCGCCACGAGATTACTCTCGGCGTCGGACTCTGCCATCACGAAGGTGAACTCGTCGTCCTTCAGCGTCTTGCCCGTGAGCGTCTTGTTTGCCGTCACGGTATGCGTGGCCGCCGTCGCCTTATAGGTGTTCACAAAACGGATCGGGCCGTTAGCGATATTCGCCGTTGCGGTCATCGTACCGTCGCCGTCATCGACGACCGTCACCGTCACGTTGTAGGTCGTCGTGGCGTTGGTCAGGCCGTTTTCGGTCTCGCCTGCTTTATCTTCCTTAACGACATAGTAGAATGTCTTGCCGACGTCATCCGCCTCGTAGGCGATCTCAAACTTGAAGTTTTTGCCACTGTTCTTCACCGCTTGCAGCTTGCTGCCGACAGTGAAGCTCGCATCCGCCTCAAACAGGTTGAAGGTGAATACGTCATTCGCGGTCATCTCGCGACCGGTGATTTCCTTCGTGCCTTCCAGCGTCACCGTGCTGCCGGACGTGACGCGGTATTCATTTTCGAAGCTGACACCCGACTGCGGAATGCCGCTCTGATCATAGAAGTGAACGGTGGTATGCAGATAGCCCTTGAGATCATCGGTCACTTCGACCAAAATGCGATACTCGGTCTTGTCATACAAGACGCCGTCAATATCCTTGCCGCCGTTCTTTTCCTTGATCACATAGTAGTAATCGCCGGTCTTGTCGAAGACATACGTGTTGGTTGCGGTATCGAGCTTACCGAACTTCGTGAAGAGGAAGTCACCGTTGATATCGTTCTTAACCGCCTCCAGCAACGAGCCCGTCGTCCATGTCGCATCCGCTGCGTACAGCTCGAACTCATAGTCGCCGCCGTTGAGGATCTTACCGACCATCGTCTTGCCGCCGTCGACCGTCAAGCTGACAGGCTTCGCCACGTAGGTGTTGGTAAAGACGATTGCCTTGGTGGTACTGCCATCCACTGTCGCACTTGCGGTCAGCGTACCGAGACCGTCATCGGTCACGGTGATCGCCACCACGTACGTGGTAGAATCATAAGCAATACCCAAGCCCGTGCTTTCCTGCTTCTCGCTCACAACATAGTAGTAGGTGCCCGCCTTGTCGAAGGTCAGGGTCTCGAACACGAAGTGACCATCCGTGAAGTTGGTCGTCGTGTAGGTCTTACCACCCGAAACAAGCTTACCTGCTGCATCGGCTTCTGCCAGCACGAAGGTAAACTCATCGTTGATAAGTGCCTTGCCAACCAGCGTCTTGTTACCGCGCACTGTATAGGTTGCCGGTGTTGCGGTATAGGTGTTGGTGAAGACCATATCGTTACCGGCGTGGTTCACCACCGTGTAGGTCGCCGTCAGTTTGCCGTTCACATCGGTCACCGTCACGACGATGCGGAACGGTGCCTTCTGTACGGTAACGCCGTTGCCGTCGGTCGAGGTCTCCGCAATGTTGAAATAATACTCACCAACCTTATCAAAGGTCAGTGCCGGCGCAAAGGTCACCTTTGCCGCCTCGCCGTTCTTCGCTGCGGCGTTTGTTCCGGTGGCAACAGGGGTGGTTTCACCGTAAGGAATAATCGCAAAGCTGAATTCACCAGCGGTCATATCACGGCCGTTCAGCACCTTGCTGACGGTGTCGATGACCAGCGTCGCTTCGTCGGGCTCGTACACGTTGGTGAACTCCAATTCGCCATCAGTGTTGAGTACCGTGTTATACGTAGTGATAGCCGTCAGTCGACCGTTCAAGCCGGCAGTGACCTTCACTGCCACCCGAACAACCTTGTCGCTGTAGGTCATGTTCGGGATACTGCCCGCCTTTTCCTTGACGTAGAAAATATACGTGCCCGTCTCGTCGAAGGTGATGCTGATACGGCCTTCACCGATCACATCGGTAAGTGCATTATGGATCGCCGTGATACCGTTACCGACGACCGCCTCGGTCGTACAGTTGGCGTCGGTATACAGGCCAAACTCAAAGCCGTTAAGCACCGCGATCGGACTGCCCGATGCATTGGTCATCAGCTTCTGCACATCGATGGTGGACTCGGCGGGCGTGGTATTGTACTGCGTATTGGTAAAGCTAACGTCTACCTTGTAGGAACCTCCCACAAGTCCGAAATCCTTGTTTGCATGCTCGGAATGCACGCGGGTGATCTCCAGCGCACCGTCCATATCGGTATCCGTCACCGTTACCGAGAAGGTGTGGATCTCGCGGTCGTACAGCACGCCGGGAAGACGGCTGCCTTCCTCGGGCAGTTCCTCGATGATCTGATACGCATACACGCCGGGGGCTCCGAACACCTCGTTTGTCATATCGAAAGTAAAGGAGGGGTGTGCAGAATCGAGAACGATGCTCTCAACGTTCATCCAGCTGTCACCTTCGCGGCGCTGAAGGATCACAGTAAACTGTGCCGAGCCCCAGGTCGCGTCCGTACCGTCTTCGTTAACGAAATGTTTCGTGCCGCCAACCACCAGATTGACAGGATACACCACGTTGGGGGTATAGGTGTTCACAACGATCACGCTGTTCATACCGTCGACCGTGACAACGCCGTCGCCGGGTTGGCCGTTATCGTAATACGCTTCGGTAAAACCGCTGCCGGGCGTGTTTTCCACGACCGTTGCCGTCGTGCCGATCGGCAGACCGTCGATCTCAAGCTGCTCACCTGCCTTCAAGCTGACGGTGAATACGCCGCTTGCATTGGTCGTCACCATGGTATCGGTAACAACACCCGCTGCATCGGACAGCTTCGCAGCGAAGGCCGTCGAGGCAGTGCCGACGCCGTTTAGCGTTACGGTCATCGTAAAGGTCTTGGTAGACGGAATGACGTAATCCTCACCCAGATTGTGGTGGACGACCTTGGCAACCGTCAGGGTTCCCTCACCGCGCGGAACGTTGACAAACTCTGCTTTGATAATATCGTCTTCCACGAGTGTGATGGTCGCCGACTTTTGAGTCGCGTCACCGTTGACAGAGCCGACAATATAATCAACCACGTCGTTTTCAGTAATGGTATAAGTGCGACCCGCAGTCATGCCGCTGACGAAGAGGCCTTCCCCATTATTAACGGTCACGACCGCCTTGCTGTCCGCACCGAAGGTGACGGTCGTCGCAACGGCCGTACCGTCCGCCGCCACATAGCGTGCCGGATAGGATTGATTGGCATCCGCCGCCGTACCGGTGATCACAAAGGTGAACGCCAGATCCTCCGTGCTGTTCTCCACCGTCTTGGTGATTGCCAGACCGGTCGTGGGCATCACGGACACACGACCGTTGTTACCCAACGTAGCGCCGACATAGTAGTAATAGCCCTCTTCGTTGACCTCGTGACCGGTCACGTCAACGAACGGTACGTCACGCCACGGCAGCGTGCCGGTCGCGTTGGTGGTCTTGGGGACGGTATAAC
Organism: Clostridia bacterium; assembly: GCA_017936615.1. Classification (GTDB taxonomy): domain Bacteria; phylum Bacillota; class Clostridia; order Oscillospirales; family Acutalibacteraceae; genus RGIG3009. Next base: position 59,152 of record JAGBFF010000029.1, on the reverse strand, counting down.
CACCGGTATAGGTGTGTACCGTGCCGGCAGGAATGTCCCAGTGACCCTCGACAGCGTGATAGGTCGCCTTCTTCAGCGAATCTGCCGAAATGCGCTCGTACGCCGTCTTGGCAGTCAGCGTGGAGCCGCTCTTCTCGTACACCGCAAACGCACGATAATACACACCGTTTTCGTCCGGCTTCGCCGTGCCGGTGTACAGCGTACCGTTCTCGTCGGTGTACACGTGCGACGGCTCGGTGTAGTAGTAACGGCTGTTTTCCTTGGCAGGATTAAAATAGGAATAGGTGTTGTCCTTACCGTAACCGGTGGTATTGTCCACCTCGTACTGGTTGGTGTAAAAATACACTTCACCGGTGGTCGCGTTGGTATTGGCAGCGACATACGCCTGATCCACCACATTGGCATCGTGAATGGTATACTCATCGATACCATCCTTCAGCGCGACCTCGTACACCAGACGAATGGGATGCTGTGCACCGCTGACCTGCAGATCGATCAGCTCTTCGTTTTCATCCAGCGTCACGTCGTAGGTAACGACGGGAATCAACGCCGCGGGAACAGCAAAGGTGACGATGACATCACCGGTCTTGATATTCTCACGCACCTGAACGGTGGTGTACATCATATCCGTATCCGACACGCCGTGCTCCGCATCGACCTCACCCAGATAGCCGTAGCTCTTGACGTAATAGACGGGGTCGGTATCCACGTTGCCGGTGGTTTCGGGAACGGTCGTACTACCCTCGTGCCAGTAGCCGAGATATTGGCCCGCTGCGTTGGCGTACCAGCCGATGTAGTTGGAGTAATCGTTCGCATTCGTATAATGGATCTGGCCATCGCGGACGGCGTTTTTGATCAGCGTGCGAGCGATCACGGGATCGGTGATCCCTAAACGCGCCATAACCGCAGCGACAAATTCCGCATTAAACGTTGAGGTGTCCGTCGCACCGTTCAGGTTGCCGACGTTGTCCACGATATGCGAGGCAACCTCCGCACCGGAGAACAAGGTGTTGTGGATCAAAATGCCCTTAACGTCGGTCACTTCCATGTAATGACCGATCTTATCCACAAAGGAGATGTAGCCGCTCAGATCTTCATCGCCCTTGATCAGGGTCGGGAAGAATCTCGCCTGCAACAGCGCCTCACCGACGATCTCGTCAAACACGGCGGTAAGGTTGGAGGTGGCGGTATACGAACCGGTCACATAATCCTGTGTCAGAGGCGTTGCGATCTTCTCCGCCGAAACGATCAGCTCGACCCATTCGCGGTTCCAACCCCAGCCCTCGTAATAACCGGTCTCCAGCAGCTTCACGGAGCCGCCCACGGCGGCTGCGTTGTACTGTGCCCAGAAATCGTCAATACCCTGAATGGAATTTTCGGGATCCAAAACGCTCTGTGCGATCTGACCCGCAGTGGTGTTGGTGTTCACCTTGAAGCCCAACGTATAGAACAACAGATCGTCGCCGTACTTTTCCTCGATCTTCGCTTTGGCATACGCTGCGGTCAGCTGGGTCACAAAGCCCTGCGCTGCCGACGTAGAGGAGCCATTACCAAGGTCAAAGCCACCATCCGCCCAATAATCGTCGTCATCATAGGTGCCGGGCGAGGTGAAATTGGAGCTCGCCAGCGTGGGAGCACCGTCGGACATCAGAATCATGATCGGCATACGGCCGGTAGCCGTGTTCGAGGAAGCAAGGAACTGCTCCATCGCCAGCTGGATACCCTTTTGAATGTAGGTAGCGCCAACGACTTCCTTGCTGGTACTTGTAAACACCTGCGTCTTGCCTTCCTCACGCAGAGTTGTACCCGTCGCAACGTATTCATCGTCACCACTGGTACTGTACAGCAGATATGCGTTATTGGTAGCCGTGTAGCGTCCCAGCGGCAACAGCACAACGGCGGCATTGGCGTTACCGTTCGTGCTGCTGCTCGTACCGGAGTACAGCACCACGCCGACGCGGTTGGTATCATCCGCCTCCAACAGCTTGGCAATACTCGCATTGGCAGCGTTGACCAGATCCTCCACGGCATCGTTGTTGCCCTGGTTATCGTTCATCGAACCGGAAACATCCAGAACGAGCATCGTATCGGTGGGCACGGAGCTACGACCCGTGACCGAAGAGCTGGAAGCGATCGCCGACAGCGCGACCAAAAAGCTCTCGTTGTCGGTGCCGTCCATCGTAATGCCGGTACCGGCGAACGCATCGGCAGAGGTCAGCACGGATTTATCCGTCCAGACACCACCGGCGTTTTCGGTAGACATGACACTGGAGCCAAACCATTTGGTCCAATCGTTCATCGTCGCCGTATCCGCGACACGCGTGTCCGTGCCGTTTGCCGGTGCCGCCAGCAGCGGCGCGCCAAACGTCGGCAACATCGCCAACAACATAGCCATGACCACAAACAAGCTCGTGATCTTTCTCCCTTTTATCTTCACAGGTCATCCCTCCTTAAGACTTCTTGCAGATCCGTTTCAAAATCGTGCATATCCGGTTTGTGTTCTTTCAATCTGTCGAGCAATTGTTGACTGAGACCGTCATAGTCCGTTTTCAAGACTTCGTCGATCACTGCCAACCGTTCAGGTTCGGGTACGTTGTATAGCCTCATTAAACTATCCAGCGTCGTGCGGAGCTTGTCCTCTAACGTGACGACCTCATCGCATTCCGTCATCAGTGCGCCCATTTCCAAACCGGAAGCGGCGTTCTCCGCCAGTATGAAATCCTGTTCCGCCCAGTCGGGGTTGTAGGAGCGGAACAGCAACTGCGATTTTTTGCTGTCCCAACTTCGTATCTCCGCCAACGTCATCGGTGTGGTAAACGCCGAAACACAAAAATCACGAAGGCTCTCGCTCTTCTCGCAGATCATGGTTTGCATCACGATCTCGGCAGCGTACGTCCGAAGCCGACAATCGCCGTGCTTAATGCTGCGTATTACCTCGTCCAGCTGATAGGAACAAAACTCTTTCACCAGCTCCAACAGCAGATGCTCCTTCGTTGGGAAATGGAACGTGAGGTTCCCGGTACTGATCCCAACCGTATCACTGATCTTCCGCGCCGTTGTTTTCGTATACCCTTCCCCAAAAAACAACTCACGAGCTGCCTTGATAATACGTGTTTTTGTCGCGCACTCTTTATGCTTTTCCGCCACCGGGTCACCTCCTCAACGCCACTAGGACGTGTACTACTAGGACACATCCTAATTATACACATTCTACCAACATCTGTCAACGCTTTGGCGAATTGTATAAAATTATTTTTATCCGTCCGATATGACAAAAAACCGTGCGAAAGCGACGCCGCCCTCATTGAGCAGACAATTTGATCACGTGTTTTCCTTGCCTGATCGCATAATCAAGGGCGATTTTGGTGCCGCTTTTTCGGGTGGTGGGAGCGTGGAATTCGTCGTAGTAGACGATGCAGTATTTACTGTTATTTATCATTTCGCAGTTGCGCTCGACGTAGGCGGCTCTGCCTGCACCGAGGAGCTTTTCGGGATAATAGGTGTCGTCGTAGGATTTGAGTAGGTATGCCATGTAGTCATCGTTAATGTATGGAAATTCTGCCCGCACGTAGATTCGTTTTACGTGCGGGTATTTTTCTTTTAATTGGGTCACGAGTTCGAGGCACAAGCGGTCAAACTCCGATTTGCTCCCGAACAGAAACGTGTCCACAGTTTCGTCAACAATAAGCCGTTCGATGGCGGCGGTCAGATGCTCCCTCAACCCCACCGTTTCATGTATGGTTCTGTGTCCGAAGAAACAGCAGGTATGTTGCGTATTATCCGACATGATACTCTCATCTCCTTAAATTGTAGATATACCGTATATCTATACGCAACATTGTAACACATAACGTATCTAAAATAAATATATAATATGTTTGTTTCGAGGTGATAATATGGCTATCAAAAGCGTTTCCATTAGGATTGAAGAAGAGATGCTTAATAAAATCGCTTATATTGCTGACTATGAAGGTAGAAGCGTTAACAGTCAGGTGCTTGTTTTGATCCGTCAAAATATCAAAACATTTGAAGATGCCAACGGCCCTATCGACGGCACGATCAAACCTGCCGCTAACGTGAAACCTACCAGAAAGTAAGAAAAACCTCTCTGCTGAAATTCAGCAGAGAGGTTTTTTATTGAGTGTTCCTTAATCCAACGGTTTCATTGTGGGGAACAAGATCACTTCACGGATACTGTCGGAACCGGTGAGCATCATAACGCAGCGATCGATGCCCATGCCCATACCGCCCGTGGGCGGCATACCGTATTCCAGCGCAGTGAGGAAATCCTCGTCCAGCATCTCGGTCTCGTCGTCACCGCGCTCACGCTGCTCGACCTGCTTCATAAACCGCGCGCGCTGATCGATCGGATCGTTTAGCTCGGAGTACGCATTCGCCAGTTCACTGTGGCATACGAACAGTTCGAAGCGCTCGGTCAGACGCGGATCCGCAGGAGACGCCTTGGTCAACGGCGATACCTCAACGGGATACATCGTAATAAAGGTCGGCTGGATCAGCTTCTCCTCCACGCGCTGATCGAAGCAAGCATACAGGGCGTTGCCCCACGTACGCTCGGCGGCGTCGGCCAGCTCCACGCCCTTTGCCTCGGCAGCCGCGACCGCCTCGGCATCGTCCGTGATGGCACCGAAATCAATACCCACATACTCTTTAACGGCATCCACCATCGTCAAGCGGCGCCAACCGGGGGTCAGATCGATCTTTTCGCCCTGCCACTCAACTTCATAGGTGCCAAGGATCTCCTTGGCAGCACCCGAAAGAATGCCCTCCGCGATATCCATCATATCGTGGAAATCTGCATACGCCTCATACAGCTCCACCGTGGTGAACTCGGGATTATGCTTGGTATCCATACCCTCGTTGCGGAAGATACGACCGATCTCATACACGCGATCCATACCGCCCACGATCAAACGCTTCAGCGGCAGCTCGGTCGCGATACGCATATACATATCCATATCCAGCGTATTGTGATGCGTGATGAACGGACGCGCTGCCGCGCCGCCGGCGATGGTGTTCAGCACCGGCGTTTCCACCTCGATGTAACGACGGTCATCCAGATACCGCCGCATAAACTTGATAAACTGCGAGCGGATAACGAAATTGCGCTTAACTTCAGGATTGACGATCAAATCTAGGTAACGCTGACGGAAACGCGTGTCGGTATCCTTCAGGCCGTGATACTTTTCAGGGAGCGGACGCAGCGATTTCGACAACAGCGTGATCGAGGTAGCGTGCACCGACACCTCACCCATCTTGGTGCGGAACATAAAGCCGGTCAACCCGATGATATCACCGATATCCCACTTTTTGAAGCCGGCATACACATCCTCTCCTACATCACCGCGGCTGACGTACACCTGTACGCGACCGTTGGCATCGTGCAGATCGAGAAAGCTCGCCTTACCCATGATACGACGGCTCATCATGCGTCCCGCCATCGACACTTGGATCGGCTCGGCAAATTCAATGCTCTGCCCTTCCTCGGGCTGACCGTTTTCAGCAATGTACTGCGCTTCCTTGGCCTCGTACGCGGCACGCGCCTCGTCGGTATAGGCGGTTACCTCGTACTTGGTGATGGTAAATGGGTCTTGCCCATTCTCCACCAACGTCGCCAGCTTGTCACGGCGCACCTGCAGCAACTCGGACAGCTGCTGTTCTGTCATTTCCGGCGCCACGGCGTCGGGAGTACGGTTTTCACTCATTAGAAGTCCCTCACTCTCAAAAAAATCGGGTGGGCAACGCGCGGTCGCCTCACCCGAAGATCGTTTGTCTTACTTGGAGATCTCTTCGATGACCAGCCGCAGTACACCGCCGGGAGTCTCGACCTCCAGCTCCTCGCCCTTGCGATGACCGATCAGTGCCTTGCCAATAGGCGACTCGTCCGAAATGCGGCCGCCGAGCGGATCCGCTTCGGTGGAGCCCACGATGCGGTAGGTGGCAGACTTTTTCTTACCCTTTTCGCGCACGGTGACGGTAGAGCCGATGTGCACGTTTTCGGTGCCAATCTCGGTCTCGTCCAGCACGCGGACGTTCTTCAATTGGTTTTCGATCTCCGCGATACGGCCTTCGATAATTGCCTGCTCGTTTTTCGCTTCATCGTACTCGCTGTTTTCCGAAAGGTCGCCAAACGAAAGAGCAACCTTGATTTTTTCAGCAACTTCTTTACGTTTTATAGTTTTCAGTTCGTCCAGTTCATTTTCCAGACGTTTCAAGCCTTCGTCGGTAATGACGGTTTGCTTTGTCATAACATCAGTCCCCCGTTCTTGCTGCTCTTTGAGCAATCTAACAGACCTATTATAGCGGATGAAATGCCCGCTGTCAAGTTCGATCTTTCAGCAAAACCAAAACCGCCCGTCGGGCGGTTTTGCAGTTATCCCTTAAATTCAGTGAGCACCACTTGGATCTCGAAGCTCTCGATCTTGCGATTCGTAGAACGCAGGACGGTGAGCGTCACGGTGTCCCCCACCTTATGCTGCGCCAACGCCGAACGCAGGGTGGCGTAATCCTCCACCACGGCATCGTTGACCGCGGTGATGAGATCACCCTGCCGTACCGCCGTACCTTTAAGCGGCGAATCCGACTCGACGGAATAGATCAGGAAGCCGGCATAATATCCGTCGTCATAGCTTTGGCCGGTGATGCCCAGTGCTACGCGGCCGGTAACGTAACCGTTTTTGATCAACTCGTCAAAGATCTTGACCGCCTCGTTGATCGGGATCGAGAAGCCCAAGCCCTCGTAGCCGTCCGCCACAATTTTGGCGGAATTGACCGCAACCACCTGCCCCGCAGCATTGAACAGCGGACCTCCGGAGTTACCGGGGTTGATCGCCGCATCGACCTGGAAGCACTTGATCGCATAGCCGGTATCCTCGTACACATCGCGTGCGAGACCGGACAAAATACCTTCCGTCGCGGAAAAGCCCAGACCGCCGGCGTTGCCGAGTGCCACGACGCGGTCACCCAACTGCAAAGCGTCCGAATTGCCGAGGGTCGCGGCTTTCAGGCCGGTGGCATTCACCTTGATGACCGCCAGATCGGTAGAGGAATCCGCGCCGATCAGCTCAGCGTCCTCGTACACCGTGCCATCATACATAACCACGTCCACACGGGCAAAAGGTTTGTTGGTATCCTCGTCAACCACGCAATGCCAGTTGGTGGCGATATACCCGTCCTCCGACAGCACGAAACCGCTGGCAAAGCCCGCTGCCACCTCCTGGCCGCTGCCGCCTTGTCCGAACGAGCCGACCGAGGTCTCGGTATAAATCGTCAGAAGCACCGTACTGTCCAGATTATCGCTGACGATCTGACGGGTAGACAGCCCCTCCAGCACCTCATCCACTTCCGGGATCGTCAGTGTCGGCATATCGTTCGGATCACGATACGCCGTCGTCTTGGTCGTCTGGCCCGGCTGTGCGGAGCTGCCCGACGTATCCTTCTTTGTATTCAGGTTTTGAGCTGCAATCCACAGCGCCATCAACGCACCGACGATTACCGCGCAAACCACGCCAATGATGATAGCGACCGCCGTCCCGTTGCCACCCCGCTTCGGAGGCGGCGTATACGGCGCCTGATTCCAACCGTAGGAATACGGCGGCTGTCTGTTATCGCTCGGCTGCGGCGCCGACGGCTCGTTGTCGGTCGGTTGCTGCGGCTGCTGATCATCCCTCGGGGAACGATTCCATTCGTCCATTGGTCGTCACACCTTTCGTCATCGTGGTTATTATTATACCGTCGTTTTGTGTCAATTTGTTGAACACTTTTCACTTTTTTTGTAAATGCACGGGTGCTGCGGGAAGCTGAAACGCAAATTCGCAATAGTCACCCTCCACCGAACGCACCGTGATCTCGCCGCCGTGAAGATCGATCACCGTTTTCACGATGTAGAGGCCAAGACCGGTGCCGCTTTTATCCAAACCGCGTGAGCGATCGCTCTTGTAGAAGCGTTCAAAAATATGCGGCATCTCGGCCGCCGGAATACCGGCGCCGGTGTTACGAATGGTACAAACGGTCTTATCGGCGACGCGGGACACCGACAGCGCGATCGTGCCGCCCTCCTCCGTAAATTTTACGGCATTATCCAGCAGATTATACACGACCTGCTGCAGCAGATCGTAGTCGGCATATACCGTCTGCGGCTCACACCGGTCCAACCCCTCGATCGACAGGTGTTTATTATCGATGCGCTGTTCAAACGAGAGCAGCACCTCACAAACGGTGGCCGTCAGATCAAAACTGACCGGATTGATACGCAGCTGACCGCTGTCGATGCGCGACAGATTAAGCATCACACCCACCAAGCGGGAAAGGCGTTTGGTCTCCTCCGACACGATATGCAGATATTCCGCACGCTTTTCACGCGGAACAGTACCATCGAGAATACCGTCGACAAAACCGGAGATCGTTGTCATCGGTGTTTTCAGCTCGTGCGACACGTTGGCGACAAAGCTGCGGCGCATATCCTCCAGCGAGGACAACGATACCGCCATGCCGTTGAGCGCATTTGCCAGCTCGGCGACCTCGTCGCCGCCGCGCACCTTGACACGCCCCGAAAAATCTCCTTGGCTGAACCGCCGTGTGATCGCCGCCATCTGGCGAAGCGGACGAACCAACCGGTAGGTAATGATGTACAGCACAACAAACGCTACGATCAGCACCGCCACGCCCGACAGCGCATAGGTGCGCAGGTTGTCCAGCACAAAATCGCCCAGCGCCTCTGCCGAGGAAGAGACCAGTACGTAGCCCAGCGTATCGCCCCGGCCGGTTTTAAGCACCATACCGGCGGTATACTGTCCATCCTCGTACAGTCCGCCCAATCGGCTGACTTCAAAAAAATCGCCCTGCTTCAGCCCGCTTTTCACTGCATCAGCAAGAAGCTTCCCGCGATGCGGGCAAGCATCGTGCGAACAAAAAACAATGCGGAAATCGTTATCCGTCACCAGCACGTTGCCATCCACCGCACCGGCCAAATGCATCAGTGCCGGTGAAAGCGTTTCGGGAATATAGTAATCCCCCGACGGCATCTCTACCGCATTCTCGGTGATAAACGCCGACACGTTTTGTGCCTGTTCCTGCAGCACTATCCGCTTTTCCTCGATCCAGTAGCGGCGGGCAAACACCAGCTGCACTGCCGCAGTCAGGATAAACGCCAGCGAGATCAGCACCGCGGTAGCGGTAAAATATTTTGAAAAAATACTTTTAAAAAGTGTTTTGTTTGACTTCAAATTTATACCCCACACCCCATACGGTCTTCAGCGTCCACTGATCGGAGACGCCCTCCAGTTTTTCTCTCAAACGCTTGACGTGCACGTCCACCGTGCGGCTGTCGCCATAGTATTCGAAGCCCCACACCTCGTCCAGCAGCTGGTCGCGCGTATATACCCGATTGGGATTGCTGGCAAGATGATAAATCAACTCCATCTCCTTCGGCGGCGTATCGATCTGCTTGCCGCCGACTCGCAGCTCATAGTTTTCCATATTAATGTACAACCCATCGTAGGAGACCTCTTTATCCTTTTCCCCCTGACGGATCCCCGCACGCCGCAGCACCGCTTTCACACGGGCGATAACCTCTTTGGTTTCAAACGGCTTGACGATGTAATCGTCCGCACCAAGCTCCAGGCCCAACACCTTGTCAAACAATTCACCCTTGGCAGTCAGCATAATGATAGGACACTGTGATTTTTTACGGATCTTGCGGCACACCTGCCAGCCGTCCAGCTTAGGCATCATCACGTCCAGTAGGATCAGGTCGGGCTTTTCGGTGTCAAACCGCTCCACTGCCTGCTCTCCGTCGGTGATAACGATCGGCTCGTAGCCCTCCTTGCCAAGATACAGACGCAGCAGCTCTCCGATGTTGCTGTCGTCATCCACGACCATAATTTTTACGGCACTCATACGACCATACCTCCTTATCCTTACATCTTACAGTGTACCAGATTTTTCGCGCGGTGTTTGAACAGTCTTTGAATTTTGAAAAATCTTTCCAAAAAAGCGATCATATGCTATACTATGTATGAGATCACATTAAAGGAGTGCTGTACAATGAACTGTTTTTCCGCCATCGACCCGAAGGAATTGGTCGAGAACCCCTTTTCGCTCATCGGTGACGAATGGATGCTCATCACCGCCGGTGACGGCACGCAGTGCAACACCATGACCGCCAGTTGGGGAGGCGTCGGTGTGCTGTGGAACCTGCCGGTGGCGTTTTCGTTCGTACGTCCCCAGCGACATACCTATCAGTTTATGGAACAGGCGGATACGTATTCCCTGTCCTTCCTACCGGAGGAATACCGCCCCGCCCTGCGGTACTGCGGCTCACACTCCGGTCGGGACGGTGACAAGTTCGCCGCCACGGGCCTGTCGATCTTTCACGAAGGCGACACCCCCTGCATTGAGCAGGCACGGTTGATCCTTGTGTGCCGCAAGCTCCACACCGTCGATTTTTCCCCCGAGCAGTTTGTCGACCCTACACTCCTTACTCATTATAAAACAAACGATTTTCATCGTCAATACGTGGGCGAGATCCTACGGGTACTCAAAAAATAAATTGCAAAAGCTCCGCAGCCGAAGCCGCGGAGCTTTTTAACCGTTTCTGCGGCGATACTCGCCGGGAGAGATCTTGTATTGCTTTTTAAAGGCGCGGCAAAAGTTGGCGGCATCCGAAAAGCCGAGCTTCTCGGCAATGTCTGCGAGCGGACGGGGCTCGCGCAGCAGTGCACACGCCTTCTCGAAGCGCCGCTCCGTATAATATTGTCGCAGGGTCGATCCCATCGTATCGGAAAACAAACGTGACAGATAACTGTAGCTGTAGCCCAGCGCCTCTCCCATCTGCTGAAGCGCAGTCATCGAGGTCAGGTGCTCATCGATATAGCGGATCATCTCGTAAATGAGAGGATTGGTGTTGCTCGGTGTGACCAGATCGGTGTGCCGCCGCCGCCCGCTGCTGTGAAAGCTGCGATAGGTGTTGACGATCACCAGCTGCAGGTACGAGCCCACCATCTCCTCCGATAAGGTCTGCGGCGAAGAGATCTCGCTGAGTGCCGCCGACAACAACTCGTAGGTGTTGTACAGGTCGTCCGTCATCGGCTCCTCCGCGCGGTCGAAAAACTCCGCGATCGGCGCGTACTTCGGGTAGTCGGCGTGGTTCTTGTTGAAGGTAAAGCCCACGCTGATATACCGCAGCGGCCGCACCTTGGAGGAACGGACGTAGTGTACGTCCTCTTTCCCGAGAATAAACAGCTTGCCGGGAGACACGGTATAGTCCCGACCGTTGCGCTGAAACGTCCCCTCACCCTCCACCACGTAGGAGATCTCGTAGCACCACTGACGGTGCGGTGTGACCTCATAGTCGTACGAACAGGCAAGGTCGCTGATCTGATACACGTTCAGCATATTCAGCATCAGCGGTGACGGCATAAAGTCAACAGCCACATGATATCGCTTCTTTTCCATGCCGATCACCATCCTTTGCTTCATCATACGGCATCTCCCGACGATTGTCAATTCTTTTCCAAAAACAAGGTCAAAAATTGACAATCGTTATCGTAAAAAAAGAAATGTTCCTTTTGTTAAAACTGTTTTATGATAAAAGCAGAACATAATGAAAGGACGGATCATTGTATGAAACCTGTTGTTGTGGCCGTGATCGGCTGCGGTTCCATCGCCAACCTGGCGCACATCCCCTCGTATGTCAAAAACGAGAATGCCGTTGTGAAGTATTTCTGCGACATCATTCCCGAGCGTGCGGAAAAGGCCGTCGCCGAGTATGGCTGTGGCACCGCCATCACCGACTATCACGATATTCTGAACGATCCCGAAGTGGAGGCGGTATCCGTCTGCACACCCAACAACGTCCACAAAGAGATCTCGATCGCCTGCCTGCGCGCCGGAAAACACGTCCTGTGCGAAAAACCGGCAGCGCGGATCTATGAGGAAGCGCTGGAGATGCAGCAGGCACAGCACGAGACCGGCAAGATCCTCAACATCGGCGTTGTCAACCGTTTCAACTGCGCAGTGAACCGCATTCGTGAATACATTCAAAGCGGCGAGCTGGGCGATATTCTGCAAACCTACGTTTCCTTCCGCTGCCACCGCAACATTCCCGGCCTCGGCGGTGCCTTCACCACCAAAGCCATCGCCGGCGGCGGCGTGCTGATCGACTGGGGTGTTCACTTCCTGGACATCGTGATGTACTGCTGCGGCGACCCGACCCCCAAAACCGTGAGCGCTGAGATCTTTTCCAAGCTCGGCCGCGATATCCCGAACTACGTTTACGAGAGCATGTGGGCCGGCCCTCCGGTTCTGGACGGCACCTATGATGTGGAGGAGATGGTCACGGGTATGATCCGCACCTCCGGTCCAACCATCACCGTCAACGGTGCGTGGGCGCAGAACATCTTTGAAAACGAGATGTATATTGACTTTATCGGCGAAAAGGCCGGCATCCGCTTGCAATACGGCGGCGATTTCACGCTGTACAGCGTCAAGGACGGTAAATTGGTCTCCGAAAAGCCGGCATTTGCGGAAGAAAATCATTTTGAGACCGAGATCAACCGTTTCGTCGACTGTGTCCGCAGCGGCGAAAAGCTCGCCAGCCACATCGATACCGCCATCATCACCGCCCGTATGATGCAGGCGATCTACGATTCGGCGGAAACCCACCGCGAGATCGTTTTGGAGGGCTGATCATGAAAATCGGATTTATCGACTATTTTCTGGACGAATGGCACAGCAACAACTATCCCGCGTGGATCAAGCAGTTTTCCGACGGTGAGATGGAGGTCGCCTACGCCTACGGCAAGATCGCCTCGCCGATCTCGGGCATGACCAGTGCACAGTGGTGCGAGCGATTCGGCGTAACCCTGTGCGATACCATCGAAGAGGTGGTGGAAAAGAGTGACGCGCTGGTCGTTCTCTCACCCGACAACTGCGAAATGCACGAGGAGCTGTGTCAGCTGCCGCTACGCTCCGGTAAGCCGACCTTTATCGACAAAACCTTTACCCCCGACCTTGCCACCGCTAAGCGCCTGTTCGCTTTGGCCGAGGAGCACGGCACACCCTGCTACTCCACCTCCTCCCTGCGGTATGCCGAGGAATATGCCGATGTCAAGACAGATGACATCGCCTCCGTCTGCTGCTGGGGCAGCGGCGTGATCGACGGCTACGCCGTTCATATGCTGGAGCCGTTGGTGATGCTGATGAAAGCCCCCGCTAAACGCGTGCTGTACAGCGGCACCGAAGGGTGGTATCAGGTGACGATCGAATTTGCCGACGGTCGTTTCGGCAGCATTGCCGGCTGGCTGCCGTGGGCACCGTATCTGACCAACATCAAACACACTGACGAATGTCAGTCTCTGACGATCGAGTCCGATTTCTTCCTGCCGTTCAGTAAGGTCATGGTGGAATTCTTCCGCACCCGTGAAGTGCCGGTCGCTCACGAAGAGACCCTGCAGGTCATGGCGATCCGCGAGGCTGCTATGCAGGCTCAAAGCAAGCCCGGCGAATGGATCACCGTGCCGCAATAACCTCACAATAAACAGAAGCCCCGAAGCATCGCTTCGGGGCTTTTATTATTTGCCGAACAGTATATCGTAATAATCCTGCTTCAGGATCAGATTGGAGAAATCAAATTTGCGGCGTACCACCGTGTTGATCGCTTTGACGTATTCCGCCTTATTTTCCTCGGTCCAGCTCTGCCCGGGGAACAAGGTAAAGGTCTTAGCCTTGGAATCGTACTGTCCGTATTCCGTCACCCAGCTACGATCGGCAAAACACACCAGTGCCGGTGCATCCGACAGGAAATCCCGACCCATCATCAGGCGGGAATCGTATTCCAGACCGAATAGATTGCTGAGCGTCGGAAGCAGGTCGATGCTGTACACCGGCTCGTCGATCACCATGCTTTCCATACCCTTGTGCCACATGATCAGCGTGTTGCGATATTTTTCAAAGGTTGAGGTCGTGTCCTTACCCGCAAGCTCGCTGTAAAAATCCGCCTCGCCCGCTTGCTGCAGACCGTAGGGATAGTGATCGGCGGTCAGCACGATGAGAGTATCCTCGGCAATGCCCTTTTCCTCCAGTTTGGCGATCAGCTCCTCCACCATCAGGTCCAGTTCGATCTGGCAGGCGAGATACGCCTTGACCTCGTCGGAATATGGCAGATCCGCTACCTTGGATTTGTGGTACGAGGACATACTGTTACCCATAAAGGTATACAGCATGTGACCGCTCACCGTCAGATAATACGTATGGAACGGCTCATCGGCGGTCATATATTCGTCGGCGGTCGCCTTTGCCATCAAGTAATCCGAATTCGGCCACCGCGTCTTGGTATTCTTACCGGGATAGTATCCCGAATAATCCAGTTCCAGACCGTTGCCGATGCCCTTGTAGCTGTACCCCAGATTGGGATGCGACTTGTCGCGCCCGTAGTAGGTGTAGGTATGGTTGTGGTAGGCGTAGGTGCTGTAGCCCTCAGCCTTCAACTGATTACCCAACGCAAAATACATATTCCGATCGGCGGAATATTCCATACTGCGCACGCCCGTCGCCGGCATCAATCCCAGCAAGCTGGTGTATTCCCCGTCGGAGGTGGAAACGCCCCACCCGGGCGTGTACTAATTGGTACACTGGATACCCTCGTGCGACAGCTTATACAGCGTCGGTGTCAGATCCTCCCGCACTGCGTACGGCGAGAAACCCTCTGCCACGATAAAAATGAGGTTCTTCCCCTTGAATTTGCCAGTATATTCGTTCTTCATCGTCGGATCGACCGACGCAAAGTACTCGTGCATCGTCTTGATCGTCGCATTCGAGGTACCGTTTGCCAACGCCTCAAAATCCAGAGACTCGATCACGTTCGGCGTATACACCACGGGAGGGATGGTCGGCTCATTCCCCGGCGTCTCCTCGACGGGGTCGTCGTTGCCCTGAATAAAATCGAAATCACCGATCGAGGAAGCATCCTTGGAAAAATCCTCCTCGATCTTGGCGTCAATAATATCGTAACGGATATCCAGACGGAACATAGTCAGCAGACCGAACTGCTCTACCGCCGCATCCTTGTCGAAATTGCTGATATAAAGGTAGCGGGGACTCATATTGCCGGACGAGCACGGCGCAATGATCACCACCGCCGCGTGAACCACCACCGCCACGACTCCTGCAAAGATCTTCAGCAGCGCCGGTGCGCGCCGCGCGGGGCAGAACGTCTTGCCGAAAATGATGTACAGCACCACCGGCATCCACAGCGCCCAAATATACACGATATTGTTCCACGCCGCCGCCACGGCGTTCATTCCGAAGTCGCCCATAGCTTCGCCCGCCATCGTGAGCTTATCCAGATCGTAGAAGGTACCGGGAAATACGCCGGCATAGATCACCTCAGAGGTCAGCACCGCCGCCGCAAAGGCTAAAAATCCTACGGCTATCCAGTGATTCACCTTGGTTTTGAACAGCGTGCAAAGCAGGTAGACCACCGCAGAGGCTGCCAGAGTAAACCCAAAAATATACAGCAGACCGCTGCCGAAGAATCGCTCGATGGTCGCCGCGCGGAATACCAGCTCCATCCACAAAAACGCCACCGGCAAAAACACCATAAAGCGCCACGCAGGTGCTCCTTTGCTGCTAACAAACGGTTTCTCGGCGGTCACTTCCGACTTTTTGGCGTGTCGCATATCGTTCATTACTACCGCATCCTTTTCTGTAGAAATCTGTCGAATTTCGGATTAAAAATCAGCGATGCTCCAAAAAACGGAGCAATCTTCCGCAGGGAAGACCCATCACGGTATAAAAATCACCGCTGATCCCCCGAATATGGCGTGCACCGATGCCTTGTATCGCATACGCGCCGGCCTTGTCCATCGGCTCGCCCGACGCTACGTACGCATCGATATCCTCCGAGGTCATCGGAAAAAACGTGACGTCGGCGTGATCGGCAAACCCGTCGTTATACCCCTCGCCACAGACCCATACCGCAGTAATGACCTGATGTGTCCGGCCGGAGATCAGCCGTAGCATCTCCTTCGCCTCTGCCGCATCGCGCGGCTTACCGAGGATCCGATCGTCCACCACCACAGCCGTATCCGCGCCCAGCACGATATCGTTCGGGTACACCGCCGCTACCTCCTCTGCTTTGCCGCGCGCCACCTGCAAAATAGCCTCTGCCGCTGTCAGCGACGGATCGGCGGGCAGCTCGGTACGTGCGGGACAAACCGTGTAGGTAATTCCCAATATATCACAGATCTCCCGACGTCGCGGCGATGCCGACGCCAAAACGATCGATCGAATCATACGTCATCTTCTCCTTTAATATGTAGCAGCAGCGTGTGATATTCCTCCTCGGTCAGCAACGCATTGATAACCTCGATCATCCGATTGGCAGATAACCGATGCGGCAGCTCCATAGCGCGCAGCAACGCTTCCCGAAGAGCGGCGCTGTTGCTTCTTCCTGACAAGCCGTCCTCATACAGCCGTGCTTTTGTCAAAAAGGCGGCAGGACGTTCGGCCGGTTCGACGTTCTCCACCGTCGCACCCGCCTGTAGCAAAGCGCGAAGCAGCCGTTCACCGTCAATACCCTCTACACCGAGCAGCCCTTCCTTGGACGGCGCCGCCTTGCGCCGCTCCTTGCCCACGATCTCCGGTGCGTATGCGTGCAGCACCTGTGAGGGGGGTAATGCACTGCTGATACGGTCACGAATCAAAAAGCCCGCGGCATCACTGTCGGTCAGTACAACGATCCCCTGTGCCGCCGCCAATCGTCGCAGCAGCTCCATCGTTTCCGGCTGTCGAAAAATGCCGAAACCATCCGTCGTAACGACCGTGGCATCCACCACCGATCTCAGACGAATGGCATCGTATTTTCCTTCAACGACAACCGCCTCTTTCAGCTTGACCATCATTGGATCTTGCCCAGCTTGGCGGTCACAATCAGCTTCGCCGCCGTCTCCTCCAGCACGGTGCGCTTGTCACTCGTGTAGGATTTCAGCCGTCGGTCTGCCTGCGCCAAAATATCCAGGCTCTCGCGCAGCGACTCCAGCGACAGACGGCTGCAATCGCGCGCCGCGTATTTCAAGCGAAATGCACGGCTCTTATAATCAAATTCCTCCACCAGCGTCTCCGCACGCTGACCCGCATTAGCGGCCAGCTTGGCGCGGTAAAGATCTGTGTACGAGCCGGACAGCGCCGCCAAAATCACCACCGGCTCCAGCTTGCTGGCGAACAGTTTGTGCAGGATCGTGTAGGCGTTTTCGTAGTGGTGCTTGAGGATGGCATTTGACAGTTCAAACACCTGCGCGTTCAGATTTTTCGTGGCAACCTCACCCACGATCGCCGAGGTGATCTCGCCGTGGCCTGCCACCGCGCACAGTTTATCCAGCTCGTTGAGAAGCAGGTTCAAATCGTTGCCGCACTGCTCTACCAATTCGCGGGCAACCTCGGGACGCAATGTACAATGCCGACGATTGGCACCCGCACACAGCATCCGCACGATCTCCTCCGTCGTTTTGCGGGGAAAACAGACACAAATACCCGATTTATCCACCGCGTCGATAAACTGGCGCCATTTGGTGTTCGGCTTACCCTCGGACAGCAGCGTTGTCATCCAGAAGATCAGCACAGTCTCCTCCGGAGGATCCGAAACCAGTGCCATCGCGCGGTCAAATACCGCCACCGACGTCACATCGCAGTTACAAACCGCCACGCATTTGCGGTCAGCCATCAGCGGTAACGCCTCCGCGGCCTCTTCGATCGCATCGAACGAGCATTCCTGTCCGTCAAAGCGGTGCATATTAAACTCCGCCAGACTGTCGTTGGGACGCACGCCTGCCAAGCGGATAACCTGCTCCGCGTAGTGCGCCGTCAGATAATTCTCCTCACCGTACAGCAAATAAACCCGTGCAGGCACCCCTTGCTTCAGATGCAGCTTCAGTTCCTGTTCCGATAACGGCATGAGACCCTCTCCTCGCTCGATTATTTTATACTCAGCTCACCGCTGTCATTGATCCAGATCCAAACGTCCTTGTCGCGTGGCACGACGATCCCGTGCGGCGGGACGGTGTATGACGGTAACGCATTCTGCACCACCGTCACCGCTTCCTCGGCGGTTTCCATCATCATACCGGTGCAAAAGGCCACGTCGGCGGCATCCGTCAGCGACGCAGCAGTATCCTCCAAGTCAAACGCCGCTTCTACCGCACCGCAACGCACCCACAACCACGACCCACGCAACAAGATGTGCGTATCCTCCGACAGCGCTACCATACCGTCAATGCCGCGATACACCGCCGCACTGCCCAAATAGTCACGCAAAACGTGAGGTACGTAGGGAACGCCATCCCATTCTCCGCGCGGAAGGATCACCGCATCCAGCGAAGTGATCCCCGCACGCTGCAGCGCCTCACGCGTTGCGTACAGGGTATTTGCCTTGGTTGGAGCTGTAACGAGTATCGCTTGCCGTCGGTAGAGAAGACAAACCGCCAGATCCGACTGCTCCGGAATCACAAGAAAGCGCACGGTATCGCGCATACGGTATTGATAGACTCCCACACCGACACACAAAACCACGGCGCACAACACCGCCGCCAAGCGCACGCCGTGCCTGCGAAGCAGTAGCCACCCGATGCCGATCACGGCAAGGCCTCCCAAAACGCCGACCACCAGGTAGGTATCGACTATTGTCGCCGTTGCGAACGGCAGGGAGGCAAGGCCGGTGGCAACCCATATCAGGAGACGGGCCACCCCACCGAGCAACATCAACAGTGGATAATACACGAAGGACAAGCCCAGCGACAGGGTAACGATCACGATCCAGCCAACGATCAACAGCAACGCCGCCGGCAGTGTCATGAGCAGGTTGGCGGCAATACCGATCAAGGATACCTCTCCGAAATACAGGATCATCACTGGTAAGGTCACCAGCGTAGCAGACAGCGTGACCGCTGCAGCACCCACCATGCGCTCCCACACCGCCGTTAGCTTTGCGTTCATCGGTATATTCAGCAATACTTGCTTGATTTTTGATGACAGGAACAGCAACCCGAAGGTTGCCGAAAAAGAGAGCAGCAGTCCCACGTCGTAGACGGCAAATGGGTCGGCCACTAACAACAGCAGCAGAGCCACACCCAGAGAATTGCGCGCGTCCGCCTGGCGGCGCACACAATCTCCGAGGATCACGACAAGGCACAACACACCGGCGCGTATCACCGACGGTGTCCCGCCTGCCAACAACAAAAATACGAGCACCGCCACAGCGCAGATCACACCGCGCAGCCGCCGCGGAAGGCGCAACCGCTTCAGCAACCATAGCAGCGCCTGTGTTAACACCGAAAGATGCAACCCGGATACCGCAAACAAATGCGACACGCCACACGCGCGAAAATCCGCGGCCGCCGCGTACGACAACCTTTCGTCGGCACCGAGACAAATCCCGGTCACAACAGCACCAACGTCGCCGGGAAGTATCTTCTGTATACTAATAACCAGCTCGCGCCGTAAGGACGGCAGAAACGAAGTATCCTTGAGATCACTCTCGACGATCTTCCAAGCCTCGCCGGAAAGATCGGTCGGCATCACAGCAAGCCACATACCGTCCGCCCGATCCCACAGCATCGGCAATCCTTCGTGTTCGGTCACGTACACCTCAAACGAGGCAGTCACCACATCGCCCGGATCCAACGCTGCGCCGAGCGGCTCCCACCATAGCTGCAGACGCGTTCCCTCCGGCAGTTCACCGGACAACACCTTCAACTCGGTCAGCGCTTCGTTGTCTTGCACCTCAACACAAACATCGACCTCGCGACCTTCCCACTCCCGTGTCGGCAGATACCGGGCCGTCTGCCAATACAACAATACGCAAGCAGCCGCCACAACCGTTAGTAAGCACAACACCATACCGTGCCACCGACGCAACCGGGGAATACACAGTGCGAGCACGGCGCATAGCAGGCACCCAGCCGTCGCGACACATAATACGGTGACCGGCAGCCACGCGCCAACCAGACAAACCGCAGCCCAAGTGATCCCGACGACCCACAGCGGTCGGATCAGGCGACGGTTCACGCCTTCTTTTTCGCCGCTTCCTTCATACGCAGCTCGCGTGACAATATCCGCTTACGCAAACGGATACTGTGCGGCGTAACCTCAACGAGTTCATCATCGTTGATAAACTCCAGTGACTGCTCCAGCGACAGCACTGTGGGCGGTGTCAGGCGAAGTGCTTCATCCGAACCGGCGGCTCGCATATTCGTTACGTGCTTTTTCTTGCACACGTTGACAACAATATCCTCGTTCTTCGGGGACTGACCGACGATCATACCCTCATACACAGGCACTGCCGGGCCCACAAACAGGGCACCTCGATCCTGCGCATTGAACAGGCCATAGCTGCTGGTCTCACCCGTTTCAAACACCACGAGCGAGCCTTGCACACGCTGTGGGATATCGCCTTTATACGGCTCATACCCGTCAAACACACTGTTCATAATACCGTTACCGTTGGTGTCGGTCAGAAACTGCTGGCGATAGCCCATCAGCCCGCGCGACGGAATGCGGAACTCCAGGTGGCTGGCACCCGTCTCGCGCGTGCCCATATTCACGATCTCGGCCTTGCGCGAGCCGAGCTTTTCCATAACCGCGCCGACGTAATTTTCCGGCACCTCGATCATCAACAGCTCCATCGGCTCCAGCAGATCGCCGTTCTCGTCCTGCTTGTAAATGACCTGCGGGCGGCTGACAGCGAACTCATAGCCTTGTCGCCGCATGGTTTCGATCAAAATGGATAAATGCAGCTCACCGCGACCCGACACCTCAAACGCATCGGTCGTTTCCGTCTCGCGCACGCGCATACTGACGTTGGTCTCCACCTCCTTGAACAGGCGGTCACGCAAATTGCGCGAGGTCACGTATTTGCCGTCTTTACCGGCAAAGGGGCTGTTGTTGACCATAAACAGCATCGAGATCGTCGGCTCGTCGATACGAACGAACGGCAGCGGCTCCACGCACAGCGGATCGCACGCCGTCTCACCGATGTTGAGATCGGTCAGGCCCGTCACAGCGATCAGATCGCCTACCGACGCCGTTTCGTGCTCCACACGGTGCAGGCCCTCAAACTGAAACAGCTTGGCAATGCGGCAGCTCTGCGTCGTGCCGTCTGCACGACACAGCGTAACCGCCTGGCCGTTGCGCACTGTGCCGCGCTCTACACGGCCAACACCGACGCGACCGACGTATTCATCATAATCAATATTGGAAAACAGGATCTGCAGCGGTGCTTCGGCATCCCCCTCGGGGGCCGGCACGTGCTGCAAGATCGCCTCAAACAGCGGCTGCATATTGCCCTCACGCACCGACGGATCGGTAGACGCATAGCCGTCACGTCCCGAGGCGTACACAACGGGGAAATCCAGCTGATCCTCGTCTGCGCCCAACTCGATAAACAGATCCAACAGCTCGTCGATCACCTCGTCGGGGCGGACACCGTCACGGTCGATCTTGTTGATGACGACCACGGGGCGCTTGCCGAGACCCAACGCCTTTTTCAGCACGAACCGCGTCTGCGGCATACAGCCTTCGAAGGCATCGACCAGCAGCAGTACACCGTCGACCATCATTAAAATTCGCTCTACCTCGCCGCCGAAATCGGCGTGACCGGGGGTGTCGACGATGTTGATCTTGGTGTCACCGTACATTACCGCGGTGTTTTTAGACAAAATGGTGATGCCGCGTTCACGCTCCAGATCGTTGGAGTCCATCACACGCTCCGACACCTGCTCGTTGGCACGGAACACGCCGCTTTGCCGCAGCAGCTGGTCGACCAGCGTGGTTTTGCCGTGATCGACGTGCGCAATGATGGCGATATTTCGTAAATTATCTCGCTTTGCCATGACTTTAACTACTTCCCATCTCTTTGAAAACTGATCCTACACCGTAAGTATACCACGAACGCCTATCCGCGGCAAGACTCACGCCTGTATTTCTTCAAACCGATACTGCGCCTTGCCATCACGCGTCACCGTATCGGTAAACTCGGACAACGGGCGCACCCACACATCACCGTCACCGTACAACGCACGATACACCACCAGCAGTTCCAATGTTTCGCTGTGCCGAGCCACAGCAATGACCTGATACATGTTACCCTTAAAATGGCGGTAGATGCCGCCGACGTTCACTTCGCGCTGCATACCGACTCGCCTCACTTAAAAAACTTCATCGGATTCATCAGCACACCGTTGCGCTGAACCTCAAGATGTAAATGAGGTGCGGTGCTGCGGCCCGTGTTGCCGACCAGTGCGATCCGCTCGCCCTGCTTGACGATATCGCCTTCCTTAACAAACAACTTACTGCAATGGGCGTACACCGTACGATAGCCGTTGCCGTGATCGATAATGATAAACTTGCCGTAGGTTTTGTAACCGGAATATTCGCCGGCCATCACGACGACGCCGCCATCGACCGCCAAAATATCTTCGCCTTCCATACCATCCATCCAGATATCGATACCACGGTGTCCCTCGTTGCCGTATTGCTGTGACACGAAGGTCGTACACGGTGTCGGCCATATGAAGTATCCGTTGGAGTACTCACCGCCTTTGTAGCCGGAACTGGATTTTTTCTTTGTACCGTAGGCGACGACCTCCATGACCGGGAACTGCTTGATCTTGGAGGAGGTGATTACACTGAACTGCTCCACCCCATTGATCTTCGTCACCGTCGCCGTAACCAAGTTGATACCGGTTTTTCCCTCCACGCGCACCTTTTCCGTGCCCTCATACATCGTCGCGTCGGGAATACGCGTTACCGTATACGGTATCTCTGTCTCATACTGTACCGTGCCGGACACCTGCACGCGCAGATGCGACTCCTCCTTTTGGAGGATCAGCTTCTGCCCGACGGTCAATTCCAAACCCATCGTGGGATTGAGCTTTTTCAGCTCCTGTAACGAAATATCGTTCTTTTCGGTGACCGACACCAAAGTATCCCCCGGCTGCACCAGATAGCTCTGTTCTTCCGTCTCGGTGGTAAGCAGCGTCTTCAGGTCTTCCTCGGTCAGCACGGCTTCTTCCGGATAAACGCCGTCGATAAGCTCTACCGTCTCCACGAACGCTGCCTCCAGCTCTTCGCCATCCTCCACGCTTTCTTCCAGAATCTCGTCCAAAATCTGACGGGCAACGCGGGTACTGCCCGTCGCCCCGTGCAAAACGCCATCTATGTACACACCGCAGGCATCCTGCATCGGCACACTCGTTTGCCCCAGCAAATGATCGCAGACCTCGTGCTTATCCAAAATGCTGACCTGCGGGATGATCTGAAGCGACATAGCTGAGGAGCTGTCAAAGGACACCTCGTTCGCGGCCTCACCCAACCGCTCCTTAGCCAGCGTGATACCCTCCTGAAGCACACGCTCATCCAAAACATAACCCCACACATCACCGCTGTCATCCGTCAATGCCAGTGCAAAGGTCGTATCGCTCCAATAATACAACGTACCACTCAGTACGGCAAGCGCCGTTAAACCGGCAACGGTATGCGCCACCAGCCGTGCCGCACCGTGATAGTGCCGTATCGCATGGATCGGCAGATACAGAACCTGCAAAATACCGAGCAGCGGATGCCGCTGCCACGCGGCGCGTACGCGGTCACCCGCGACACCGAAGCGGCGACGCAGACCCGCAAAGCCTTCGCGGATGCGGCGACGCGCCCGTTTTTGGCGCATGGCATTCCCCGTGCGCCAAAGCAACAGGCGAATGGGCAAAAACACCAAGGTGAAAAACCGCCCCATGCGATGAAATAAGCGCACCATCTGTACGCCGGTATAGTATGACAGCCGATACAGTTCTTCCCACCTCGTCATGCGGTTTTCCTCCTTTCGTGTAACAGTTTATTTCTCAAGCAGCGGCTTCAGATAGCGACCGGTATACGACTCCGGCACGCACACGATCTCCTCGGGAGTGCCCGATGCAATCAACGTACCGCCGCGATTACCGCCCTCCGGACCCAGATCCAAAATATGATCCGCATTTTTAATAACGTCCAGATTGTGCTCAATGACCACCACCGTGTTGCCGCCGTCCACCAGGGTTTGTAGCACACGGATCAGCTGCGCCACATCTGCGGTATGCAAGCCCGTGGTCGGCTCATCCAAAATATAGATGGTGCGCCCCGTGGAGCGCTTGGACAGCTCGGTCGCCAGCTTCACGCGCTGGGCCTCACCGCCCGACAGCGTGGTTGCGGGCTGCCCTAATTTGATATAGCCCAGTCCGACATCTAAGAGCGTTTGCAGGCGGCGCGCGATCTTCGGAATATTGTCAAAAAATGCCCGCGCCTCTTCGACGGTCATTTCCAAAATATCGTAAATATTCTTGCCTTTGTAGCGCACTTCCAGCGTTTCGCGGTTATACCGCTGACCCTTACACACCTCACACGGCACGTAAATGTCGGGCAAAAAGTGCATTTCGATCTTCAGAATACCGTCACCTTCGCACGCCTCACAACGACCGCCGCGCACATTAAAGGAAAATCGCCCGGCGGTATAACCGCGCATTTTCGCATCGGCCGTCGAAGCAAATAGCTCGCGGATATCGTTAAATACGCCCGTATAGGTCGCCGGATTGGAGCGCGGTGTACGCCCGATCGGCGACTGATCGATCGCAATGACCTTATCCAGTGCCTCGATTCCCTCGATAGTCCGATGGGCACCCGCGCGGCAATGCGCACGATTAAGTTTATTTGCCAACTGCTTGTACAGGATCTCGTTGACAAGTGACGATTTACCCGAGCCCGACACACCGGTCACGCAGTTAAAGGCACCCAAGCGGAATGACACGTCGATATTCTTCAAATTGTTGGCGGAAGCGCCGAGAACACGTAGCTCATGACCGTTTCCCGGTCGCCGCTTCTCCGGCACGGGAATGCGGCGCTTGCCGCTGAGATATTGTCCGGTGAGCGACTGCTCACACGCGCACACCTCATCCACCGTTCCCGAGCAGATGACCTCGCCGCCGTGCACACCGGCACCCGGACCGATATCCACGATCCAATCTGCCGCCAGCATCGTTTCCTCGTCGTGCTCCACCACGATGAGGGTATTCCCGAGATCACGCAGACGGCGCAGCGTATCCAATAATTTCTGGTTGTCGCGCTGATGCAATCCGATACTGGGCTCGTCCAGAATATACAGAACACCCATCAGCGACGAACCGATCTGCGTCGCCAGACGGATACGCTGGCTCTCGCCGCCCGACAGTGTGCCGGCGGCACGGGAGAGCGTCAAATACTCCAAGCCCACGCTGTTCAGGAAGCCCAACCGCTCCCGGATCTCCTTCAGAACACGATCGGCGATCTGATGCTCGCGCTCGGTCAGCTTCGCATCTAACCCTTGCATAAACTCCAGCATTTCCGTGACCGAACGGTCGCAGAGATCAGCGATATTCACATCCCCCACCGTCACCGCCAGGCTTTCCGGCTTCAACCGTTTGCCGTGACACTCGGGGCAGGGCACCTTGCTCATATACGTCTCCAGCTCGCTGCGCATCCACTCGCTGTTTGTCTCCTGATGGCGGCGCTGCAGGTTGTTCACAATACCTTCAAACGCCGTGAAATACTCGCCCGAGCCGTACTCCATCCGCCGTATCATACGGATCTTTTCGCCTTTGTTGCCATACAGCAAAATATCCTTTGCCTCGGCAGACAGCTCTTTCCACGGCGTATCCAGCGAGAACCCGTAATGATCCGCCAGACCCTCGTAATACATCTGGGCAATGGTTCCGCCGTCGAGATAATTCCACCCACTGGCGCGGATCGCGCCCTCACGAATGGACAAATTCTCATCCGCCAGCACCAGGTCGGGGTCGATAGACATAAAAATACCGATACCCGTGCACTTCGGGCAGGCGCCAAACGGGTTGTTAAACGAAAACATCCGCGGCGTCAGTTCTTCCATACTGAACCCGTGATCGGGACAGGCATAGTTCTGCGAAAAAGTCAGTTCCTCGCCGCTGTCCGGCAGGTCTACCGTCAGCAAACCCTCCGACAACGAGGTTGCCATCTCCACCGAATCCGCCAAGCGGCCGCGGATCTCGGGCGAAATGACCAGACGATCCACCACAATCTCGACCGTGTGCTTCTTGTTTTTATCCAGCTTGATGGTCTCGGACAGATCGTACAGTGACCCGTCCACGCGCACGCGGACGTAGCCCGACTTGCGTGCTGCTTCAAACTCCTTTTGACACTCACCTTTGCGCCCCCGCACCACCGGTGCGAGCAGCTGAACACGCGTGCGCTCGGGCAGCTCCAGTAAGCGATCCACGATCTCGTCCACCGTCTGCTGACGGATCTCACGTCCGCACTTGGGGCAGTGCGGCACGCCGATGCGCGCATACAACAATCGTAGGTAGTCGTAAATCTCCGTAACCGTTCCGACCGTGGAACGCGGATTCTGCGAGGTGGTCTTCTGATCGATGGATATCGCAGGTGACAGACCGTCGATGGATTCCACCTCCGGCTTTTCCATCTGCCCCAAAAACATGCGCGCGTACGAGGACAGACTTTCCATATACCGGCGCTGTCCCTCGGCGTAGATGGTATCAAACGCTAACGACGATTTGCCCGAACCGGACACACCGGTAAACACCACCAGCTTGTCACGCGGGATCGTCACGTCGATATTTTTTAAGTTGTGCTCCTTCGCGCCTTTGACGATCAGGTTCTCCAACATAGGTATTCCTCACTGTTCAGCCTTGTTTCAACTTTTCGATCTCATCACGCAGCCACGCAGCGTGCTCGAACTCGAGCAGCTTGGCGGCGTGCTTCATTTCTTTTGTCAACTGCTCAATACGCTGTTGACGCTCCAGCTTCGACAACTTCTTGCCGCTCTTGGCATCCCGTACCGCGGACGGCGTGATCTGCAGCACGTCGCGCACCTCTTTGATGATGGTCTTCGGGACGATGCCGTGCTCCTCATTGTAGCGCAACTGAATGGTGCGGCGGCGCTCCGTTTCGCGGATCGCCTGCTCCATCGACGGCGTCACCTCATCAGCATACAAAATAACCTTCCCCTCGGCATTACGCGCCGCGCGGCCGATGGTCTGAATGAGCGAGGTCGCCGAGCGTAGGAAGCCTTCCTTGTCGGCATCCAGCACTGCTACCAACGACACCTCGGGAATATCCAGGCCCTCACGCAGCAGGTTGATGCCGATCAACACGTCAAACTCACCAAGCCGCAGGTCACGGATGATCTCCATACGCTCCATCGTATCGATATCGTGGTGCATATACCGCACCCGAATACCGACGTTTTCAAAATACGTCGTCAGATCCTCCGCCATCTTTTTGGTCAGCGTCGTGACCAACACGCGCTCTGAGCGTTCGGCACGCAGGCGGATCTCCCCGATCAGGTCGTCAATTTGCCCCTCCACGGGACGCACCGTTACCTCAGGATCCGGCAACCCCGTGGGGCGAATGACCTGCTCCACAGGAGCCCCGCTGCGGTCGCGTTCAAACTCACCCGGTGTCGCACTGACGAACACCGCTTGCTTCACGCGGCTGTAAAACTCATCAAAATTCAGCGGACGATTATCAAACGCACTGGGCAAACGGAACCCATAATCCACCAGATTCTTCTTACGGGCAAAATCGCCGCCGAACATACCGCGCACCTGCGGCAGCGTGACGTGCGACTCGTCCACGAACAATACATAATCCTCAGGGAAATAATCGAGCAGCGTAAACGGCGTCGAGCCCGGCGCACGCCCCGCCAGCACGCGCGAATAGTTTTCGATCCCCTTGCAGATACCGATCTCACGCAGCATCTCAATATCGTACCGCGTGCGCTGCAAAATGCGTTGCGCCTCCAGGAGCTGTCCGTTCGCCTTAAACTCCTCCACACGCGTCTCAAGCTCCTGCTCGATCTCGGCGATGGCGACCTCCAGCTTGTCCGGCGGCACGATATAATGTGATGCCGGATAGATAGCAATATGCCCGAGCAACCCTTTTAATTCGCCCGTCAGCGGATTGACCTCGCTGATGCGGTCGATCTCGTCCCCGAAAAACTCCACACGGATCACCGTGTCGTTGGAATAGGCAGGAAAGATCTCCACTACGTCGCCGCGTACGCGAAACTTGTTGCGGATGAAGTTGATATCGTTGCGCTCGTATTGCAGATCGACCAGTCGCGCGAGCAGCTCGTCGCGTTCCTTGCGCATCCCGGGACGCAACGAAATGATCATATTGCGGTAGTCGATAGGGTTGCCCAAACTGTAAATGCAGGAGACGCTCGCCACAATGATAACGTCTCGCCGTTCGGACAGTGCCGAGGTCGCGGAATGCCGCAGCTTGTCGATCTCGTCGTTGATCGCGGAATCCTTCTCAATATAGGTATCGGTGGACGGCACGTACGCCTCGGGTTGGTAATAATCGTAGTAGGAAACGAAATACTCCACCGCGTTATTAGGGAAAAACTCCTTGAACTCAGAGCACAACTGCGCGGCAAGCGTTTTATTGTGGGCGAGGACGAGGGTCGGACGGTTGACCTGCGCGATGACGTTCGCCATGGTGAAGGTCTTGCCGGAGCCGGTCACGCCAAGCAACGTTTGCTCCCGCTTTCCGCTGTTGATGCTGTCTACCAGCTGCGCAATCGCCTGCGGCTGATCGCCGGTAGGCGCATACGGCGCGTGCAGCTCAAACCGTTCCATCCCTTCACCCCCATTGCAAGAAACACATAATCAGTTTATTATACCACGATTTCTCAAAAAAATAAAGGGGTTAGCAACAAAAACATTATCACGCCCGAAGCCAACCTCTACACACCCTCTTGCAATCCCGCCGCATGATTCCAAACCAAGACCGTAGGGAGCACCATCGCCCGCCCTGCCTTCACAACGTAAAAAGCGCGCAGAGCCCTCGCCCTGCGCGCCGTTCTCATATCACCGAAAATCCCGCTTGATCCAACGCTGCCGTCATCTGCGGCACGGTAGTCCTGTCGGGGAAAAAGGTCACCTTGGCGGCATCCTTATGCACCGATGCCGACCGCACCCCCGGCAGTTCGCGCAGCACCTGCGCCGCCGCGCGGCGGGTGGCAGCATCGTGAACACCATCAAGCCTCATCGTGATACATTCCGCCTTGGACAGCATGACAACGCCCCCTTTTCACGGGGTAGTATACCCTGCTGTCAACCGTCTATTCAGGCGCGGTGCCACTTCGCGCCCTGCGGCGTATCCTCCACCACGATGCCCATCGCCTTGAGCTCGTCACGGATGCGGTCGGACTCCGCCCAGTTTTTCTCAGCGCGCGCCTTGGTACGCGCCTCGATCAGCGCCTCGATCTCGCCATCGTCGCCCTTGTCCTCTCGCGCATACAGCAGACCCAGCACGTCTGCCAATTCGTTAAACAGACCGAGCGCCGTCTCACAGCTGCCTGCGGTCGGCTGACCGGCGGCAACCATACGGTTACAATCCTTCGCCAGCTCGAACAGTGCGGCAATACCGTCCGCCGTGTTCAGATCGTCATCCATCGCGGTGATAAACTGCTCACGTCGCTTGTCGCAGAACGCCGTGACAGCGGCATCCGCCTCGCCAGCGGGTGCATTTTTCAACGCGAATTCCAGACCGCTGCGGCAGTTGTACAGTCTCTCCAGCGCAGCGGTCGCCTGCTCGATGCTCTCGTCATTGTAGTTGATGGGACTGCGGTAGGAGGAAGAGATCAGGAAGAAGCGGATCGGCTCATATCCAAACTTCTCCGCCACGTCGCGCACCGTGAAAAAGTTGCCAAGTGATTTCGACATCTTCTTGTTATCGACGTTGATGTAGCCATTGTGCATCCAATACCGCGCAAACGGCGCTTCGTTGCAGCATTCGCTCTGTGCGACCTCGTTTTCGTGGTGTGGGAAGATCAGATCCTGACCGCCGCAGTGGATGTCAATGGACGGACCGAGATAACGGCGCGCCATAGCGGAGCACTCGATGTGCCAACCGGGGCGACCGTCGCTCCACGGCGACGGCCAGAACGGCTCACCGGGCTTCGCCGCTTTCCACAGCGCGAAATCCAGTGCGTCCTCCTTTTCCTCACCGATGCCGATGCGTGCGCCCGACTCCAGATCGTCGATCGGCTGATGCGACAGCTTGCCGTAGCCGCTGTCACGCCGGGTGCGGAAATACACGTCACCGTTGTCGGCACGGTAGGCGTAGCCCTTCTCCTCCAAGGTGCGGATAATATCGATGATCTCGTCGATCTCCTGCGTAGCGCGCGGATGCACCGTCGCCTCACGCACGCCGAGACCCTTGGCATCGATCTTAAACTCCTCAATATAGCGCTCCGAGATGGTCTTGTAATCGGTACCCTCCTCATTGGCACGGCGAATGATCTTATCATCGATATCGGTGAAGTTCTGCACGAATCGCACGTCAAACCCGCGCCACTCCAGATAGCGGCGCAGCACGTCAAACACGCACAACGGACGCGCGTTGCCGATGTGAATGTAGTTGTACACCGTCGGCCCGCAGGCATAAATGCGGACGACACCGTCCTCTAACGTGACCAGTTCTTCTTTGTCGCGTGCCATGGTATTATAGATTTTCATGCTTCTATCTCCTTTGCTTGGTTCTCCAATATCGTCAGGCGCGCTTTCAGCGCCTCAATCTCCTGTGCCAGCGGATCGGGAACGTGCACCTGATCCAGCTGATCGACAACCTTTTGACCGCCCACACGTACTACCCGCGCCGGCACACCAACGGCAGTGGCGTTTTCGGGTATCTCAGTCAGCACAACCGCGCCCGCGGCAATGCGGGCGTTATCGTGAATGACGATGGGACCCAGCACCTTGGCACC
This sequence comes from Clostridia bacterium, assembly GCA_017936615.1. Classification (GTDB taxonomy): domain Bacteria; phylum Bacillota; class Clostridia; order Oscillospirales; family Acutalibacteraceae; genus RGIG3009. Next base: position 28,314 of record JAGBFF010000029.1, on the reverse strand, counting down.
GGCGCCCACCATCACGTGGTTGCCGAGCGTGGGATGTCGCTTACCGGTGTCCTTGCCCGTACCTCCCAGCGTCACACCCTGATACAGCGTGCAATCGTCTCCGATGATGGTCGTCTCACCGATGACCACGCCCGTACCGTGGTCGATGAACAGCCGCCGTCCGATGGTGGCGCCGGGATGAATCTCAATATTGGTGCGGCGCACGCACCGCTGCGAGATCCACCGTGCCAGAAATTTCATCCCGTGGCGGTAACACCAGTTCGCCTTGCGGTAGGAACGCACCGCTTTGAAGCCGCTATATAGCAGCACGATTTCCAACGCCGACCGCGCGGCGGGGTCCTTGTCGCGGATGACCGCGATATCCTCTTTAAATCGCTCAAACATCGTCTCACCAACTTACAAAAAATCACCTTCACCGTGCCCACAGGCGCGGCGAAGGTGCTCATCACACGGTTCCACTTCGCGTTTCACTCACATACCGATAACGGCGGCTACCGGACAGGGATACTGGGAAACCGTTCCCCCTGCCTGCTCACGGGTGCATTTCGCCGCCGCCCCCACCGAAGACGCTTTCAGCCGCTGACGCCTTCTCTCTGCTGTGGTGCCACACGGGTACTCCTCCCGCTCAACGCAGTTCATATTCTTATTATAGCAGACTTTTTTAAAAAATCCACCCTTATTTTTCGTTTTTAAAATACTGCCGATGTCCCCACACGTACTGCACGCCCGAGCCGACGGTCAGCACGACCGAGATCCACAGCAGCACGTAGCCCGTGGTCAGCGGGATAGAGAACACCAGATCGGGAAGATCGAAGGATGCAAGCAGCGTCCCCTGCCACGAGGCAAACTCCAGCGCCGCCAGTTCAAACAGAATGGCGATGAACTGTGCCACCGTCCTGAGCTTACCCCAGATGTTGGCGGCAATCACGACGCCGTCCTTGGCGGCAAGCAGTCGCACCGAGGTCACCATAAATTCGCGCGTCAGCACGAGCATCACAGCCCAGACGTCGAGGTGACCGGTGGCAAGAAACGACAGCAGTGCCGCCGTCGTCAGCATTTTATCCGCCAGCGGATCGAGGAACTTGCCCAAATTGGTGATCAGCCCCTGCGAACGCGCAATGCGGCCGTCGTACATATCGGTCAGCGCCGCGGCGCCGAACACCAACCCGGCGGCAAGGTTGTGAAACGGAAAATCCACAAGCGTCAGCAACAAAAACAGCGGTGCCAGCACGATACGGATGATCGTCAGTTTGTTTGGCAAATTCATACTCGTTCCCCCAGAAGATCCCAATCCAAACGGTCGGTAATGCGGACGTTCACGAACTCACCCGGTTCCACAGGCTCCTCCGTGGCAAAAAATACCCGCGGATCAATATCCGGTGCGTCGGCAGCGGAACGTCCGAACCAGCATTGCTCGCGCTGATCGAAGCCCTCGACCAGCACCTCAACGGTTCGACCGACCTGTGCGTCACCGTACGTGTCGGCAATGCGGGTCTGCAGCTCCATCACGGTATCGCGGCGACGCTCCTTCACACGCTCCTCCACCTGCGAAGGCATCTCCGCGGCGGGTGTACCCTCCTCGGGCGAGTACGCGAAGCAGCCCAGCCGTTCAAACCGCACCTCGCGGATAAATTCACACAGTTCCTCGAAATCGGCTTCCGTTTCTCCCGGGAAACCGACCATCACGGTGGTGCGCAGCACCAGATCGGGAATACGCTCACGCAATCGCTTCATTAGCCCCGTCAGGGTGTCGCAGTCGCCGGGACGGTTCATCGCACGCAGTACGCGGCCGCTGGCGTGCTGGATCGGAATATCCAGATACTTGACGACCTTCTCCTGCCGCGCGATCACCTCCACCAGTTCCTCGGTGATGTGCTCGGGATAGCAATATAACAAACGGATCCACCGCAGCCCCTCGATCTTACACAGGCGGTCGAGCAGTTCGGGGAGCAGCGACTTCCCTGCACGGTCCACGCCGTACAGCGTGGTATCCTGCGCGACCAGCACGAGCTCCTTAACACCGCTTGCCGCCAGCGCCTCCGCCTCCGCCACGACGGACTCCATCGCGCGGCTGCGCAGACCACCGCGGATCAGCGGAATGGCGCAATAGGTACAGCGGTTGTTACAACCGTCACCCACACGCAGGTAGGCGAAATAAAACGGCGTGGTCTGCACACGGTCGCCGTCCAACGACCAACAAGAAAGCGACGGAAATCGCTGTACCGTCTCGCCGTTCAGCACGGCGCGCACCGTCTCCACGATATCGGCATTGGCACCGAGTCCCAGCACCGCATCACACTCCGGCAGTTCGCGGGCTACTTCCTCCTGATACCGCTGTGCCAGGCAGCCCGTCACCACGATCGCACGGATCTGCCCCGCCTGCTTCCGCTCGGCAAACTCCAAAATCGTATCGATCGCCTCTCGCTTGGCGTCACCGATAAAGCCGCAGGTGTTGATAATCACCGCATCGGCCGTCTCAGCATCGGCAGTGATGTCAAACCCGGCGTCACGCAGCTTTGCCAGCATCAGCTCGGCATCCATTTGATTTTTCGGGCATCCCAGAGATACCATTCCGATCTTACTCATCCGGCAAATCCTCTTCCTGCCACAGCGATAGCGCACGGCGCACCGTTTCGGCACTGTACCCGTAGCGCGCCAGCGCACCGGCGACTCTCTGCAGCTCCTGTGCAGTCACAGGTACAGTATACCGTTTTTTGGCAAGAAAAGCAAGGGCTAATTCTGTCTCGTCGGCTTCTGCTTCGTCCGCCGCCTCACGCGCGATCTCACGGTCGATACCGCGGCGGATCAGCTCGTCGGTCACACGCCGCTTCGGATACAGCTTCACACGCACAAATTGCTCGGCCACCCGTCGCGCATACGCTGCGTCGTTGATGTAGCCAAGCTGCTCCATGTGTTCTGCCGCCGCCTGCGCTGCCTCACGGTTTTCCGCATGGTAGCGCCCCTTCTCGCGGCAGAGCTTTTGTTCCAATTCGCGGCGCGACAGATCGCGCTTGGAAAGCAAAAACACCGCCTTGCTTTCAGCGCGCCGCCGCGCCGATACGGCGCAAAGCTCCTCCAGCGCCGTATCAGACAAGGAGGAATCCACCCCGTAGGGGGATTCCTCCCAGACAGTCTTATCAATGCAGACCTCGTCGCCTTCGGCAAAGGTCAGCTTCACCTGATGCCCCCGTACGGGGCGCACCGCCGTGATGATCATTGGTCATCCACCACAATATCGATGGAGGCACGCGCCGTGTTGGCGGTATACTGCGCCGCCGCAGCGATCGGAATCTCCACCATCGGCTCATTCGAAGGCAGTGCCTCTTCCTCGCTCGCGCGCTTGGCGTTGATGATCTCCACCACCTCGGCCTCGATCGCGCTGCTCAGATCCGGATTCTCCTGCAGGAAGTCACGCACGCTGTCGCGGCCCTGACCCAATCTCTCCTCTTTGTAGGAGAACCAGGAGCCTGACTTCTGCACCACGTCCAGCTCGACCGCCAGGTCCAAAAGCTCACCCATACGGGAGATGCCCTTGCCGTAAATGACGTCGAATTCCGCCTCTTTGAAGGGCGGTGCGACCTTGTTCTTCACCACGCGTACACGGGTGTGCGAGCCATACGGTACGCCGCCGTTTTTCAGCGTTTCCTGACGGCGCACGTCGAGACGCACCGAGGCATAGTACTTCAGCGCGTTACCACCGGCAGTGACCTCCGGGTTGCCATACACCACGCCGACCTTCAGGCGGAGCTGGTTGATAAAAATGGCCACACAGCCGGTCTTACCGACTGCACCGGCAAGCTTACGCATCGCCTGTGACATCAAGCGCGCCTGCAAACCAACGTGCGCCTCGCCCATTTCGCCCTCGATCTCCTGCCGCGGCACCAACGCCGCGACCGAGTCGACGACCAGCATATCCACCGCGCCGGAGCGGATGAGCGCTTCGGCAATCTCCAGCGCCTGCTCACCGGTATCCGGCTGCGAGACGAGTAGCGAATCCACGTCGACGCCCAGCGCACGGGCGTACACAGGATCCAGCGCGTGCTCCACGTCGATATACGCCGCTTCACCACCGCGCTTCTGCGCCTCCGCCACCGCGTGCAGTGCCAACGTGGTCTTACCGGACGCCTCCGGCCCGTAGATCTCGGTGATACGGCCGCGCGGCAGACCGCCCACACCCAGCGCCATATCCAAGGTCAGCGAGCCGGTGGGGATGGTCTCCACGTTCATACTCACATTTTCGCCCAAGCGCATGACTGCACCCTTGCCATAGGTCTTTTCGATCTGCGCCAGCGCGGTCTCCAGAGCCTTCTGCTTATTGCTCGCAGGAGCCGGAGCCGCCACAGACGCCTTTTTCTTCTCTGCCATGCGAAATCATCCTCATTTCCCGTTCGGTATATCCGAACGCATTTCGTTTCCGTGATGTACCCAGTATACCGCATATTTTCACGGAAATCAAGGGGTTTTGCGAAAAAATCGAACAAATGTTTCGTTTTTCGCAAAATGAAACGACGCACCGCACAGTGCGCCGTTCCGTTCCCAGGAGACAGGAGGGGAGCGCTGTTTTCACAGCAACCTGTCTGTCTATAACTATATCGCGTTTTCCTTCACGCCGCCAGTAGGATTTGACGCGACCTTATGGAGATTTGTTGCATCTTAGCAAAGAACAGCGCCCCGACGAAATGGTCGGGACGCTGCGGTGTTACACAATATCGCTGCTCAGCATACCGGTCAGTATCAGCACGGCGAGCACCGCACTCAGCACGATACGATACCAGCCGAACGGCTTGAAATCGTGCTTTTTGATGAAATCCATCAGGAAACGGATAACGAGCAGCGACACCACGAAGGAAACGATCATGCCGACCGCCAGCACCAGCCATTCCTGCCACGACAGCGATAAGCCATCCATGAGAAATTTCAGCACCTTGAGGCCGCTGGCACCCGCCATGGCGGGAATCGCCATAAAGAACGAGAACTCTGCCGCCGCATACCGCGAGCAACCCAGCAGCACTGCACCGAGGATGGTCGCGCCGGAACGCGAGGTGCCGGGGATGAGCGCCAGTGCCTGAAAACAGCCCATGCACAATGCCGTTTTCCAGCCGATGTCGTTCGGCTCGTGGAAGCGAGGGGTGCGGTCGCGGCTCTCCATCCACAAAAACAGGACACCGTACACAAACAGTGTCAGCGCGATGACGAGCGGGTCGGACAGGTGTTCGTCCACCACATCATCCAGCGGCAACCCCACCGCCATGGTCGGAACGCCGGCAATGAGTACCATCAGCCACAGCTTCCACGTCGCGGTGCGCTGCTGCGGGGTTTTCATCCGCGAAAAGGGATTGAGCTTGCGGAAAAACAGCACCACTACGGCGAAGATCGAGCCGAGCTGGATCAACACCTTGAACAGATCAAAAAATTCCTGCGAAAAGGAAAAGGGTAAAAACTGATCGACCAGGATCAGATGCCCGGTACTGCTGATCGGCAGCCATTCGGTGATGCCCTGCACCACGCCCTGCAGCACCGCCTTAAGTATCTCCCAGATCACATCCATAGCGACGGCCTCTTACAGGTCGATCTCGCCCAGCAAGTCGCGCAGCAGAATGACCTCATCAGCGGTCAGGGTAACGCCCTTGCCCATCTTGGCGCGGTCGGGTGCCCAGTCACGGATATCGTACTTGGGATCGCGGTCGTTCCAGCTCACCAAGTTGATTTCCTTGCGCCAACCGGTCGGTGACTCGGACAGGACGCCCAGTTCTTTAACGACCTCATACTTCAATTCTGCCATATTGCATTACTCCTTTATGTCAAATAATTAATCCCATTATATGCCGCGGCGGTTAAAACAACCACCGTTCCATCGGTTTTTCTGTCGGCTTTTCCTCCACTGCGGCTGCACCGCCGAGCTGTACTTTGAGTTCCTCGACCTGTGCCTGCAGCGTATCGGCAAACGAAGCGGCAGCAGCAAGCTTGCGCTCCAACGCCTCCTTATCCTGCCACAGCGCGGCGACCGCCTGATGCGTTTCCACCAACTGCGAATTCAGCGCCGTCTCCCGATCACGGAAGGACTGTATCTCCGCGCGCGTCTCGGACAACGCTTCCGACAGCTCCTGCTCGCGGCTGGCGTTGATAGCCTCCTGTGCCTGCATAAGCTGTGCCGCAAGCTGCTCATTCTGCGCCGTAAGCGCACGTACCGCCTCTTGCCCCGTCTCCAACTCGGCACGCAACTGTGTTTCGCGCTGCTCAGCCGTTGCCACATCCGCCAACCGCTGGCGCGCCTCATCAAGCTGCGCCTTCAGCGAGGCGATCTCGGCATCGCGCTCCGACGTTTCTTCGTGGAAGGTCGCGCGCAGCTCGTCAATATGGGTCAATACATCCTGTCGGGAAAAACCGCGAAAACTGGTGCGAAAACCATACCGTTCGCTCATAGATTCCCCATCCTTTCAGCCATGTCTCGCTTATTTTACCATGTTCTGCCGCAAAACGCAAGTGTCTTTATCATCGTGCCGCCGAAACTGCTAAAAGCGGGCGCCGCTCCGAAGAGTGACACCCGCTTCCTGCTTTGCCGATCAGAAGTTGTTATTGTTGTTTTTCTTGTTCTGCTGATCCTGCTTGTTCTGGTTGCTCTGCTTATTCTGCTGATTCTGTTTGTTCTGCTGGTTCTGGTTGTTCTGCTTATTCTGGTTCTGGTCGTACATACCGGTGAGCCTCCCTCGGTTAGTTTCTGACGCCAAATGACGTCATCGCTAGTATGTCCGTTTCGACTCGTCCTATGCGCCTATTTCGACCGTGTCTGATCCTTGGCGAATTTTTCCAGCAATTTCATCATATCCGCCGCGCGTGTCCGATCCTCTTCGGTTGCGTTTTCCCAGTTGGCAACGCCCCAGTACAGCACATCGGGCATCGTCTCCAGCTCCTCGTCGCTTTCCAGAAGCGGCAGGCCCTCCCAATTCCAGTAAACGCCCTTATCGCCCACGCCGGGAACACCCTGCATCGTCGGAAGCGGCAGGAAGAATTTCGACTCATCCCCCAGCGCACTGCGGATAGAGGTGGTATAGTATTCCGGCGCCATCGCCCACCGATCGACGTCCTTCGCCGTCATATGACCAAGCACCGCCTGCTGGCTGGTAACGGCCTCGGGATTGGAAACCTCCGCCGTACTCGCCGCAACGTTCAGGCATTGGATCTCCACCATAACTTCGCCGTCACCGTTGAGGTCCTCGCCGTACTGCTCAAGGAGCTCCTCCAGTCGCGCATCCGCGTACGGGCTGACCCCGTCCATTGCCACCATGCAGATCATATAATCCGGTTTGGTACGGCTTAAGGTGTGAACGAGCAAAAACGCGCCAATCGCCAGAAACGCACCACCGAAAACGACCTTCCACTTGTGGTGGTACCAGAAATTCTCCCACCGCCCCTGCGGCGTCATCGGCTTCTCTGCTTTTGGCTGTTTTTTTAATTCCTCCGGATCCACCCCTCGCAGATACCGTTCTCGTGCCATAGACGTTAATTCCTTTCTTTTTTGCTTGTTTCCGAACAGATATACACAGCCTATTCTTGATTATTATATCAGTTTTTCTGCAGTTTTTCAAGTAAAATGGAGTTTTACATAAACAGCGACCAAGGCTGCGCCTTGGTCGCTGTTGAATTACCGTATCTGTCGAATAACCAGCTTTCTCACCCGAACCGACGGGTGCGTAGCCAATTCAATGGGGTGCTCCGCGTACGGCACCTGAACGCGCTGTACGACCGATGCCGTGGTACCGCCGGTATTACTCACCGTTGCCACGACCTTGCTGTGCCCATCAATACGAACACGCAGCTCCACCTGCGCCAGCTCGGGCGCGTCACAGGAATACACCACCCGCACTTCAACAGGCTTTTCGTGACCAAACGCACACGGCAGCACTGTTTTGGACGGCGGATTTTCCCACTGCGCCACCGTCACCAGCATATCGTCCTCATCGGGAAACGGCGGCATCCCGTCGCGCATCACGCGTTTCATCGCCTGCGAAACCAGCATATACCGCAGCAGGTTGGCGGCACAGCGCTGCAGCTCACCGCGCGTCAGCGTGCCGTCCGCCAGCGACTCCTTGAGGTTGTGCTTATGCTTCAGCGTATCGGCACATACCATAAACACGTCGTTCTGCGAGCGTACCATCGCGCGGAGGTTTTCCACGCTACCCTCGCCGCCCTCGTCGTTGCTCTTCGCCCACCAATCGGTCATCACGAAGCCGTCAAAGCCCCACTCACCACGCAGGATGGTGGTGTTCAGATCGTACTGCGAGGCATTCCAGCGCCCGTTGACACGGTTGTACGACGTCATAATCGACAGATTGTCGCCGCCCTCGCGCACGGGAATCTCAAAGCACCGCAGGTACACCTCACGCAACGCGCGCTCCGACACCACGACGTCCAGATCGTTGCGTGCCAGCTCCTGATTGTTAGCACAGAAGTGCTTGATGGTCGTGCCGACACCGTGCTGTGCCACACCGCGGGTGATCGCCGCCGCCAGCTTACCGGTCAGCAGCGGATCCTCCGAAAAATATTCAAAGTTACGACCGTTCAGCGGATGACGGTGTAGGTTGACACCGGGGCCGAGCAGGCTGTCCACCTGATACCGGATCATCTCTTCACCTGCAAACGCAAACAGTGCTTCCGCCGCCGCTTCGTCCCACGTCGACGCGATCAGCGTGCCGTTGGGGAACGAGGTCGCCTTGGAGCCGTCGTCCATACGGATGCCCGACGGGCCGTCCGCCACGCACATCGGCGGCACACCGAGAGCCTGTAGGGCGCGCGTCATACCGCCGAACGCACCCACCGCGCCAGGGTTTGCCTTCGGGCTGCTGGGCCCTTCTCCGCACATCAGCGCGCACAGGTCGGTGTCGGTCAGCTCCGCGATAAACTCATCCATCGTGTGGCGGCCCTCCACCACGTCCGCAAGTTGGATGCCAACGTCATCCGTAAACGGGATCTCTTTCGGCAATCGCTCCTGAATACGCGCCGCCATATCCACCGTACGCAGCGGTGTGGGACGGTACACCGCACGACGATCGTCGCCCTCCGCACACAAGCGGTCAAATGCCTGCACCGGCGCAAACGCCTCGTCACACTGCTTCGTCACTGTCTCGTCCAACGTCACGGTCAATACCGGCTGTGCAGCACGCACGTCCGTGCCTGCAAACACCGTGTAGTCGCCCGCCTCCAGCACGTAGCAGGAGCGATGACCCGTCACGCCCTCGTCGTCATACGACGCCATCGCCGTAAGCGGAAAGGAAACGGTCAGCGTCTCGCTCTCCCCGGGCTGCAGTACGCGGGTCTTGGCAAAACCGGCAAGCTGACGGGCAGGCGTTCCCAGTTTGCCGCAGGGCGCGCCGTAATACGCCTGCACCACCTCACGGCCCACACGGTCACCGCAGTTGGTAACCGTCGCCGTTACGGTAACGGTGTCGGCACAACACTTGGCCGTATAGATAATATCAAACGTGGTATAGGACAGGCCAAAGCCGAACGGATACAGCACTTTGTTCGGCTCGAATGTCTCAAAATAACGGTAGCCGACGTAAATATCGTCGGAATATATCAGCGAGTTTTCGTTACCAAAATCGACAAGCGCCGGATGATTTTCCAATGTGCGCAGCTGTGTATCCGGCAAACGACCGGCAGGTGCCGCCTTGCCGCACAACAGGTCGGCAGCGGACAGCGCGCCGTACATACCGCCCTGCCACAAATACATCACCGCGGATACGCCATACTGCTCAACGAATCCCAGATCGATCATATTGCCGACATTCAGCAGCACGATCACGCGTTCAAATGCCGCGCAAACCGCCGCAATCATCGCATCCTCCGCTTCGCTTAAGCGGTAACTGCCCGCAACGTCCGCGTTGTCACGGCTTTCGCCAGCCGTGCGGCCCAGTACGACCACCGCCACATCGTTTCGTGCAGCTGCTGCCTCGACCGTCGCAGCATCCAGCGGCATTTCTACCTGGCACCACGGCTCCGTACCCCAGCCACACCCGTTATCATAGGGATTTTCAGTGATCCACGCCTCGTACACCGCCACCAGTTCTTCATCCACCCGCAGTGACGATTCGTTGCGCAATGCCTCCAAAATGCTCGGCACGTGATCCACGTTAACCAGACCGCCAGAACCAGTACCGCTCTTATAATAATTCGTCTGAATACGTCCAAACAACGCCACACGCGCACCGTCCGCCAGCGGCAGCACGCCACCCTCGTTTTTCAGCAGCACCGCACCGTCCGCGGCAACCGCACGGCAGCACACCGCCGCCTCCGTTTGATTCTGCATTCCGCATCCCTCCGATTACTGTTCTTACTTGTATTGTAGCGAAATCTATAGCTGCAAACAAGCACAAAATGTGAATTTTTATGGACACTTTTTGCTGTTTGCTACATTTCAAGCGGCTCGACCCATTTCTCCCGCCGTTCCATTACAAAAAACCGCCCCGTGTTCAAACGGAGCGGTTTTGTCGAAAAAATGGAATTAACCCTTCAGAGCAGTGTCGATAATGCTCTGAGCGACCTTCTTATAGCCCTTCAGCACAACCGTGATGTTCTGACCGTTGACTGCGATGGCGGTGGCGATCGTGGTATTAAGGCCGCCCAGCGAACCGGCGGAGGACGAGAAGCCGTCCTTCGGACCGATCAGGTTATCAGAATCCAAAATACCACAGGACAATTTCTTGATCTCGGCGGGCATGTTCGGATGATACGCCTGCTTCTGGTTGACGATAGAGTCGTGCTTCGCAAACGCGAGGGCGCACAGAACACCTTCCTTGGAAGCACCGGCGCCGGCGCCGTAGCCCATCCAGTCCCAAACGGAGTGGGGTGCGTTCTTGCCGTAGGTCGGCACCGGAACCACACCTAGGTTATTCATGCTCTTGTCGAACGCGGACGCCTTCGGGATCTTTTCGTAGTAGGTCCAGTAATGGCCCATCTGATCGATTTGCGCGACGGTGGTTCCGTTGATGAACTGATCACGACCGGACTCAAAAATATCCGTCGTGTTGGCAACCTTGTGCTCGCCGTAGCAGTACTTCTGCAGCATCTCGTACGCCGCGTACAGGTTCGGGTCGGATAGGTTCTCGACCAAGCGACCATCGGAGGTCAGTTTGGCAAGATCGGTGTTGAAGGAGTTGATAAACTGGTGACTGAAGTACGGAGCAATGCAGTTGATGCCATAGATACCCTTATCGGGTTTCTGAATAGCATACAGCATATCGTACAAGGTTTGCCAATTCCACTTGCCTGCATTGTACAGAGCCAGCGGATCCTTTGCGCCGGTGTAGCCAGCCTTGGCAAATTCCTTCTTGTTGTACCAGATAGAGGTCACGGTCTGCAGGTAGTTGCCACCGACGCAGTAGACGTGGCCGTTCATGGATGTCGCCTGAGCCAGTGAGTAGGAGAATCCGCCGGTGGTGGCGGAGTCGGAATCCCACATATCGGCGGTGGTGATGTAATCATCCAGCGGCTGCATAACGTTCGCGGTGATCTGCTCCGGATAGTGGAAGTTGTAGAGGAACACAATGTCATAAGGATCGCCGGCAGCCAGCGCCGCAGACAGTGCTGCCACGTACTCATCACTGGGAAGACCGTCTATATCCAGTTTCACATTGTACTGTTTTTGAAAATCATTGTGCCAGTCGGTGTGATCCTTATCCCAAGTAGAACCGTAGTACGCAAAGCGATACTCTTTTCCGCCAAAATTCAGGCCCTGTTCCACCGGCTTGGTGCCCTCTTTGATGGAGATCTTCGCACCCAGAGTGTTGCCCGGTGATTGGACGGTAGTTCCGGCTGTCCATTCCGTTTTGGTCGGGCGCTTGGTCGTGGTGGGCTTCGCAGTCATTTCACCAGGCTTGGTAGTCTGGGTGACCGGATTGCCGGAAGCATCCGTCACGGTCGTCGTGGTAACCACTTCACCGGAGGAAAGATCGGTCTCGTCGGTGCTGCCGTCACCGGTAGGATCGGTGTCGGACGCTTCAACCGTGGTGGTCACCGTCGTGGGCTTGGCAGTCGTTACATCAGTGCCCGCGTCCTTGTCGGTGTCGGCAGCATTGCTGCACGCCGCCAACGGCAGAACCATGAGCAGAGCCAGCACGATTGCCAAACTGCGCTTCAGTTTCATAACAGACATCTCCTTTTTCTGAAAGTTTCGCAGGCATTGCGACACACGCGGATAGCAAACGACAATTCGCGCAGATCACTCACGGAAAAACCGCCAATGCCCTACCATCAGTATAAATGAAGCGCCGCCGTGCAGTCCAGATACATTTCGTGCATAAATATGGATATTTGTTGCAAAATCTACCCACAGCGTCAAAAAACCCCGCTGAATATCAGCGGGGCTCTTGAAGCTTATTGACGTTCCAACGCGCCGAGCACCGAATCGGTAAACGCTTCGGTATACAGCGTCGTACCGTCCTCCAGCACCACATAGGCACAGGTGGTGTACTCACGGTTCAGGAACGCGTAGCGGTTGGCAACCGAGGAGGTCATGATGATGGTGAAATCCACATAGTTGTTGGTGTAATCCACCAGATGCACGTTTTCACCAACGCAGCCGGTGGACTTCCAGATCTTGGTCGCACTGCTGTCGTTCTTATGTACCTCATAGTTCTCCAACGTCAGGTCGATGTCGGTGTTGGACGAACGCTTGAGCAGCGCACCGAATTGGGCGACCTTCTTCTTCTGACCGTTGTAGGTAACGTACACACCGTCGCCGTTCGGATCCCAATCCGTCACGTACAGACGGTTGAGGAAGCGGATACCGGTGACGTCGTTCGCGTCATTCTTAAACACCGAGGTGCCCAGCGTTGCTGCAGGCATCGTGCAGGTCGCAACCTCTTCAAACTCCGCCGATAGCGTCACGTCCTCTGCCGGCATCACCATACGGAAGGTAAGACCCGTGCCGTAGCCAAAGGTACTGTTATTCTTGTTCAGCACCTCGCGCGTGATTGCCTTACCGCCATCGCGGTTGGGCTGCGTGTAGGCATACTCCAGGCTGCCGAGCTTGAGTTGGTAGCCGCTGGACGGCGCCACCGTGATGTCCACGTAGGTGCCGGGGGTCAGCGCCGCACCGCTGGAAATGGTGCTTCCATTCGCCTTCATCGTTACCGCGCCGTTGGTCATCGGATCCACCGTCACGGTGTAGGTGCTCTGCGGCACGTTGTCGACCTCGGTCATCACGAGATCGTCCACGTAACAATTTGTTGAAGTATTGTTGGCAAATGCCAACACATAGTTGACGTTCCAGCTTGTCGGCTCTGCCTTAGTCGTAAACTCAAAGGAGAAGGTCTTCCAGCCGTTGGCATCTGCGGAGGTACCGACCAAGTTTCTCCAAGTGCTGGTTGCCGTTTCATTAGAAACGTTCAGGTCGTCAATCGAGGAGGTGATCGTGTACGTACTGTTCATATGAATACGCATATACGTCGTACCCTTGTACTTACCGGTCACACGATACGTCTTGCCCTTTTCCACCGGTAGGTTGTAATAATACCGCGCTTCACTCGCCCCCATCGGCTTGAGCTGCAGCACCTGATTATTCGAATCCGCCGGATCGTTTGCCAAAACAGCGTAGGTGGAATTGCTGGTAATATTCCAGCTCCAGTGCTTATGCAGCAGATCGTTATCCCATTCAAAATCCGCACCGGTGATGAGGTTGTGCGTCACCGTCACGGTGCACCAGGTCGAAATACCGTTGGCGTTGGTCGCCGTGATGATGGCCGTACCGGCGTTGCGGGCGTAGACCTCGCCGTTGCCGTGCACGGTAGCAACCGTCGGATCACTGCTCTTCCACTGGAGCGTGCCGACGTCCTCGCCTTCGGGCACCGTCACAGACAGACGCTCACGATCGTGCTCGGCAATGGTGACCTCGCTCTCGCTCATCGTAAAGTCGTCGGACACCGTCTCCGGCTCGCTGGTCTGCCAAACACGAACGTAGTCGATCTCCAACGGGTTATCCTTTGCGCCGCCGAGGTACAGTACCGCTGCTTCCTCGTTCGACCAGGAGAACACACCGGGATCGGTACCCTTACCACCGTACGTGGTGGTCGTGGTGGTGCCGTCTTCGTTCTTAATGGTTGCCGATTTTGCAGACGCATTCGGCACCGCCGACGCATCGGGATCCCAGAACAGATCCATCATCTCGACACCGTCGAGGAAGCAGCGGACACCGTTGTACTCCCACAGCCAGCCCATCGTATGCCACTCAGCATCGCCCAAGCCGTTCATGCTGTGGTTGCTGTTGCTGTAGAACGGCTCTTCGGAAAGCGTGGTGGAATCGTGGAACGTCGTGGTGTAGTAGCCACCTTTCCACTGCTTGGTAACGCCCCAATACTCCAGCCAGTCGAGCTCGACCCAGTCGGTGTCACTGTTTTCAATGAATCCGAATCTTCTGAGCCCCTCTTCCAACGCCTTATCCTGTGTAAAGGACCACACAGCGGGGATACCGTCCTCGCCGTCACCGTTCGGGCTGGGACGCACGACACGCAGACGCACTTCGAGGTAACCCTGCTTGTAACGGAAGCCGTTGAGTGTTTTCACGTCGACACTGTTAAATCCAATACCGTAGGTCGGCACCTCCGTCATCAGCGTCAGCACACCATCGTTGATCATATAATCGTTAACCGTCAGCGTCGGTGCACTCCACGGACGGGTCACGTACCACTTGTAGCCCTCGACACCGCTGGCATAGACGTCCACGGTATCCAGGCTGTCGAAATCATCGCTCATGGTCAGGCGATCCATACCCGCTTGCTCCACCGCGTCTGCCACCGTGTCGTAGGCGGGGGTGAGGCGATCGGTCGCCACGCGCAGGTTGAGCTGGTAGGTGTTGTTACCCTCCATGTGGGTTTCCTTAATATCCCACGCCGCGTTAACACGCGCCGCGATCATATGGTCACCGGCAACCGCCGCCCAGGGCTCGGCCGAGATCACGACCTCGCCGCCGGCGGGCACGCCGCCCTTGTAGGTCACGGTACGGATGACTTCGGTACCCATAGCAAAGTCCACCGTAAACTTCTTGCCAACGGGGACGGGGTCGGTGCCGTTGTTCTTTACCACCACCGAGAAGGTGACTTCCGTACCGGGGTCGACCTGACCGTTGTCGTCGCCGCTGTACAGCAGCTCACTGATCGTCAGGTCAATATCGCCGCCGATGTTCTCGTAGAGTACCAGATCGTCAAGGTAGGCACAGACGTTCAGTAAGTCATCATCTTCATCGTCGGTAATGTCGTTATCACCCTGAATAACATCGTTGCCGGTCGAACCCGACGCTGTTTTAAGCGATACGGCAGGTTCTTCGTCGGCGAGAAGCACCGAGAAGATCACCGTAGCGGTGCTATCAAAACCGTCTGCCGGCGTGGTAAAGGTATAGCCGTTCACAAATGCAGCGGTGTCCTCAACCACTTGACTGAACAGCACCTCGTCACCGCTGACAACGGCAACGCCGAGATACTCCACGCCCGACAGCGCGGCAGTGCCCGATAGCGTGTAAACAGTATCGGCACGCAGACCGGTAAGTGTCTGCGCCACCGGATGATAGTAACCGAGCTTCATCATGCGGTTACCGTCAACCATGGGGAATTGCACAAGGTAACCACTGTCGGTTTTCCACATAGAACGGTTGGCTTCATCAAAGCTGCCGTTCTGAAGCAAGGAATCAACGGTGCCACCCTTCACCGTAATCACGCAGGAAGCGGACTTGCCATTGGCAGTCGTCGCGGTGATGGTCGTAGTGCCATCACCCACAGCTGTAATATATCCGTGCGAAACGGTTGCCACGCCGACGTTGCTGCTTTCCCACGTCATACCGTTCAGGTTGCCACCGTAGGGATCGGAATATGCGATCATCGAATAGACCTGACCGGGATACATCGTCATTTTATCCATGGGGAGGATCAGCGTCTCGACCTCCACGGCGGAAACGTACTCGCGCACCGAGATATTGTCAATGACGACCGGTTCACTGGCATCCGCCTTGGTCGCCTTGACGACCAGATCCCAGTTACCGTCCAGCTTCATCGTCTTGGCGGTGGTAAACACCTTAGTATAGGTCTGCCACTCGCGGGTCACGGTCTCACCATAAGTATGGGTCTTGCGACCGGTCTGGAATTTGGCGCCCTCAACATAGAACGAGGAGTTCTTACCGGGCAGATAGTCGTAACTGAACACGTAGGTCGTATCGGGCTTCAGCGGAATAGTACCCTGATAATACTGGCCCGACTCGGCAACAGACAGCTGGAAGCCGTAGCCGCCGTCCTTGCCGACACCGCTAACTACATTGGCATTGTTTTTCCAGCCAACGCCGGCGCCCTGCTCAAAGTCACCGTTAACGAGGAGTTCCTCACCCATCGTATACGGCACGTCGGCATAGACGTACTTGGAGCCGTCTACCACGTGCAGCGGACAAGTCGCCGTTACCGTGCTGCCGGGCACCGTCGCAGTAATGGTCGTCTCGCCCACCTTTTTCGGGGTGATCAAACCGTTGGTGTCGATCGTCGCCACGGTCGTGTCGGCGATCTCCCACGTGATCCCACTACCCGCAACCGTGGCGGTCGTGGTCGTCGTGCCATCACTGTAAGTGACCGTCGAAGAACCCATGGAACGGGTGCGACCCGTCATAATCCACAGCACCTCATAGGTCAATTCCAATTTGGTGGGAGTTGCCGTTGCCGCTGCCGCAGGCAGCACCAAACCGGAGACAGTGCAGGAGATCAGCAACGCCAAAACGACGATGCCAGCTAACAGGGATCTCATCTTACTGTGCTTCATACAAAAACCTCTTTCACATTCGGCTTTAGCCGATATTCAATTTATTATAACATATCTATCCTATATTGACAATAGCAATTTCGTAACAATTGTACAAATTTATCCCCCCATTCCGATACCTTTCGTTTTGTTTTCCGTACCCGTCCAAGACTGCGCTTTCTCGCAGGAGGAGAGAGGCGCCCTCACCTACAATCTCAAACCGACCTAAACGGGCAACCATTGGTCGTCCCACACACGGTTCGTACCGACCCCACGACAAGACCAAAAAACAGCAGCCGGTGCTGTTGCACCGGCTGCTGCCGTATGAGTTATGCTGTTGGCTTATGCCTGAGTCTTCTTGCGCTTGCGGGAGATCCACAGGACCGCCGCGCTCAGCAGCATCGCCGTAGCGACCGCCGCAGGCATTGCGGTGTGCTCACCGGTATCGGGAGAATCCGTACCGGGCTCCTCGCCGTCGAACTCGCCGCCAAAGATGATGAGCAGTGACTCCATAAGCAGCTCGTCGTAGCTCGGCTGACCGAGGCTCTCGAGCAGCGCGTTAATCTCGGCACGACGCTCGTCGGTCAGGTGCTCCCAAACATAGATGCCGTTCAGGATCTTCAGGCAGTTCTCTTCGGTCAATTTCGTGATGGGATTACCCTCGCCGTCAGCGCAATAGTTGTTCCAGAAATCCTCAGCCGACATGTCGACAACCACATCCGCATCGCTGCCAAGGAGGATAAGCATTGCCTCCATAAGCAGCTCGTCGTAGCTCGGCTGGCCGAGGCTTTCGAGCAGCGCATCGATCTCGGCACGACGCTCATCGGTCAGGTTCTGCCAAATATAGACGCCGCCGCACTCACCGGTCACAAAATCCAAACCGAGGACGTTGTGGTAGTTCTCTTCGGTAACTTCCACGATGGGATCGCCCCAATCGTCGGTGCAGTAGTTGTACCAGAAGTCCTCTGCCGCCATATCGATGACAACATCCTCATCGCCACTCGGGATATCGATGCTGCCGCCACCCGTGCTGGTCCAGATGCGGATGTAATCCATCTCCATCGGGTTATCAGCCGAACCGCTGATGTGGACAGGCAGCCACTGCTCGTTCATGTAGGAGAACGCGCCCAAGCCGCCCTTATCGCCGGGGCTGACGACCGAAGCCATCGGATCGGAGAAGCCTTCGGGATCGTAGTGCAGACGGAACACTTCTTCGCCGTCGAGGTAGGCAACGACTGCGTTCTGCACCCACAGCCAACCCATGGTGTGCCACTCGCCATCGCCGAGACCACGCTTCGAGTAGTTGCTGTTCTTGTTGTAGTACGGATTCGGAGAGTTGACGGCATCCTGGTCGTGCAGGGTGATGGTGTAGTAGCCTTCCGGCTTATTGCCGCCGTCGAAGCCCCAGTACTCGAGCCAGTCCATTTCAACCCAGTTGGCATCCTCATGGCCCTGCAGCTTATCAATAGGCAGCGACCAGATTGCCGGGATACCCGTCTCACCCGCCTGATTCTCACGCGGACGCGGGATGCGGATACGCACTTCCATGTAGCCCTGGTTGTAGGAGAAGCCGATACCGCTGTTGTACTCAGCAGTGGTCAGGGACATGTTGTAGGTCGGGAGAGTGTCGACCAGCGTCAGAACGCCGTCTTTGATGAAGTAGCTGTCGGCCGTGACGGAAGCAGTGCCGTACGGACGGCTGACGTACCACTTGTAACCGTCAGCGCGGGTATCGCCGGAGTCGATGAGTCCAATATTGTTGAAGTCATCGCTGAAGCCGAGCGTATCGAAGCCGGCGTTTGCGGCAACGTCCGGGATCTCCAGGAACACGTCGTTGACGCGCAGATCGGTCTGGAAGCGGTTGTTGTTGGTGGGATCAAATTCCAGCACAGACATCGTGGAGTTGACGCGAGCGGAGATGACGTGGTCACCCTCCACCGCGGCCCACGGGGCCGTACCGGCAACCAGCACACTGGTACCGGTGGTCATATCCGCGGTCACCAGATAGCTGATGGTCTGGACGGGCTTGCCATCCACGCAGATGTCGGTGTCGATGACGGAGCCGTACTTGACCGGATCATCACCCTGGTTCTTGATCATCACGAAGAAGGTCAGCTCGGTACCGGGCTTCACCTGTTCGTTACCACCGTCCCAAATGAGGTTCTCGACGACCAGGTCGATCATCGAAGCCTTCTGGGACAGGAACACGTTGTCAATGTAGATCGCGCCGCTGCCGCTCGTCTTAACGAAGGACAGGATCGATTCTTCATCGAGCTCTGCAGGCGTGGTAAATTCGTAGGTCGCCTTCGTCCAGGACGCGGTGACGTCTACGGCCTTCTCAAACAGTGCAAGCTCTTCACCGTTGACCAGCGAGATCGCCATCTTACCGGCGGCAGCACCGCGATAACGGACGAACAGCTGATAGGTGGTCTCCGGCTTCAGGCCGGTAACCTTCTGGCTGAGTACGTCAGTTTCGGCAGTGGTCAGCGTACCGGAATGGGTGTTCTGCACACCGGTCTTATCGGTGATCGAAGCACCACCACCCAGGATCCACGCATCATCCTCGGCATCCTCGAAGGTGCCGTTGGTGATAAACGCGGGTTCACCGGCAACCGTGACGGTACAGGTGGCCTTCAGGCCGCCCAACGTCTCGGCGGTGATGGTCGCGGTACCCTTACCGACGGCCGTCACGATACCGTACTCGACGGTCGCCACATTCTCGTCGCTGGAATACCACTTGGAACGGTTGACGTCGCCGTCGACCGGAGTCGCCATGATGGCGAGGTTCTCGGTACGACCGGGCATCATCGTCAGGGTCTCCTTGTTCAGCTTGATGGATTCCGCCTCAACGCCGGAAGCATACAGCTTAATGGAGATATTATCCACGACCGCCTTATCTTCAACGCCGCCCTTATCGCTGGTAACCGAGAAGATCCAGCCCTTCAGGGTCGCATTGTTGATTTCTTCCATGTTGGAAGGCGTCGTAAAGACTTCCTTGCCGTGCTTCCACTCGCCCGGGTTCTTGGTGTCGGCATACAGCGAAACACCAATTTTGCCGCCCCACAGACGGAACTCGGACTCAAAGGCCGCCTTGTAATCCCACTCCACAATATAGGTGGTGCTGGGCTGCAACGGCAGGGTGCCCTTGTAGAAGTTATCCTGCTTGGAGTTGCCGTTATCCAGAATCATACCATAGGAACCGTCCATGCCCACGCCGGGCTTAATGACGGAGTGCGACGGCCAGTAGGTATCGCCCATTTCGAAGTCGCCGTTCTCCAGCAGCTCCGCATAGTCGTCGATCGTCACCTTAATGGTATCGGACAAGCCCTTATCGTTGGTCACGGTGATGGTGACCGAGCCTTCGGCGCCGACGACCGCGATCTTACCGTTCGCGTCGACCGAGATGATGGTCGGATCACTGCTTTCCCAAGTCAGCTTACCGGCGCTCGCCTCGGCGGGCTCGGTGCGGACGTTCAGCGTCGCAGTGCCTTCCGGACGGATGGTCATCTCATCGGAGGTGCCGATGGTGATGGAAGTCGCCTCCGGCAACTCGACCATCGAGAAATCATCCAGATAGACAATGTCATCCTTGTTATTGTCAATACCGAAGATATAGTTGCGGTTGAGAGCCGCAGACGTACCGTCATCCAACGCGTTGGTGGTGAAGACGTAGGAAACTTCAGTCCACTCGTTGGTGAGGTTGCTCGTGTACTTCCAACCGTTCAGGTTGCAGGAGGTCGGGTGGAAATACGCCGCGAACTGCGCCGCATTCTCGCCTTCGCTCTTCACCTTGAAGGTCAGCTTGTAGGTCTTGCCGGCGTTGACGTGCATATTGTTCATCCACAGTGCATCCAACGCATTGTTATCCCTCGGGAACGCCAGCACCAAATTGTCCATATCGTCAGGATCGGTAATGACGTAGCCCTTGCCGTCCTTGATGATGCTGGACCAGGTCTTCACATTCCAGTCGCCGCTCTCGAAATCACCGCCGGGGATACGCTCACCGTCCCAAGCGACCGTTACCACGCAGGTATCGGTGATGGAGCCGTCGGCGTTCTTCACGGTGATGGTGGTCTCGCCTTCCGTCAGCGCAGTGACCTTACCGTTCGCATCAACAGTGGCAACGGCTTCGTTGCTGGAGGTCCAGACCAAATCGCCCGCAGTGGAGTTCGGAGGCGTAGTCACGATAGCCAGCGTCTTGGTGATCGTGTTGCTGCCGCGCTGCGGAGCGAGCTTGATGGTCTCGTCCTTCAGCTCAAAACTCTGAGCAGCACCGGGAACGACGACCTTGCAGGTCGCGGTCAGTTCGCCGGAGGTCACGGTGATGGTGGTCTCGCCTTCCTTGTCGAGAATGGTCACCAGACCGTTCTGATCCACCGTTGCGATGGTCTCGTCGCTGGAGGTCCAAACGGGCTTCTTGTAAAGCGCGTTGACCGGCGTGGTGGACATCGTGAGCTGTAGAGTGGAATTCTTCTTCGCGTAGTGAGTATCCATGTTCAGCTTGATCGCGGTCGCAGGGTCACCGGCAATGGTGACGGTGCAGGACGCAGTCAGCGAACCGTCGGCGTTCTTCGCAGTGATGGTAACAGAGCCCTCACCGGCAACAGCCGTGATCTTACCGCTCTGATCCACCGAAATGATGGAAGGATCGCTGCTCTCCCAAGTCAGCGCAGGAACGTTGGACTCGGCGGGAGTCGTCGTCAAAGCCAGATCCTTGCTGCCCTTGACGCCGATCGAAGTATCCTCCAGAGCAATGGAAGTCGCATCCGGCAGCTGTACCATCGACACGTCGTCGACGAACATCGGGACGGTGCCGAGATTGGTACCGAAGCCGTACAGATAGTTACGGTTCAAGCCGGTGGAAACCGTGTGGATGATGTAGCTGACTTCCGTCCATCCCTCGGCGGAAATGGTCTTGGAGGCCCAACCGGAATCCGAGTTGCCCTGAACGTAGGAGGGAGTGATGTGGAGCATTGCCACACCATTGGCACTCTTAACCTTCATGGTCAGCTTGTAGACAACGCCCGCATCCACGTGCGCAGGCCACATCCACTTCGCCTGCGACTGCGCAGGAACCATCAGCACGGTGTTGTCCGGGTTCTCCGGATCAGCAACCAGCGAGCAGGAGCCGTCCTTGATGATAGAGGAGGTCCAGTAGGTGACGTTCCAATCGTCACCCTCAAAATCACCGCCGGTGACGCGCTCACCAAACGCATCCACCGTCACGGTGATGCTGTCGGACAGCGTACCGTCGGTCACGGTGATGGTCGTAGTACCTGCGGCCAGCGCCTTGACCTGGCCCTTAGCATCCACGGTCACCACGGTCTCGTCGCTGGATTTCCAGGTCAGACCGGAGATATCCGCATCCGCGGGTACGGTCACGAGATCGATCGTCTCGTATACCCACAAACGGTTGCTGTTGGTAGCGGGAGCCAGATGCAGGGAATCCTGCACGATCTCAAAGCTCTCTGCCTTGACAACGACCTTCACAGTGCAGGTCGCGGTCAGTGCGGTGTCGCCGACCATCACGGTCAGGGTGATGGTAGCCGTACCGGTCGCCTTACCGGTCACAACGCCGTCAACGACGGTCGCCACGGTCTCGTCACTGGACTTCCAGGAAACGGAATCGTACTTAGCGCCGGTCGGCGTGGTGGTAAAGGTCAGCGTCTCGGTCGCGTTGATGCCGAGCAAAGTCTCGGTCTTGTTCAGCGTAACAGCGGTCGCATCCGGAATAGTCGTCAGCTTGATGCTGAAATCGTCGATGTAGGAATCGCCGGTAACATCCACGTTACGGGACAGATTGAGGATCCAGTTCGCCTCGGCATAACCGGCAGCGTTGTCGGTAGCCGTGAACGTATAGGTATAGGTCTTCCAATCGGAAGACTCTTCCGTGTGGAACCAGGCATCGCCGGTCAGCGTACCGCCGGAGGTCTGCTTCGCCGGCATAAAGACACTGATCGGAGCGCCCTTCGCCTTGAAGGACAGCTCATACAGACGACCCGCCTCCAGATAGATACCCGACAGGTAGTTGTCGCCCAGGTTGCCGGTGGAAGCCGGAACCTTCAGCACCTTGTTGGTCGCATCATCAGGATCCGCCACGACAATATAGCCATCAGCAGTGTTGTTCAGGTGTTTGCCGTACCACTGCTGCATACCGGGATAGGTGAAGTCACCGCCGATGATACGGTCGGTGGTCTCATCGGTCTTCGCAATCTTGAAGTTGTCGATGAGGGTCACTTCCGTGGTATCCGCAAGCGCAGAGGCACGGTTGAAGAACATACCGTAGCCCGCGTTCGCCGGGTCATAACCGAAGCCTTCGGCGCCGGTGGTAAACTCCAGGCGATAGGACGTCCAATCGTCCTGATACGGACGGGTGTACAGGTTGAAGGAACCACCCTTAGCATCCACCGAGCCACTGTACTTATACACGCCCAAACGGACCTGCGGACCCTTCGCAAGGAAGGTGATGCTGTAACGGGTGTTGGGCTCAAAGGTCAAGGTGTTCCACTTGAACCAACGGTCACCGTTCTTATAGGTAATGGCAAGAGCCTTGCCGCCGTTCACGCCGCCGTCCACAATATTCCAAGACGTGCTGGTGTCGGTCGCGCCGGCGAACACACCCTGCGGGCCGTTCTCGAACTTTTCGTCGACCAGCGCATCGGAATCGGGCTCCTCAGGATCGGTGCCCGGGCCGGGATTTACAGGAGCCTCCACCGTCACGGTGCAGGTGGCAGACAGCGTACCGGAAGTTGCGGTGATAGTCGCGGTACCGGCCTTGACAGCGGTCACAACGCCGTCAACAACGGTAGCCACCGTGTCATCGCTGGTAGTCCAGACGATGGCATCGGCCGTTGCGCCATCCGGCTTCACCGTAGTAGTCAACTTCAGCGTATCGCCTTCCGTAACCGTTGCAGCCGTCTTATCCAGCTCCACGGAGGTTGCAGGCTGAACCATCTTCAGCGAGAAATCGTCCAGATAGACCTCACCGAATACCTTGAAATCGAACGTATAGTTCGCATTCAGGGAACTGCTGGTCTTGTAGTACGCGGTGATGGTCTTCCACTCGTCGGAAGCCTTATCAGGCTCACCGGTCAAGGAAAGACGAGTGCCGTACGTAGAACCGATTCCGGGCGAAGTGGTACCGGTACCCCTCTGACGGTAGGTCAGCTTATAGATCGTATTCGCCTCGGTACGCACGTTCTTTTTGGAAGTCGTACCTTCGGGAACGTACGAATAGTTGATCGGATAGAAATATGCCTGAACGTTGCCCGTGCCGTCAAAGTACAGCACGTTGTTCTCCGCATCGGCGGGATCGTCAACGATCTTACCGCCGTCGTTGAACAGACCGCCGAAGCCGTAGTCGTTCAGCGCGGAGGGCTTTTCGTCAAAACCGCTGCCGTCGAGCAACTCAAAGTCGTACTTCGTGGTGCCTGCAGGCAGCGCGGTGATCTCGAAATCGTCAATATCGACCGTCAGGTCGGCGGTCGTCTTGTTGGTCAGCAGGAACGGAACGACGTAGAAAGCACTGGTCGCCTTCTGTGCCTGTGCATAGGTCACGTAGGTAAACCACTCGCCGTTACCGGTCGTACCGGTCGCGGCATCTTCAATCGTCCATTCCGGCTGTGCATAGCCGTCGAACATACCGCCCTGCAGCTGCATGGCAAGCGTCGCCTTACCGGCGTCGTTCTTACGCATCTTGAACTCAATGCGGATCCAGTCGCCCGCTTTCAAATCGTAAGCGACCGCGGGAGAGCGGACGTACTTGCCGTTCGCGGGAACAGTGATGTACTTGTTACCATCCGTATCAGTCTGAGCCGGGACAGCGTCACCCTTGGTGAACAGACCCTCCACGGTGGAATTATAAGTCCAGCCGTGCTCGCCCGAGAAGGTAGGATCGGGCATCTCAAACTTGGGCGGTTCCGCCGCACCAGCCTTGGTCAGCACGAAGTTGTCGTACCAAACCTCACCGACACCACCGCGGGTACGGATGGAAAATTCCCAACCCGCATTGGCAGCGATCTCCGCAGGCGTAGTAAACTTGATGGACTGCGTCGTCCAGTTCGTCACGTCCAACGGCAGATCATAACCGCTATATAACTTTTTCGCATCAGATGTCGTACCGAAGGTCTGGTCAAAATAAAGCTGGCCTCTGGCCGCACCGGACGTTTTGTAATCAAAAGTCAAAACGTATTCGGTGTTTGCTTCCATTTTGCCGAGCAGCGCAGCCTTATAGCGAATTTGGCCGTCCGCTGCCCACTCATCTGACTGAGTACGATCATGATAATAACCGTAACCACCATCTTTGCCAGCACCGGATACGATCAGTGCGCTGCTCTGCCACTCCGCAGTAGCGCCACTTTCGAAGTCGCCGTTGACAAAGAGGTTTTCTTCCTCTGCCGTTGCCGGCAGTACCAGACCGCTGATAGCGCAGGTCAGCAGCAAGGTCATCGCTGCGATCCACGACACGATCCGGCGTGCGTTTGTTTTCATACGCGTTCTTCCCCTTTCAAAGTGAACTCCCGGGAACCACGGCGGTAATATGCACATTCCGCCGTGCTAATGGGTGCCAACAGCCCGAAAATGGGTATAATTTCCCCTATAGGGGCTGTCGACCATCATTAGCATAACATACCGGTTTTCAAATTGCAAGACGGGTCTGTGCAATTCTACAAAAGCAGCGAAAACCAAACTTACCCTTTGGTAAAGTTGCACAAAAATTTCGCAACTGGCTCTTATATGAGAAATTTCTCCATAAATCCGCCTTCCACCAACAACCTGACTCCGAAAAGGTTGAGATTTCCACCGAACACATAGGCCGTACCAGTCCTGCAGCAAAATCAAAAAGGCGGCAGACGGTGCTGCTGCACCGTCTGCCGCCTTCATTGCACTGCAATTCTATTATTCTTCCGCCTCCGGCGCTTCGGGCTCACTCTCCACTTTGGCCTGCTTACCCTTGCAAATGACGATTACCGCCACCACAACCGCGACAACGGCCACCGCACCGAGAATGATCCACACCCACGGCAGCTCTTCCGGCTCTTCCGGCGGCTGATCTGTTACGCCGCCTTGGACTGTCGGATCGGTAACAGCTTCGATCACCGGCTCCTCCGCAGCGACCTGCCAGATGCGCATATAATCGATCTCCATCGGCATGTCGATACCGCCGGCGATGTACAGCACCATATCATGCGTGTCCAAAATGTCAAATACGCCGTCAAACTTGAGCTCACCGCTCATATTCTGGTTGATCGGGATCGGCACCTCGTCTGCACCGTAGGTCTGATTGAAGATCTCCTCGCCGTCATAATAACCGATGATCTGATCCTCGACCCACAGGAAGCCAAGCGTGTGCCACTCGCCGTCACCGTAGCCGGCCTGCTTGGCGCCGCTGTTCTTGTACCAATTCTTCTCGGCATCCTCAAACTTTTCCTGTTCGTGCACGGAAATGGTGTAATAATCATCGCCGTAGTACTCGATCCAGTCCACCTCGACCCAGTGCTTGTTGTCACCGGGGATCTCCAGCCACTTACCGGTCGGCAGCGACCACACGGCAGGCTTACCCTTCTCACCCTCATCCTTCCCCTCGGGGCGCGGCATACGGATACGGAACTCCATATAGCCATGGTTGAAGGTATAACCGGTGTGAGTAGTGGGATCCATCGTCGAAGCACCGATCGCGTAGGTGCAATCCTCGTGCTGCAGGGTCATCACGCCGTCTTTAACGAAGTAGTCGGCGCGGGTCATATCCTTCTGACTCCAACGGCGGGTAACGTACCATTTGTAACCCTCTTTACCGCCGGCAAGTACGTCCACCGTGTCCAGCGTGTCAAAATCATCGCTGAAGGTCAGGTTGGTCAGCCCGTATTCCTCTATCAGCGCGGCAACCGTCTCGTCAGCAGGTGCCAGACGGTCATCCGCCACGCGCAGACCGATCTGATAGGTGTTGTTGGTGCTTTCGTTCGCCTCTGCCACCGACAGCGTGGGGTTGACCCGCACAGCCATCATGTGGTCACCCGCGACCGCGGTCCACGGATCGGAGGTCACCGACACCGTCTCGCCCGCCTTAACACCGTCCTTATGCTCCAGACGGAAAATACGGTTCTGGCCCGCAGAGATATCCACGTAAAACGCACCGTTCACATCGGCGGTGCCTTGATTGGTCACCTTGACTTGGAAGGTCAGCGCCGTACCCGGCGTTACCTGCCCGTTACCACCGGTCCACAGCAGCGCGTCCACCACCAGATCGGCTTCCGACGCGGTGCCCTCGACCACCGTGACCTCACAGGTATCGCTCTTGCCGTTCACCGTCACCGTGACCGTCGTGGTACCGGCAGCCACCGCCGTCACCTTGCCGTTCTCCACCGTGGCGACCGCTTCGTCGTCGGACGCCCAGACAGCCTCGCTCATATCCGCCTTCACGGGCAGCGGCTGACCCTTCAGCGTAAAGGAAGAACCGACGCGCAGGGTCAGCGCGTCGCGGCTGACGTCCACACTGTCCGCAGCAATGACGTCATCCGCTGCCACCGTCAGCGCATTACCGCACAGGATCACCGTAAGCAGCATCGCCAACAACACCGCCAACAGTCGTTTGTTTGTTTTGCTCATATTATCGTCTCCTTTCGACTTTTGGGAAACGCAAAAGGACAGTACGAAGCTCGGTACCGTCCTCCTCATCTCCCGATATCGCAAGGCCATTGTATCATATTCCTTGCCAAACCGTCAAGATGCTAATCCATTATGTTTCCTTTATATAGTCTTGGGCAACTCGGTCACCAGATCGCCCAAATGCTCCACCATACCGCTGCGGAGCACGCAGAACGTCCCCTTTTCGCAAAGAATCTCCGATACCGACGCGTTGGGTGCCCACACCGCGTGCTGCATCGCCTGTACGCTACCGTGTTGCCACAGCGCAAGCAGTGCGCGGATGATGCCGCCGTGTGACGCCACGACCACCGTCTCCCCGGGATGTGTTTCTGCGATCTGCCGCAGCGCCTCCTGTGCCCGCAGCGCAGCCGCCTCAACACTTTCGCCATTCGGAAAATGTACGTTGCCGATATCGGTGTTCCACACCCGATATTGCTCGGGGGAGATCACCGGCAGCTCGGTAAAGGGCATTCCCTCCCAGTCACCGGCATGCACCTCACGCATCCCCGGAGCCGGAATCACCGACAGCCCGTGCTGCTCGGCAGTGGGCCGCGCCGTCTCCGCTGCACGTGACAGATCCGACGAATACACCGCATCCACGGCGATATCCCGAAAAAACTCAGCGACCCGCCGTGCTTGCTCGTGCCCCAGCTCGGTCAGCGGTGCATCGAGCTGCCCCGCAAAATACCCGAGACGGTTGGATTCGCTCTCTCCGTGGCGCACCAAATACAGTTTCATACTTCCTGACTTCCTCTTCTTATGATTTTCTGCTTGACAATTGCCAAACAGTTGGCTATAATATCATAGCAACTGCACACGAACCATTAGCTCAGTTGGCAGAGCACCTGACTTTTAATCAGGGTGTCCGGGGTTCGAATCCCCGATGGTTCACCAAAGAACGCG